>JAQGHA010000012.1 GCA_028289065.1 Candidatus Saccharimonadota bacterium
TCAGTAGTGGTGATCGCGATGAGCTGGTAGAGCTAAACGAAAAAGTAGCCGGACTCTTCCCATCCGAGATACAATAAGGGTATGAAGATTGCCATTGCCGGTTACGGAATTGAAGGCCAAGAAAACTTTCGCTATTGGTCACAGTGGCCTGAAAACGAGCTCACTATTGTTGACGAAAAGTGTACTGGTACTGATATTCCCGAAGGTGTAGCGTCTTTAGTAGCCCCCGATGCTTTTAGCCAATTAGCTGGTTTTGATATGGTCATACGAACCGCTGGGTTAGCACCTCGTAAAATTTCTACCGATGGAAAAATTTGGTCCGCTACTAATGAGTTCTTTGAAAAATGCCCAGCGCCAATTATTGGTGTGACCGGCTCGAAGGGGAAGGGCACGACGGCTAGCTTGATCGCTTCAATCTTGGAAGCAGCTGGTAAAAAAGTCTGGTTAGTAGGAAATATTGGCGTTCCGGCACTGAGTGTTTTGAGCCAAATTCAAGCTGAAGACATTGTGGTGTATGAACTTTCCAGTTTCCAGTTATGGGATATTGAACGATCGCCTAAAACCGCTGTAGTATTGTATATTGAAACGGAACATTTAGATGTTCATAGCAGTATGGAAGAGTACGTTGAGGCCAAAGCGCACATAACGCGATTCCAAAGCGCTGACGACGTACTTATTTATAATGCTTCGAACCTGTATTCGTCGCAGATTGCTGAACAATCATCAGCCCAAAAAGTCGGCTTTCCGTCGTACGAAGCTGCCCATGTTCGCGACGGTTGGTTTTATTATGGTCAACAGCAACTGTTCCCTCTGGATACAGTCACTATTCCCGGTGCGCATAACATCGACAACACCTTAGCGGCGATTGATGCAGTTTGGGCCTACACCGGTGATGCCGAAGATATCGCCACTGGTATAGCGGACTTCAAGGGCTTGCCGCACCGCTTATCGTTGGTGCGAGCTGTGAATGGTGTTGAGTATTACGATGACAGCATTGCTACTACACCAACCTCAGCTATTGCGGCGCTACGGGCATTTGCTGATAAACCGAAAGTACTGATATTAGGCGGCTCGTCAAAGGGGTCTGATTTTAGCGAACTGGCGCAGGAGATTACACAGCACGATGTACAGGTTATATTGATTGGTGATGAAGCTGAGCGAATCGCTGAAGCGTTGCAGGCGGCACAGTTTAGTAACTACGAAATTATTCAAGATGCCAGCGCCGAAGCCTTCACGCGCCGGGCAGCCGAAATTGCTCAGCCGGGGAGTGTGGTGCTACTGAGCCCAGCCGCAGCCAGTTTTGGCTTGTTCAAAAACTACGTCGATAGGGGCGAGCAGTTCATTGCCGCTGTGAATGCTTTGTAATGCAACCGCTGTTAAAACGTCTCCAAAAACTTCGCACTCAAATTGAAGCCGCGTCTGAACGGTTACGTTTAGCCGATAAAGAGGTTCATATTAGTGAACTTGAAGGACAACTTTCGACTTCAGAAATTTGGAATAATCCCAACCACGCCCAAGACCTTAGCAAGCAATTAGCGGCTTTGAAAAAAATGGTCGACCCTTGGTTAACTTTGGAAGCACAGGTATGTGACCTGACTGAATTATTAGATTTAGACGACGACACGTTAATAGCTGAATTTGAGGGCCAAATTATTGCTTTTGAAAATGAATTCGAAACCATGCGCAAAGATTTATTGTTTGATGGCGACTTTGATGACCACAACGCGATTTTACGTTTAAGCGCTGGTGTTGGCGGAACTGACGCCCAAGATTGGACGGAGATGCTGGAGCGAATGTACCTACGTTGGGCTGAAAAATCAGATATGTCGACATCGAGTATTGAGCGTTCTACGGGCGAAGAAGCTGGTATAAAATCAGTGGTGATAGAAGTCACCGGACCATTTGCTTACGGCAAACTAAAATCGGAGCATGGCGTACACCGTTTAGTGCGGTTAAGCCCTTTTAACAGCGATAACTTACGTCAAACCAGCTTTGCGTTGGTAGAGGTGTTGCCGCAAATTGACGCCCCATCGGAAGTGCAAATTGATGACAAGGACTTAAAAATCGATGTGTATCGGGCGGGCGGCCACGGCGGGCAGTCGGTGAATACCACTGACTCAGCCGTGCGTATTACCCACATACCAACCGGTATTGTGGTAGCCATCCAAAATGAACGCTCGCAGTTACAAAATAAAGAAACTGCCATGAAATTATTACGCTCCAAATTAGCCCAATTACAAATGGAGCAGCACGTGAGTTCGATTACCGAGTTACAAGCCGGGGAGTCAGCAAACTGGGGTAGCCAAATTCGAAATTATGTTTTGCACCCGTATACGCTTGTAAAGGATACTCGCACCAAGCACGAAACCAACAACGCCCAGGGTGTACTTGATGGCGACTTGGATAGTTTTATGGAAGCTTACCTCGAAGCTCCCTCTGTTGAATAAAGCCTTTAAGTATGATATAACATAGTTTCATGCCGCACTTTTTAGTGCAACCGCACATTCACAGTTTATGTCACTAAATATGGAATACTGAATCGGTATTTCAAAGTGAACTCAGACCACATTACAGAGAGGTAATGGCAATGTTAAGTGATATTCAGTCGACGATCGACGAGCTTCCGGTCCACATCGGGGAGGTGCACACGGCGGTCTTGGAGTTGGCGGGCCCTGACGGGCTGAAGCTTCCGACGATCGACCCGGCGTTGTACCTGCTGAAGGTTTTCACGTTGGAAAGCACGACCGTATCGGTGCAGTGGCTGCAAAGCCTGGGCCTCAAAGAAGAGGTCATCATCTGCCAAATCCAGCAGGAGTTTTCGTCGCCCAAAAAGGCCAGAGAGATTCGCAAGCTCCGACGTGAGCAGCGGATCAGCCCCGCGGCCGAGAACTACAACGAGGCTACCATCAAGATGTTTGGTGACTTGGCTGAACATTCCCGGAAGTATCACGTCACCAGCTCGGCCAACTACAAGGAACTCCTGGATGCAATCCTCGCCAGCGGTAGCCCGACGGTCGAGAAGATCTTCAAAAAAATCCGCATGTCGATGGCCCAGGTGAAAACCAGCCGCGACAACTTCGGTGCGGAGCAGCGGAAGCGTCTCGTACTAATCTGAGTTCACCTCCCAAGAGGGCGCGCCATTTCGGCGCGCTTTCTTGGAACTCAATTCAACTTTCCATATTTGCTGAGATAAACCAATAATTCGGGTGATATACTAATCATATGTATAAGATTCTAATTGGAATTGGTGCCTTGGTTGGCGGTATTGCCGGTGCCTACGTACCTGCGTTATGGGGTGATAACGATATTTTCAGTGGTTGGAGCATTCTTTTTAGCACTATAGGTGGGCTAGTAGGAATTTTTGTGGGCTTTATAATTGCCCGTCGTATTGAAGCCTAAAATATGCTATCTCGCTGCGCGACATAGCACTTCGGTGCCTCGGAAAAAACCATAAACGGATTTTTTCACTCGGCTTCTCGTGCTATACTTGTTACATAAATGATACTGCTAGATAGGGTAACAAAAACATACGGCAAAGATAATGCACCCGCACTCAGTCGACTGAGTTTATTTATTGAACCCCGTGAATTTGTGATTATCGTCGGCTCGTCTGGAGCAGGTAAGTCAACGCTTTTGAAATTATTAACCCGTGAAGAGAAACCAACTACCGGTAAGATTGTTGTTGGTGGCATTGATTACGATACCTTGAAAGACAACCAAATCCCGATGCTACGCCGCAAAATTGGTGTGGTCTTCCAGGACTTCAAACTGTTACCGCAACGAACCGTGTTTGAAAACATTGCCTTCGCCCTGGAGATTGCCGGGATGACGGGCCGTGAAATTAAAAACACCGTCCCGAAGGTGATTGACCTGGTTGGGCTAACGGGTAAAGAAAAGCAATTCCCAAGCCAACTTTCTGGTGGTGAGCGCCAACGGGTGGCGATTGCTCGAGCGATTGTGCGCCAGCCAAAAATCCTCATTGCTGATGAGCCAACCGGTAACCTTGACCCTAAAAACACCTGGGAAATTGTTCGTTTACTCGAAAAAATTAATAAATACGGTACAACTGTACTTCTCACAACCCACAACGCCGAAATTGTGAACAAGCTCAAAAGGCGAGTGATAACAATTGAAGGCGGTAAAGTTACCGGTGACCAAGCCGAAGGAAGCTATAGGCAATAATATGGCAAAGAATAAAAAGAATTTAAGTTCAAAAGCAATAACTAAGCAAAAACGCCACCATCGACAGTGGGTGACCTTTTTGCGTATGTGCCGCTACGGTGTAAATAACTTTACCCGTAACGCTTGGCTAACCGTTGCCGCCACCGCTATTATGACCATTACGTTATTTGTAATTTTTGTGAGCCTAGTAGCGCATAACGTATTAACGAGTACTGTAGATGACTTACGCGACAAGGTGACGATGTCAATATACTTGAAAACAGACGCAACTGCAGAAAATGTTGAAAAAATTGCTACTGATGCTCGCACTTTAAGTAGCGTTACTGATGTAGATATAACTACTCCTGAGCAGGCGCGCGATTCGTTTATTGAACAGAATAAAAATAGTGCGAGTACTCTTGACGCAATTAAGCTTGCGAACAACCAATTCCCATGGACATTGAGTATCAAAGTGGTGGAGATCAATGATACATCTCAGCTAGCTAGTTTCGTTCAAGAGAATAGTCTTCTTAAAGAAAACATAAGTAAAGAAAGTCCACCTTCATTTGCCGGTAGTCGACGCGAGGCTATTGAAAGTATCGGTCAAGCTGCTAACCTCGCTATTCAAGGCGGTATTGTTGTGAGTATAGTCTTCGGTAGTATTGCAATGCTCATTATTTTCAATACCATACGAATGGCTATTTTTAACCGCAAAGAAGAAATTCAAATGATGAAACTAATTGGTGCTGAAAGTTCATTTATTCGCGGTCCGTTTTTAGTTGAAGCCATTGTATACGGGTTTTTCGGAGCACTAATTGCCAGTGGGTTAGGGTATACATTATTGATGCTGGTTGCTCCTGCGCTTGAAAAAGCAAAAATCCCAATTGAGTCTACGACGGAAATGCTAACTATATATGCCGGTTTTATAGTACTTGGTATGATTGTCGTGGGAGCTACTATTGGTGTCACCTCGTCTCTGTTAGCAACTCGCCGCTACCTCAAGCTCTAATATTGACTTAGCATAGCACTTATGCTAAATTAAGTAATAATGATGAACCTGCGCACCACCACACCAGTTTCAAAATCTCTTGCTCTTAAATGGGGCGTAGCAATCCTAGCCGTAATTATCGTCGCAACCGTCAGCTTTATGTGGGTCAACCGCCCGGTATCCGCTGACCAGTACGATGACAAAATCCGTGCCTTGCAAGCGGAGATGTCGCGTTTTCAAGCCGAAGCAAACCGTTTGAATGCGGAAGCAACGACACTTGGTAACGCATTAGCACAAATTACGAACGAAAAGAATGCATTGCAGGCCCAAGTTGACTTAAGCCAAAGCCAATATGATCAATTAGTAATTAATATAGCGGATACCGAGAAGCAGATCGCTGAAAATCAAGATGCCCTGGGATCAACTCTCGCCAGCTTATATGTTGACGACGATATATCACCGATAGAAATGATTGCAAGTAGCAAAGACATTTCTGAATTCCTCAATAAACAGGAATATCGCAATTCTATTAAGAAAGAATTAAGTGGTACCATTAACAGAGTTCAAGATCTTAAAACTCAACTTACTACTCAAAAGGCAGAAGTTGAATCGGTACTAGCAACTCAAAAGACTGCTCGGGACACTTTGGTTGCAAAAGAGAACGAACAAGCTAACCTGCTTGCTCAAACTCAAAATAATGAAGCCGCTTATCAGGGCCTCATTCAAGCGAGTGCGGCGCAAATTGCTCAAGCACGTGCTACCCAGGCTGCCTTAAGCCAGAAGACTGTAAGCACCGGTGGTTTCAATCTCCTACAAAGTGGCCTTCTTCCGGCATACGTTACAGATGAAGATTACGGTATGTGGAATAATTCAAACTGTCCAATGGTGTACACATACATGTCATCAAAGGGTTCAAACGGTAATGGTGGTGATAATCGTGGCTACGGTTGTCGACAATGTGCAAGCTATGTTGCATGGAAAATAAAGCAAGAAAAGGGCTATTGGCCAAGTTGGGGTAACGCAAGTAACTTTGGTTCAAAGGGAAGTTCAACTTCACCAAAAGCCGGAACAGTTGCTGTTCTATATGATGGTGGTCCTGGGCATGTTGCATGGGTTGAAACTGACCCGTACATAAGTAACACCGGTAAATTAAAAGGGAAAAGCGTTATCCAAATTAGTCAGTACAATTTTAACTACGGCTCTGGGTACGGCATGTATAGTTTAATGGAAGTATCTGTAGGCTTCTTTGATACTTACCGACAACTATAGTAATTATCTCTAAGCGAAACATAACTTTTATAGCGTATCCTTACCAGGTTACGCTATAATTATAAAAAGTAATTGATATCTTTTGAACGACAGGGGAGTTGTAAAGTAATGGCCGAACATGTACCATCCAGGCGCGAAACGCTCAAACAAAGCCGCGTCCCAACACCAATTTTAATTTTAGGTTTTATTTTTG
>JAQGHA010000013.1 GCA_028289065.1 Candidatus Saccharimonadota bacterium
GTCATTCGTCTAGCTTAGCACCTGCTTACACCACGCTCGCCACCTGTTGAAGGAAGCTATCCTTCGACGGGTGGCTTTTTTCATATTTTTTGAACATAGAAAAGGCCCACCGAAGCGGTGAAGAATAAATTCCTCAAACCTTTTCGACGGGCGTACCCTTCAATGAGATGCCGGACGCTGGTAGCGATGCTGCAGAAGGCCGGGTGCTCCGGCGGCTTCAGCCTTCTCGCCGACAGGAACGAACCCATGGCGTAAAGCAATCTTCAGCAGCGGGTCCTGTTCGTAGATGGAAATGTTCACCGTACGAGGTTCGCCGCTTTCAGGGTCCTTGAAAGAATACACCAGCAAGCTCTCCAGGACGTACTCGCGTATGTCTCTGTCCAGCTCATCTGATGCGACCAGTCCGAAGATGCCCCACTGGTTAATCGGTTCGGGACCTTTGTAAGGTTCCTCATCACCGGCCAGCCAGTAGTTCTGCACCATGAATGCGATCAGCTGTCCATTCAGTGTGTAACCACTGTAGCGTTCGGGGTGGCGAATGTGCCGCCATAACTGCTTCAGCACTAACTTGGTGTTAGAGGGGTCGGCATCCTCGAGAGGGTTCTTGAAGCCAGCCGCCACCCTGTCCTGAAGCTTCAGGCTTTCGACGCCTTTGGCCGTCTTGAAGGTTTGGCTGATTACGGGAACGAATCTGAGTCCGAGGGAAGAGAACATGAGAGCTCCTTGGTCTTGGGTACAACTCCGAGTGAAGCATAAATAATATTATATCATATTTATTCATTATGGTCTATGAAGAATGGAGGAAACTACCAATTTTGCGATCGATAGACGGACATAATTTTTCGTTGCACCTGACCAAAATGAATATCGTGTTTAAAAACTTTTTGTTCATTCGATGAGGTGCTAATAGCAAGGTTGTCGCCAATATAAAAACCAATATGTTGACTAGGGTTATCGTCATCACGGCCGGACCATACTATAACGTCACCAGCTTTCATATCATTTTCATCTACAAGCTCCCAACCCGATTCTTCAAGGTCTGTAATAACACTTTTAACGGTTGCATGGACGCTTTTTTGCTTGCCGAAAACCAATAAGATAGTGGAGACATAAAAGGCGCAGGCATTTTCACCAGAACCAATAATATCAGTTACTGGGCCATCATTCACCCGCACATAAAAACTACGAAACATTTCTGTACCAACAGAATTATCAATCATAGCTAAATAAGATTTGAAGTATTGGCGTTCAACTTTATCGGTCATGAAATTAGTATAGCAAATGATTATTGTAGTGGTGGTATACTGGTGCTATTAAAAGAACTTACTGTTTAATTCATATAGAGGAAATACATTATGCCGAACGAAACCGAATTCCCACCATGCATTAGTCAACACAACTGTGAAACAGCAGCGCGAATATATAACGAATTACAAGAAGCAGAAATTCCAGACAACTTACTTTTTCTAAAAGAAAGGTGCCTTGGTATGAAGGCCTTATTAGAAAGTATGGGTGACCCCGTGACCGCAAGTGATTGCCCTCAGGTACTTTTTAAGAAGTATTTGCCAGAAGCTGCTTTTACGCAGGAAGCATAGTAGTTAGACTTTTGATTTTGAAAAGAGTCCGTACGTTAAACGACGAACGAATCGACGTTGAACAAATTCAACGGACTCTTTTCGTGTAAACGTACGGACTTCAAAGCCCGGACTTAGCCACTTGGACTTGACCATTCTTCCCAGTTGCCTTCAGCTCGGCTCTCGGCGATCGCCCGCTCCAGCGAGGGGAGGTACTCGTTGGGATGACTACCGCCATAGTTAAAAGAAAGGCAGTCGTCAGCCATTGTGCGGCGAGCGCCGTAATGCCGAGGTCGGCCATGAGGTGCGGAATCGCAACACCCATAACGGTTTCATTAAGAATAACGACAAAAGCCGAAATAATCAGCAAATTGATAATAAGTTTGTTTTGTTTAGCCGTTGATTCAGTCATGAGAAGGTCTCCTTTGAGCAACCTTCTAAGTGTATAGAGTTAGGGGGATATTAGCAAAGGTTTAAATGTTTGAAAAACTTTTCAGTCAACAAAGCCAACTTCTCAACATGGCTGTACCGTATCACAACAAATCTATATGAAGTTCACAAAAAATATAACCACTGTGGTGGTTCTATTTTTTGTTATTAATCTTGAATTCGGCGGAAAGCTTCGTAGCCTTCATAGATATCAATTGCGTTTGCGGCTAAATCCTCGGGTTCAGCAGGTTGCATGTAGGCAGTCGCTTCCGGAATGAGTGACCATGCATAGCTTATAACTTCATCTTCACTTAATGCAGGGTTATCGTGAGCGATTTGGTTAATTAACTTTTTTGCATCCTCGCCAAATACTCGACTGATGTCTAATTTTTGTTCGGTTTGTTTATCAAACTTCGGTGTGTTAAATTCCATAGACTTACTTTAGATTACATATTATTTTGATGCAAACACAATCGATAATAAAAAGACTTAAAAACCGAGTCTTTAAGTATAAATATCTTGGATATGGATAGTGGATGTGTTCAAGAATTAATTACTTAATTAATTCTGCGCCCTCCTGCTAAAGTCTTGTAAAATTGCGACTTCACCAACAAGGGAGGATACGATACCTTTTTCTTGGCTTGAGTTAGTGGTCGTGTTTCAGGAAATTACTTTGAATCCTGCGTAGGGTAGCCTTTTAAGTCCTTGTCAAACGTTAACACATCGCCGACTGAGTATTGATTAAACATAGCTTCGTTTACCTCAATCTGCAATTCGATACATCCGCTGTCATCGGAAATTGTTTCATCCCCACGGTCGCATTGCTCAATAGTCATATGGTATACATCTTCATAATGTGGGAAGCCGGGGCTTTCTTGCGCAGATACAAATCTTTCAGACTCTTGTTTATCTAAAACTTCAACAGGTTGGTGAGCTATTACCTGATATGAACCGACGGAACAGCCAGCAAGACCAAGCGCGACACCTCCGAATAAAGCGACGCTCATAAGTGGTTTGCGAAATTTTTCATATCTATTTTTTAATTCCATGTACTTTAGCCTACCATTAGGTAGCGTTGATGCAAGCATAATTATCTTGGCTGGGGTTAGTGGTCGTGTTCCAGGAAGAAACTTCTATTTTTGAGATTTTTGAAGAAGTAGTTCGTATGTAAGACTTAAATTATCTCGCTCAGCTTTTGTCTTTTGTAATTCAAAATTAAAATACAAAAATAATGCTGTTACGATAATCGAATAAGTAATAAAAATACTTAATAAAATAATAAGTTTGTTGTTTTTTGATTCCAGATTATCTTTTTTAAACATAATCTGATTATAACAAACAAAAAGACTCCAATATGGAGTCTTTAAGCATAATCTTCTTGGCCGGGATTAATGAATATGCTTCAGGAAATGGAAGCACCCTCTTTCGAGGGGCCTCCGTGATGGACGCACTCCTTTCGAGAGGGTGAATAGGTAGACGACGAGCTACGTCTCGATTCGGATGTGATCGCCTTGTTCCTCGTCGCGTTCCAGAGAAACTCTCCAGCCAGCTTTCCGGTATTCGTTTATCACGAGTTGCTCCAGAGCCGGGGTGTTGAAGCGGCTACGAAGGATGCCGAGCGCGGTGCCCGTACCGACATTGTCGACGAGTTCGGCGTCAATCTGTTTGCAAATCCACTCGAGCGGATGAGTATCTCGCATACGGGATAGATCTTCCGCTTCGTTAGGCGCGATGGGCATCTCTGATCCTACCTGTCTCTAAAGTTGAGTAGAGACAAAACTCATTTCCAACAGATGTTAGAACTATATCTTATCATATTGTGATAAAAAAGCAATTAGCTTAGCCTTCTGAGTCGGATGAGGGATTCGAATTCAAAATTCCAAGGTGAAATTAGTGAATGTATTCATGAAAATATATTTTATAAATCGTTCTTTAATATTCACGGAAAAGGGGTTTAATATCACCGATTTTCAACGCTTCCGAGGCATCAGCCGTGGAATACATGTAATGCTTATTTCGTCTAGAATCAAGAGATGGATCTTTAACGACCACAGTAATATTAACATTTGGAGATTTTATTGTGAGCTCATTAGCTCTATTGATTACTTGATTAATGATCAATTTCAGTTTAGCATTATCTATTTCTGATAAATTATTTACTTCGTATAGATAGTAAGCATTATAGCCTTGTTTAGCTCTTACATCAGGCGAAAGTTGCTCTAGAGATTCTTTAAGCTTGTGGGTTCTATCATCAATCATATCGTCCTGAAATTTCCCATAACCCGTATAAACATATGCTTTTCCGTCTAATCCACTACTTAACCTTAAGGCGTTTAAGCTTTCACTTTCGCGTTTACTCCAAAGTGCAAAAAAGTAATCATCCGTAAAATCAGTGTCTTGTTTTGTTTTGCACTGAGACAAACATTTGCGTACATAAAAATTGATAGAAGTATCATTTTTCGGCGAGTATCGTTTACTGTAGCTAATAGGTTCCCCTAAAGTACTAGAACTCCCACCCTTGGTCAGAACAAATTCTTCATTATACTTTTCTCTTAGATATGTAGTTGCGAGTGGATCTTGAGGAATGATAGCTTGTAAGCTGAACTGATTTAGCCATAAAAATATAAATGCTAATATTAGAACTGCTGACTGAATTATTACCCATATGCTAGCAATTATCGTTATCACAACTTTAGGTGCCGTACGCCATCCAGAGAACGACCATAGTAATACAATTCCAAGAAAGGGTGTGAAAATTAAAGCTACTACCGTCCAGGCACTTTTGGCAAATGAATGTTTATTCTGCGTAAGCGTAGAAGTCGGTACTTCGTTTTCATTAATCATTGCTTTCACATTAACATTAGAAGAATAATTTTGCGAACGTTTCTGCGTAAATCGCATTGTTCAGGGATAAAAAATTTGAACTAAAAATTTCAAGGCGGGGTTTTGCGTTGCAAAAAAAGTGAGTCGAGCCACAGCTCTAGTCAAGAAAAAAGACAGTAGTTCGACTGTCTTTTTTCTTGAGTGTGGTTACTGGTCGTGTTCCAGGAAGAACACTAGATAGAATGCCTTCTGAGCGTATAATGTAAATATGAAGAAAGGTCGATACTACGAAGAAAAAACTGCCGAAATTGTGCAGCAAAATAACCCTAAAGCTCAAGTCTTTCAAGGCATTAGGGTATTGGGTAAGTTAACGGACTTAAAGCGAGAAATTGATGTCCAACTCGTAGACGCTTCTCAATACGATAATCTCGTATTTGAATGCAAAGACCATAAAGCAAAAGTTGACATAGAGCTAGTTGAAGCCTTGGTTACAAAGTTATTAGATATCGGCTCAACGAAGGGCGCTATTGTTTCGAACTCAGGCTTTACGAAGGGAGCATACAAAGCAGGCGCAGCACACGGAATAGATTTGCTATCAATTGTTGACAGTAATGACGAAAAAATTCGAACTAAGGTTTTTGCACCTCAAATTACTGAGGACTTGTATTTATCAAAGGCGTCATTATCACTTAACAATATACGCATGGCACATAACTTCGGCCCTGACTTGACGGGTACTCTCATTAAAACACCGCAAGGAAATATAGGTTGGGATATAGTGCTAGGCAAACATTGGAATAATGTACATATGAAAAATAATCCCAAACCAGGCGAGTATTTCTTAAAAATCGAAGATGGTACTGTTATTGACCTTTCGAAAAATAATATTCCAGTCGGCGAAATTACAATTCGCTATTTCGTTGAAAAACGTTATTATCTACGAAACCTTGAACTTATCGAAACACAAGGTATATATGACGTAGCACGCCAGACCTATCAAACTAGTAGTTTAACGACCGAAATGATAAAAGTGGAAGATTTCAATAACCCTCAAAAGTGGGAAGTTATAGATGAAGAAACAGCAAAGAAAATGATAGTTCCAGTGCGAATGAAAATAATCACTCCACTGCCAGACAAAATATAGTTATCAAGATTGTACTTCAGAACGTGGAATTTCACGAAGAACAACTTAGGTGAAATAAAAAAAGCCATACATTCGATGGCTTTTTATACAGATACTTTTCTTGGCTGGGGTTAATGGTTGTGTTCCAGGAAGAATTTATAAATTCTCTGCTAGAATCTTGTCGCAACTATGAGCAAAACCTATCCCCGTATTTGAAGACCTTTTGATATTTTCAGATACGACTTTCATCTGTTCCTGTGTTGCAATCAAGACTTTTACCGGATCTATGCCCCCTATGGACATATTTGCCTTAACACTACTCATAACTTTTATATTATTATCGTAGCTTTTAATCAAATCATCGAATTCACTGAATAGACCTGTTCTTTTTTTAGTCACTACACCAATTAACTCTTTTGTTTTGATGTCTATCAACGGGCCGCCAGAGTTGCCATTGTTAACACTCGCATCAAGCTGTAAAGTTTTTACATTATTTTCAGTAAAAATAGCTGAGATTCTACCGACATGTGATGTCATATACTTAGTGTTAAAAGGGTAGCCGCAGAGTAACACACTTTGCCCCTCGTATGAATTGTCGGGTTTAAGTACAAACTGATACCTGTTGCTAGTATCTATAGGAAGTTTATACACGATGTAATCATAAGAATATTGGTCTGAACCTGCATAAGGTGTGAATGAACCATATCTAATAACAACATCATCGTTCGCATACTGTGGAGTATCTCCGAACCTTAAACGAACTTCGGTTTCGGGCTTAAATTGTGAGTATTTAGGATTAAATACATGATTATTGGATATTAAATATCCTTTATAAACAAAGCCCGACCCACCTGCTAAAACCTCATTTTCATAATAAAATGTAATTCCTACTACCGCGCTTCTAACGTCACTAATAATCGCTGATACTTCTTCAGAATCCATATATCCTCCTTTATTATGGTAATTTTATCAGTATAGCCCGTAGATATAAAAACAAATAGAATTCGAAATATAAATTAGAGGATGAGGGATTCGAACTAAAAATTCCAAGGTGGGGTTTTGCTTTGCAAAACGGGGGTTCGAGCCGAATCTCGGGCAAGAAAAAATACGAACAGATAGTTCGTATTTTTTCTTGGCTGGGGATGAGGGATTCGAACCCCCGAATACTGGTACCAGAAACCAGTGCCTTACCACTTGGCGAATCCCCAGTGCTATGAACGTTCATTATTTTACCATATCTGGTGGCAATGTTGCTGCTTATGCTACAATTATGCTATGACGAAACGGGGTGGTTTTACTCTAGTAGAACTTGTGGTGGTAATTGCGGCAATCGGCATTTTAGCCGGTTTAGCTGTGATTGGTATTTCACGCTACCAAGCCGATAGGCGAGATGCGCAGCGGAGTGCTAGTGTCAGCACCGTTGCCAATGCCCTGGAACAATACTTTACCGAGAACGGAAATTACCCTAGCTGTAAGGCAATTACTGCCGATGGGGCGACGCTGACTGCAAATACATTAAAAGGGTTGAATAAAACCGCCTTAGTTATGCCGGGCGCATCAGCTGATGAAACGAACTCCATTCGTTGCGGGCAAACGCTTGCTTTAGCAGGTGATGATTTTATTGAATACCGAGGTGATGGCAGTTCCGATTGTGCCGGAGCTGGTTCATGTTCGACGTATACATTAATCTATCGCAATGAACTAAATAGTACGGTTGAAGAAGTCGCAAGCAGGGGACTACCAACCGGCAATAACCCTCAGCCAGCCCCAACACCCGCACCAACCACTCAAGTGACTGATTTAAAGTTAGGCATTCCTAATTTAACCGTAACGGCAAATTCAGACACGCAAATTACCGCCAACTGGACAGCACCGGCTAATGCGTCTGAAGATACAACGTATACATTAGTTCGGGCCACCAATAATACTTTTACAACCGGCGTCATTACAACAACTGGTATTAACTCGACGAGTCAGGTATCCAGCGGCTTGGCTGCTAACCGAGCCTATTATTATAAAGTTCAAGCTGTCTCGCCAAATGACCGCAGCGAATTTTCTAACATCGCATCCAACCTAGTTACGCCAGCCACGCCAACCGAAGTAAGTGCAACCGCTAATGCTGCTACCCAAATAACCATCACCTGGCAGGCGGCTGCAAACGCAACTGGCTATACAGTTAAATATGGCTTAACCGACGGCGCCGACACTTTTTCAGTAACCACAAAAACTACCAGCCTACCAATTATCGCTAACATCACCCAAGGAACGCAGTGGTTTTTTAAAGTCTATGCCACCGCGAATGGGCTAGAGAGTATCGGTTCAGCTACAGTCACAGCAACCACACCGATTGGTGCTCCGGCGGCATATACCATTGATACATCCAACGACGGTTTGTCGCTGACCGGTAGCGCCGCGACGGCAGCTTGCCCAGCTGGTACAACCAAGTACTTTTTATGGAAGGCCAATGACACCACCTGGTTGCAGGGAACAAATTATGTTCGTCCAACGTATCCATTAGCCTATGGCCAAAGCGTCACATTGAAATCAGCTGTACGCTGCCAAAAGGGGTCAGTCGCCAGCGCCTACACGCAGGCAACTAACTCAATTAGCTATACGCGGCCAGGTATGAACTTAACACTTACGCCAGGTGAAGATGATTGCCGGGCAAATTATTGTGGTCGCACTATCAATGCCAACTGGACGAATATTTGCGGAACAAACGCACCAACTATAAAAGCTAAACAACTCGGCTCGGTTGCCACCTGGAAAGCCGCCAGCGCATCGTCGGATTCCATTAAATGGAAGGGTGCCACAAGCCCTGGCGTGCGGGTCAGTTACTATGAAGTAAATATTGGTTGTACTTCATCGGCGGCGACCATCAACGTTATCAGTGCCTATAAATGTACGGGGTGTAGTTAACTATGAAAGCAAAAAAATCACCAATCAAATCATTCTTCGCTCGAATAGTGGTACTACTTATTATATTAGCAACCGTTGCTGGGCTGTACTTCATTACACCCAAAGCTGCGCCGCCGCCACCAGTTTCAAAAATTAGCCTTACTCAAACACCTGATTATAATGCCTGCCAAATCATTTCTACCGAAGCTATTAAAACCACCTACTTTGCCGATTTAGTGACAGGTATTAGCGAAGGGGTGCGTGCGGGGATGAACGCACCAAATGGTACCATCGCCGAT
Source organism: Candidatus Saccharimonadota bacterium (assembly GCA_028289065.1). GTDB lineage: Bacteria > Patescibacteriota > Saccharimonadia > Saccharimonadales > Saccharimonadaceae > Microsaccharimonas. The sequence continues at coordinate 9,147 of JAQGHA010000013.1, forward strand.
AGCTGTGGCTTTGGGTTTACGACCGCTAAATCACTCGACAATAATTTGTTTGTGGAGGTGTACCCTTACACGGCAACTATCAATGGTGCCAATAAAGAAATGGTCGACGCTTCGTGGTCTGAAGTGGCTACCTCAAACCCTAAGGCCTATTTCGGTAAGGATATTGATGGGGATACCATTATATATAAGCTAAGGGTTATTCCTGGTGGTAAAAATGTAATGTTTGAAATTCGTCAGCCACTATTAGAGCGGGCAATTGATGAGCCAAGCGCTTTAGATTTCTTAGTCGGTTTAGCAGCCAAAGCTAAATACGATGTAGTTGACCCACCAATAACTGACTAGCTGGTTCGAATGCGGCGGTAGCTGAACTTAGCGTGTGGGCGCCAATTGTTTTTACTGTCGCTATCATATTGAAAAATGGTGCCGGTTTTTACTTCTTGAATAAGTATCAAAGCCGGGCTATAGGGTGCAAGGGTACGGTAGAAGGAAATATCTTCCGGGTTAACGACTTTTCGGCCTGGAAAGATTTCACGAAACTTTCGCGTACCAATATCGTCAAAGTAGTGTGGTTGGTTTTTAGGTGGCATATATAATTCTGCCGTTAAGCCAACCCGTGAAACAATTTTTTGAACATCGGAAAATAATAATTTCACTTCACCGTGGATATATAGAAATAATTGCTTTTTAGCCGTTAAGAAAAGTGTCGCTTCCACACTTCGGCCAACCGGAATACGGCGGGCAATCACCGAATCTATCTCTGCGATTACGCCAAATTGCTCTTTTAGCAGCCGCTCTAAAGCGTAATCATCATATATCTGCTCATTCATGTCAACATTGTACCATCTGTGACGTGTATAATGAATGAATGGGTTTCGAAGCACGCTATAAACAGCTAAATGATGCACAAAAACAAGCCGTTGATACAATCGACGGCCCGGTTATGATTGTCGCCGGTCCGGGCACTGGTAAAACCGAGCTTTTGAGCGTGCGAATTGCCAACATTCTTAAAAAAACCGACACATTACCGCAAAATATTTTGTGTTTAACCTTTACCGATAGCGGCGCGCAGGCCATGCGCGAACGCTTAGTCGATATTATTGGTAAAGATGCTTACAAAGTGTCAATTCACACCTTCCACAGTTTTGGTAGCGAAATTATCAACCAAAACCGTGAATACTTTTACAACAATGCCTTATTCGAGCCAGCCGACGAGCTGCGCCAATACGAAATTTTGCGCGGTATCTTTGATAGCCTGGATAAAAATAAAAACCCACTAGCCAGCATGATGAACGGCGAGTACACCTATTTATCTGATGCTAAAAGTGTCATCTCGCAGTTGAAACGAAATAGCGCTTTAACCAGCGACGAATTATTAGCGGTTATTCAACAAAGCGAAGATTCATTGGATAGCATTGAACGCTTAGTCGTGCCGATATTAGAGCAGGGGATTAAGAAAACAACCGCCGCCAGCCTGGAAGCTGCCTATGCCCAGTTAGCCCAAGAAGCCAACGATACCGAAGCTTTGTATGGCGTGGCGCCGTTAGTGCGCATTTTTTCAGATTCATTGGCGACTGTATTGGAACAAGCCAGTACCGTCCACCCTACCAAACCAGTGACAGCTTGGAAAAACCGTTGGTTCGAACGTAACGATCAAAAGCAATTAGTCGGCAAAGACCGCAAGCGACTCACCAAGCTAAAAGCCTTGTCTTTCATTTACTACGAGTACTTAACGGAAATGGAAAAATCCGGCTTATTTGATTACGACGATATGATTATGCAAGTAGTGCACGCTGTGGAAGTGAATGATGATTTGAAGTTTAACCTGCAAGAAAAATATTTGTACTTTATGGTTGATGAGTTCCAAGATACCAACCTGGCGCAGATGCGTATTCTACATAACCTTACCGACAACCCGGTCAACGAAGGTTCGCCAAATATTTTAGTAGTCGGTGATGACGACCAGGCGGTCTATGGTTTCCAAGGTGCCGACATTTCTAACATTTTAAATTTTAGTTTAGTTTACCCAGACGCCCAGCAAATTGTGCTCACCAACAACTATCGTTCTGGGCCGACTATTCTAGAAGCATCACGAGCAGTTATTCAACAAGGTGAAGATCGCCTGGAGTACCGTTTCCCTGAACTCAACAAGCAGCTGCTATCCCATAGTAGCCAGCCTGACAGTGTCTCGCTCTACCAGGCACCGGCGCCACACTCCGAACGGCACTGGTTGGTTAACGATATTAAACGCCGCCTGGATGCTGGTGAAGCGCCAGGTGAGATTGCCGTATTAGCCCGACGCCACGCTGAAATTCAGAGTTTATTACCATACTTCAACCGCTACGGAATTTCGGTTCGCTACGAGCGTGAGGATAACGTTTTAGAGCAGCCGCCGATTATTTTACTAGAGCAAACTGCCAATATATTAGTCAGTTTAGCAAATGGCGACCACGACCGGGTGAACGCCGAGTTGCCTCAATTGTTAGCGCACCCAGCTTGGGGTATTTCTGCCAAGGATTTATGGAAGCTGAGCGTTAATGCCTACGACGCCCGCCAATCGTGGATGAGTATTATGGAAACAACGCCAGAATTTGTAGACATCCATACTTGGTTAATTGAACGGGCCTCTGAAAGTATACACACGCCACTTGAACCAATGTTAGATAAAATCATCGGCCAAGACGAAGAAGCGCCTAGCCCGTTATTCACATATTTCTTCGATACCAAGCAGCTCGAAAACCACCCAGAAGAATATCTGCTATACCTTGAAGCTCTGCGGACAATTCGCTCGAAACTACGTGAGCACCGGCCTGGTGTTACCCTGAAGTTAAAAGAATTTGTGGACTGTATTGAGCTGTATCGTCGCCTGGGTATTAGTATTGGCACCACCAGCTATTCGCTGGCCAGCGACATTCCGGCCGTGCAACTATTAACGGCCCATAAATCAAAAGGCCTCGAGTTCAACACAGTATATGTATTTAACGGTGTCGATAGTACGTGGGGTCACACCGCCCGTCACCGCAGCAGTTCTATTTCATACCCAGAGAACCTACCGCTTGAACCAGCCGGCAATAGTGCCGATGAACGCCTGCGTTTGTTTTACGTCGCCATGACCCGCGCCCGCCATAACCTGATTATTAGTTTCAGCGATCGTAACGACAGTGACAAAGCCACACTCATGGCAGACTTTTTACTAGCGACCAACATCGAACCTGTGGCAATGCCCGAAAGCATCCAAGCTGAATACGTTGAGGCTGTTGAACTAGCTTGGTACCAATCGTTAATTGAAACTACCCATGATTTGAAAACATTATTAGCACCCCAACTTGAACATTTCAAGCTGAGTGCAACTTCATTAAATAATTTCTTAGATGTTTCCCGTGGCGGTCCACAGCACTTCTTGCTTAATAGCTTACTGCATTTCCCGGGTGCAAAATCGCCATCGGCTTCATACGGAACCGCCGTGCACCGCGCTATGCAACAAGCCCATGTACACTTGAACGCAACTGGCGAGCAGAAACCGTTGGAAGATATTTTGCATGACTTTGAAATTGCCCTCGAAAGCCAGCGGCTGAGCCCAGAAGATTTTAATACCTACCTGCATAAGGGGAGTGAACAGTTATCCGCCTTTATTGGCTCGGGCGCCCTGCCGTTTTCGCCTACCCAAAAAGCCGAGTTTGGCTTTGCAAACCAGAACGTAAATGTCGATGGTGCTTGGTTGACTGGGTCGCTCGACATGGTTGATATTAATGAAGAGAATAGCGAAATGGTCGTGACCGATTATAAAACTGGTCACCCGGCGGAATCGTGGAGCAGGGGAGACGAACGCACTAAAATGAAGCTGCACCGCTACCGTCAACAATTAATTTTTTATAAAATTTTAGTTGAGAACTCGCGCGATTACAACCGGTATACCGTTACCAGTGGCCAATTAGCCTTCATTGAACCAGCACGATCTGGCGAGGTGATTATACTGACGACCGACTTTACGCCTGAAGAAGTCGAACGGACTAAAAAGCTGATTTGTGCAGTCTGTAAGCACATTACCGAACTTAACTTACCAGACGTTAGTAATTACGCCCCAACCTTGGCGGATATGATTCGTTTTGAAGACGACCTTATTGACGAAACAGTATAGAATGTGCTATAATAGGTAAGTACTCAAGTGGAGTTACGAGACGAAAACATCAGTAATGGTGTTTTTATTACGCAAACCCTTGTTCGTACTTTTACAGAGTTAGTGATTACGTGTAGCTGATAAGGCTTACTGGCAAACCTGCCACATCGATTTCCCACAGACAGGGGGAGTCTTGCAAGAAGCTTTAAACAGTATCGACAACGATGTCGAAGCTGTTTACTGAACAATGTGGGGCTCCTCCGCTCATTCCCATTCGAATCGAGTTCACCCGAGGAGGTGAAAACAGTTGGCAAGTGCAGAAGAAATTCGCGCCTGGGCGCAGCAGAAGGCAGAGGGCAAGACCCTCGACTCCTTCCAGCAAGCAGCCGTCGATCGCACCACGTCGCAGGCCGGCTCCGAAGGCCGAGCCGTCACCCGCATCCTCGGAGGCGGCAAGGCCTAGCGGCCGTCACACCGGATGGGCGCCCGCAAGGGCGCCCATCCAACCCGCACTATCACTAACTCTGTGCGCAACACTCATCATGAATTATCGTGGTCGGTGTTGCGTATTTTTTTATGAGATAATAAGAACAATGAACAATTTTTGGAACGAACTACCTAAACCCTTTTTTATTCTCGCCCCAATGGAGGCGGTGACTGATGTAGTCTTTCGCCATGTAGTTGCTAAAGCCGGACGGCCTGATATATTTTTTACAGAGTTTACCAATACCGCCAGCTTTTGTAGCCCAAAAGGTTTACATAGTACCCGCGGGCGTTTAGCCTTTAGCGAAGATGAGCACCCAATGGTTGCGCAAATTTGGGGTAAAAACCCTGACCATTTTCGACAAATGGCGCATGGCTTAAAAGAACTTGGCTTTAAGGGTATCGATATTAATATGGGCTGTCCAGATAAATCCGTCGTTCATGGTGGGGCGGGGAGTGGTTTAATTCGCACGCCAGAACTTGCCGCCGAAATTATTGCTGCCACCAAAGAAGCCGGCTTGCCGGTAAGTGTAAAAACCCGACTTGGTGATGTTCGTCCCGACGAATGGCGTGAATGGCTAACGCATATCCTTAAACAAGATATCGTTAACCTTACTATTCACTTACGCACCCGCAAAGAAATGAGTAAAGTTGAAGCCCACTTCGAACTTATTCCTGAAATCAAAGCTTTACGCGATGAAATTGCTCCAAACACATTGCTTACTATTAATGGTGACATTCGCGACCGCGCCCATGGCCTGGAATTGGTTGAAGAATACGGCGTGGACGGTATTATGATTGGTCGTGGTATTTTTCAAAATCCCTACGCCTTTGCTGAAGTGCAACCTGAAAAAACATCGGACGTGTTACTCGGACTTCTTAACTTCCAATTAGACTTATTCGACAAATACAATGAAGAGCTCGAACCTAGAAAGTTCGATCCGCTTAAGCGCTATTTTAAAATTTACGTCCGTGACTTTGCTGGCGCATCCGAATTACGTGAAAAGTTGATGCATACTAAAACGACTACGGACGTGCGCGTGCTTCTTCGTGATTATTCCAATTCCTAAGTCCACATAAGTATATGAAATTAGGAACTGCCAGGAGAATGAGCGACGTAATAGCCGCTCGTTCTCCTGATGTAGTGCTAGTTGTGCGAGTAGATCTACTCCACGGTCCCATTCTCGGCAGCATCCAGACCGTCTGCGAAGACGGGCCAGTACGGTACCTGTCCTGCAAAGCGGCTGAGCGGCTGTTCGGAATCAGAGTGGCTGAACTTGATGTTCTCGTGTCGGATCGGGTGGAGGATGGTCTCGGGATACGTGTGCTCTATCTTGTGGTTTTCGTGTTCCACCAGGTCGAGCATGCGCTCATCGATCTTCAGCACGGGTGCCGGCTCGATGAACCTCAGGGTTCGAGGCGCGATACCGAAGATCTCATTTTCGCGATCAGTTGACATGGTTGTTTTCCTTAATCTACTCGGGCTAGCAATGAAAGGTGCATGGAATATTTCTACTCAACAAAAGTAGTAATATTTTAGCATTTAATTGGGTAAACGTCAATAAACGGCTAGCGTTGTCGTCGGTGTCGTTGCAAGTCAGCAACCCGTAAACGTACCTGCGATTGAGTAATTAGCTGCATAGCTTTTTCAATGTCAACCTGGCTAGTGGCGTTATCGCGTAATTTCATTGCTCGGTCGAGGGCAGCTTTTGAATCGGCCTCGGTGATATCAGCTCCAGCATCAGCTTCATCAACCAACACACGGACGTACTTAGGATTGATTTCAATAATGCCACCACTAATTGCGAAGTATTCCAGCTTTTCATCTTTGTCGCCTTTTTCAGTGCGAACCGCAAGCACCCCAGGCGCGGCCATTGTTACTAATGGTTCGTGGCCTGGGAAAACAGCAATATCACCGGCCGTGGTTGGGGCCATTAACTCATAAACATCTTTGTCGATGCTTACGCCAGTTAAAGTGATAAGTTGCAAATGCATGACTATTTTTTCTTTGCCTTGTTAAGTAACGTACCATCAACCATGTAGAACCAGTCCTCAGGCTTGTCGTCGTATTTGCCATCAAGAATGTCAGCAAAGTCACGAATAGTATCTTCAACCTTTACATATACACCCTTGTTACCGGTAAACTTTTCAGCCACGAAGAAAGCTTGTGAAAGGTAGCGTTGCACACGGCGGGCGCGGGCCACAGTTTGCTTTTGTTCGTCTGAAAGTTCTTCCATACCAAGGATTGCAATGATGTCTTGAAGCTCTTTGTACTGTTGAAGCACACGTTGCACTTCACGGGCAGTGTTGTAGTGGAACTCACCAACAATCTCTGGGTCAAGGCTAGTAGAAGTTGAAGCCAAGACGTCAACCGCTGGGTAGATACCAATTTCCGTTAAGGCACGGTTCATCACAATCGTCGCATCAAGGTGGGCGAAGGTAGTAGCTGGCGCTGGATCAGTAAAGTCGTCGGCTGGCACGTAGACAGCCTGTACAGACGTAATAGAGCCCTTTTTAGTTGAGGTAATGCGTTCTTGCAAGGCACCCATTTCTTCTTGAAGGTTAGGTTGGTAACCCACAGCTGAAGGAAGGCGACCAAGTAGCGCTGAAACCTCAGCACCGGCTTGGGTGTAACGGAAAATATTGTCGATAAAGAGCAGTGTGTCTTTGCCTTCGTCACGGAAAGCTTCCGCCATAGTCAGCGCAGAAAGGGCAACACGCAGACGAGCTCCAGGCGGCTCGTTCATTTGTCCAAATACAAGCGAGGTCTTTTCAAGTACACCAGCTTCTTGCATTTCATAGTAAAGGTCATTACCTTCACGAGTACGTTCACCAACACCGGCAAACACCGAATTACCACTGTGGAATTTCGCAATGTTGTTAATAAGCTCGGTAATAAGCACTGTCTTACCAACACCAGCACCAGCGAAGAGGCCAGCCTTACCACCCTTAACGAGTGGGGCAATAAGGTCAACTACCTTAATACCAGTTTCAAGAATTTCACTTTTGTTAGATTGCTCTTCAAGTGAAGGAGCTTCGCGGTGAATAGGCGCACGCTTGCCAGTTGCTTCTGGCTTACCATCGATAGCATTACCAGTCACGTTAAACATACGGCCCTGGGTTTCATTACCAACCGGTACGCTAATTGGAGCGCCAGTTGCTTCAACTTCTTGGCCACGTTTGAGGCCGTCGGTTGTTGATAGGGCAATCGAGCGAACTGTGTTCTCATCAAGGTGCTGTGCAACCTCTAAAGTAATAGTTCGGCCGTCGTGCTTAATAAGCAAAGCGTCGTTAATAGCCGGAAGGTCAGTCGTGAACTCGACGTCGATGACCACACCGACAACTTGTATAATTTTTCCTGTAGTCTTTGCCATTATTTTTCTCCTCTTATATATCGTTTCGTAGTAATTGCATTCATTTTCGGTAAGTCAGTTTGGGATTTATTCATTCAATGCCTCCGCGCCGGCGCTGATTTCGGCAAGTTCCTGGGTAATTGCACCTTGCCGGGCTTTATTCATTGCCAACGATAAATCATCGATTAAGTCTGAAGCGTTATCGGTTGCATTCTTCATGGCAATCATACGCATACTGTATTCACTGGCTCGCGAATCAAGCAAAGCTTGGAATAATTGCGCACCAACTAAGCGGTAGGCGATACCATTCAAAACTTCTTCAGTGCTTGGCTCGTAAGTAGCATCGGAAACGGCAGTCGGTTCGTCATCGTCTTCAAACCCAGCTGGTAAGACGCGTTGCACTTTAGCTACTTGGGTAATACTGGTGACGTAGTCGGTGTAAATAACATCAACGGCATCAACATCACCAGAAACAAATAGTTCACGTGCGGTATTAAGAATTGCGCGAAGTTCACTGCCATCTGGACGGTCGGGGAGTTCTTCGTATGAACCAATGACGTTAATATTTTTAACGCGTGATACGAACTGCGCTGCTTTTTTACCAACCGTAAGTGTTTGGTTTTTAACGCCAGCTTTTTCGTCAGATCGTACTTCATTGGTATACACCTTAATGATGTTGCTGTTATACGCACCAGCCAGACCTTTGTCGGATGCAATCAGAATAATTAAACGAGAGTTCACTTTTCGGGTTGCAAACAACGGGTGAGTCTTAACGGAATTATGCGTTGAAATAGCCGCCAAAAGTTCGCGCGCTGCCAAGGTATACGGCGAAGAAGCCTTAGTAGCTTCTTGCGCTTTACGCATTTTGCTCGCAGCCACAAGTTGCATCGCCTTGGTAATTTGGCGAGTGCTTTTGACGCTGCGAATGCGCTGTTTTAAACCTTGGGTATTAGCCATGTATTATCCTTCAAATCCCTTTGCAGCTGCAATAGCGGTTACTTCAATTGATTTCAAAATCTCATCAGTTGGTTTTGCGCCCTTATCAAGTTCAGACATGTCCTTTTTATGGTCAGCCCATAAACGGGTAATCATTGAAGCTTGCGCTGCTTTAATTTTTGCGGCCGGTACTTTATCAAAGTAGCCCTTGGTTACTGAAAGGATACTGGCAACTTGTTGCCAGACGCTCATTGGGTTGTATTGGTGTTGCTTCAAAAGCTCGGTCAAACGTTGACCACGCTCAATTTGGCTTTTGGTCGCTTCATCGAGGTCACTACCAAATTGCGCAAAGCTGGCAAGTTCACGGAATTGGCTTAAGCCAAGCTTCAAACCACCAGATACGCTTTTAATAGCACCAGATTGCGCCGCACCACCAACACGTGATACTGAAAGTCCGGCAGAAATAGCTGGTCGAATACCTTGGTAAAATAAGTCAGTTTCAAGGAAAATCTGGCCGTCAGTAATAGAAATCACGTTAGTAGGAATGTACGCCGAGATGTCACCAGCTTGGGTTTCGATAATTGGTAGGGCAGTTAATGAACCAGCACCTAAGTCATCAGACAGTTTTGCTGAACGTTCCAGCAAACGAGAGTGCAGGTAGAAGACATCACCTGGATAAGCTTCGCGTCCTGGTGGACGGCGAAGTAGCAGTGACATTTGACGGTAAGCAACAGCGTGCTTGGTCAGGTCATCGTAAATCATCAAAGCGTGCTGAGAGTTGTCACGGAAGTATTCGCCCATGGCAGTTGCGGCGTACGGTGCTAAGTAGAGGAGGGAAGCTGGGTCAGCTGGGCTAGTCGCCACGATAATGGTTTGATCCATCACGCCTTCTTGCTTCAAACGCTCAACCAAACGAGCAATCTTTGAACGCTTCTGACCAATAGCAACGTACACATTCACCACGCCGGTGTTTTGCTTACCTTGGTTAATCATAGTGTCGATAGCCAGCGCAGTTTTACCAGTTTGGCGGTCACCAATAATAAGTTCACGTTGGCCACGGCCAATAGGGAACATAACGTCGATAGCCGAGATACCAGTCATAAGTGGTTCGTGGACAGATTTTCGGCCCATCACACCAATCGCTTCACGCTCTACTAAACCTTGTTGTTTAGTCTTAATTGCTGGTCCACCGTCGATAGCCCGACCAAGTGGGTCGACAACGCGGCCAAGTAGTTCTGGGCCAATTGGAACGCTTAACACGCTTCCTTTAAGACGAACTGTTTGTCCGGCTTTAACCTTCGAGTCTTCACCCAAAAGTACAGCACCGATTTCATCTTCCATAAGGTTCAAAGCAAAGGCTTCAACAATACCTTCTTCGGTTTCAATTTGTAGCACTTCGTTATAGCCAGCGTTACGAAGGCCGCGTACCCAAGCTACGCCGTCACCAACGCGAAGGACAACACCAACTTCATCTAAATTGCCGGTGGTTTCAAGCTTAGCAATGGCGTTGCGTAAGTCGTTTGATAATTCTGTAATAGATAATTCGCTCATAAATCTCCTCTATGCTTTTTTAAATCGGGTTTTTAGAACGGTAAGGCTGCGGCTGACAGTGGCATCGAGTTCTCGGCCAGGGATACTGACTTTGACGCCACCAATGACTGATGGGTCAATAAGACTATCAAGCGCAACAGTTTTTGCACCGGTCTGTTCTTTAATATATCTCTCAATTGCTTTTTTAGTTTCAGCCGTAAGAGTTGTTGCGGTGGTAATCGTACCGGAAACCGAACCGGTTTCAGATAGGTAAAACTGAATATCGCGAACAATCAACGACAGCTCTTTTGTCCGACGAGTATCTACTAGAAAAGCCGCTAACTGCAAAATAACTTTTTTAGAGTCAGCTTGGCTGGTTAGTTGCTCAGCAACATAGGTAGCAATCGCTCGTCGAGACAATTTAGCCATTTATTTTGTTTCCTTCAGTGCTGCGGCAATTAAAGCGGCGTCAGCCTTTTTATCGAGCTTAGTATGAATAACTTTTTCAGTCGCCAGCGCAATTAACTCGAGTGTTTCATCGTGTAATTCACGCTTAGCGTTTTCGATACTTTTTTCAACTTCAATACGCGCTTCAGCAGCAATTTTTTCAGCCGTCGAACGAGCTTTTTCTTCGCTGGCGCTGAGCATTTGGGTTGCTTCGAGTTTGGCCGTATCAACAATTTCCGCTGCTTGAGTGCGCGCTTCGTGCATTAAGGCTTCAACTTCTTGCTGACTTTCAGCTGCTGAGGCCTGGGCTTCAGTGGCTGCTTTTGCAGCTGCTTCGATAGCAGTTTGTCGTTCATCAACTTGCTTCATCAACCATGGGTAGACAAATTTACCCAGCAAAAACACCAAAATCAAAAAGGCGATAATTTGCAAAATCAACAAACGCCAGTCAATACCTAAGGCACTAAAAACGTCGCCTGAAGCTTCAGGAGCGGCAGCAGTTTCGGCAATGTAGTTGATAAAACTCACGAGTTAACCCCTACAAGAACTTCGCGATAACAGCAACAACGATACCGATAATTGCCAATGAGTCGGCGAAGACGATAGCTGTAATCATTAGTGTACGAATGTCACCTAATTTTTCAGGGTTACGACCGAATGCGTTCAACGCACCAGCACCAATAAATCCAATACCCATTGCAGCACCAAGTGCCGGCAAGGCGTAGGTTAAACCAAAAGCCAATTGTTCCATATTATTAATTTCTCCTTAATTTACTTTCTTAATTATATCATGACAGGGGTAGGCAATTTCACCACTCCTGGGCACGCATCACGCCCTACCGACCGCTTTTTTCTTCTTAGCAGGCGCGGGTGAGTGATCAGGTGAGGGGCCATGGTGTGACACGGCGAGTGAGGTAAAAATCAGACAGAGGACAAAGAATACGTAGGCCTGAATAAAGCCAATAAACAGCTCGAAGGCTAGGAAAGCCGGTAGTACGACGGCAGAAAGGTAGCTTGTTAAAACAGCGATTACAATTAGCAGCACTTCGCCAGCAAAGGCGTTTCCGAATAAACGAAGTGCCAAGGCGACACCACGAGAGAACTCACCAATGAGCTCTAAAATACCTTCAAACGAACCAATTGGGTCTTTGATTGGGTTTCGGAAGTAACGGCCACCGTTTCCAAAAGCACCGAGGTATTTAATGGCATACATTTGCACCGTCACAATAGTAATAACCGCTAAAGCGAGCGTAAAGTTCAAGTCGGCAGCCAGGCTTCGAAGCACCGGTACACCGTTCCAGGTAATTGATTCGAGCCCAGGCACCACACTTAGCCAGTAGTTAATAAGGACCATAAAGAAAATCGTCACAGCTAATGGGGTAATTTTACGAGCTAGTTTTTTATCAGGGATAATATCGTTAATTTGTTTCAACAAACCTTCAAATACCCATTGCACCAGGCCAACAAAGCGGTTGTATTTGCCGCGTTTAACTTTGCCGCCAACGTACCATAAAATTGCTAGCGTAATAATAACACCCACTAAACCAGTCAACATAGCGTTGGTAACAGGAATACTCCACAGGTGGAACACCGGCTGGGATGAAATAGAAACATGTAGTTCCATAGCGGCAAATAGTGAAGCGGACATTATTTATTCTTCCTTACTGAAATAAGTTGACGGGCTATAAGCAGTGTACTGGCTGCAAAGCCAAGAATCAAACAAATAATAGTGGCGATAGGCGCAATATTAAATAAATGATCTAGGCCAATACCAAGGAACGTCCCGCCAATTGTTGGAACGAAGGCCCTCCAGGTAGTATCGAGTGCAGTCATTAGGAGCACCATTGGACCGGATAGGCCCGACGGTTGCACCTCTGACTTGCCTGGCTGTTTTGTCAGTCGAGGCGACGTAGTCATATGCGTCTATTATACCAAATATAGAGGCGGTTGTATATGTGCAACCCAGACTAATCGTTATATACTATAGCCAATGAACTAAGTTTACTGTATAATGTATAGTGAAATGTATATCAATCAGGGGGATATAAAATTATGAGCACCGACACTCCACAAGTAACTATTTACCGCACCAGCTGGTGCGCCTTTTGTCACACTGAAATGCAATGGCTTGACCGTATGGGCATTCCATACATCGCTAAAGACATTGAAGCTGACCAAGCTGCCAACGACGAGTTAATGGCTAAAATTAACGGTGACTTCCGCGGCGTGCCTGTCACCGACATCGCTGGCGATATCATCCTTGGCTTTGACCGCCCTAAATTGCAAGAAGCAATTAAGGCCCATAACTTAGCACCAGCTGCGTAATCTAATCACAAAAAAGAAACACCCTCGATACAATTCGAGGGTGTTTTTGTTTATACCGTATAATAGACATATGCCCACCAATTCTTCCGCCAAAGCGGCTACCAAACAAACTATCGTTATGATTCACGGCTTCCGCGGTACTCACCACGGGCTTATACCGATTGCAAACCACCTAAAAGGTAACCGTTTAGTCGTGCCTGACTTGCCTGGGTTTGGTAAAGGCGAGAAGTTAAAAACATATGATCTTGATAATTACGTTCTATGGCTACATCGTTATATTAAGGCATTAAATTTACCCAACCCACCGGTTCTTTTAGGTCACTCATTTGGGAGCATTATTTGTGCAGCCTACGCCGAGAAATACCCTAAAACGATTGTTCGGTTAATCCTAGTAAACCCGATTGGTTCACCAGCTTTAGAAGGACCAAACAAGGTCATGACAAAATTAGCCGTGGCCTATTATAAAATTGGTGCGAAGTTACCCGAAAAATCAGCCTATAAATGGCTATCAGCCCAACCGATTGTAAAAGTAATGAGCGTGACGTTAGCAAAAACTCACAATAAAGAGCTTCGGGCCTTTATTCATAAAGAACACCGTCAGCACTTTAGCCGGTTTCACAGCGCCCAATCAGTTTTAGAAGGGTTTAAAACCTCCATCAGCCACACCGTTCGTGATTTTGCTCCGAATATTCCAACACCTACTTTATTAATTGCAGGTTCATTAGATGATATTACACCGCTCGGTGACCAATATGCCTTGGTAAAATTATTTCCAAAAGCAACCTTAAAAGTGATTAACGATGTAGGGCATTTGACCCACTACGAAACACCCGAAGTGGTTGCCAAGTACGTTCAGGCGTTTATTAAATCAGTATAGATTTGTTCGAATTTATTAAGCGTCGCTTGCAGGTCGTGGGTTTGAGCAATTTCTAAACTTTGCTTACTCATAGCCGTTCGCTTTTTTGAATCAGTAACAATTGCCGTTAGGCATTCACCAATAGTCGCGCTATCATCTTGGTCGCAGAGGTAACCGTTACGTTCGTTTTGGCAAAGTTCTTTAAGCGCACCGGCATCAACCGCTACAATTGGCTGGCCGCTGGCCATAGCTTCAAGGGTTGCGATACTTTGTAGTTCGGCAGGGGACGGCATACAATATACTGTTCCAACTTTATGCAGCTCAACTAAATCCTCATCGGAAACGCGGCCAGTAAATGTAACGCTGTCTTTAAAACCAAGCTCCCGTGATAACGATTCAAGCATTGGACGGTCATTACCGTCACCAACAATCAATAGGTGAGCGTTGGGAACAGCTTCTTTTACAATTTTGAAGGCTTTTAGCAGTACTGGCATGTGTTTTTCGGTGTCGAGACGACCGATATAACTAACAATCGGAACCTTCGTTGGAATTTTGAATTTCTTATAAGTATCGGCTGTGGCAGATGTTGGCGTAAAGCGAGCTAAATCGATACCGTTTGAAACAGCTTCCATTGGTACACCGATACGGTCACCAGCGTTTAACATGTCGATTGCGGATTGCGTTGGTAGGGTTACGTAATCGGCTTTTGAGTGGAAACGGGCACCGTAGGCTTTTAGAATATAGTTAATTGGTCGAGAAACTGGTGCTAATAATCGTAAGTTGTCCATCAAGTTTTCTGGAATGGCGTGGTTAGTACTAACAATCGGAATACCCATTTTATTCCCAATCTTCATAGCAGCTTGGCCAATACCCATTAACATTTGAATGTGAATAACGTCAGGGTCAAAATCAGTAACGATCTTTTTAACTTCACGAATTGGGTTAAGAGAGATTCGATAGTTTTGGTAGAAAGGGAAGGGAACCGAAACGGTGCGAACAATAACGTGGTTGCCGTCAACTTCTTTTGATTTTTTGCCATTTTGGCTTGGGGCAATCACTAACACTTCATGGCCATGTGCAGCCAAGCCGCGCGCCAAGTTGCGGCTAAACGACGCAACACCATTTATAGTCGGGTAATGTAAATCCGACGCAATAAGTATTTTCATATTGGTTTGATTATAACACGGCCTGCCTGGTAGTTTTAGATTGCCTCTGGTGAAACCATAAATTTTTATAAGGGAGCCTTGCGCGGCGAGTATGTCTGAGCACCGCGAGTTCCGCAGACGCCAAAGCGACCGCATGAAAATTTATAAGGCTTGAGCCATCCGCAATCTAAAACTACCAGGCAGGCCGTGTTAAAATAACATCATATGAAAATTTTCTTTGATGCGCGCTTTATTCGCACCGACTTTCACGATGGCATTAGCCGGTATAGTACCGAGCTTGGAAAGGCGTTGGCGAAGTTAACGAAGGTGACGTTTATTATATGTGATGAGCAACAATTAGACTTTCTCCCTAAAAAAGCAAAGTTTATTAAAATCCATGCACCGGTTTCAGTAAAAGAACCGTTTACGTCGCTGATTTTAAATAAATATAAACCCGACGTGGTATTTTCACCGATGCAGGTCATGGGAACGATGGGGCGAAAATTCAAACTTATCTTAACTTCACACGATATGATTTTTTATCACTACAATGTGGCACCGATTGGCCAACCATTGTTACTGCAACTAGGCTGGAAAGCGTACCACGCTACGAAAATTCCGGAACGGATTGCCTTAAATGGTGCTGATTTAGTCGCCACCGTCAGCAAAGCGATGCGAGCCGAATTTGAAGATGCTCATTTGACAAAGCGGCCAATTATCGTCGTTCCTAATGCACCACAAAAATTAGCAAAGTTAATTAAAAAACAGCCTGCCGGCCTAAAGCCACGTAATTTGGTATACATGGGTTCATTGATGGAATACAAAAACGCCGAAACGCTCATTAAAGGCATGCGCTATTTGCCAGGATACACATTACATATTTTAAGCAAAAGCACCCCAGCTCGTATTGAAGAACTAAAAGCCTTAATTCCAAAGAAAGCTAACGTTATTTTCTATAACGGCGTCACCGACCAAAAGTACGCCGAATTGCTCGCTCAGCGAGCGGCCTTGGTAAGCGGAAGTTTAGCCGAAGGCTTTGGCGTTCCAGCGGTCGAAGCCTTAGCGCTGGGTGTGCCGGCGGTCTTAAGCAACATTCCGGTTTTCCACGAAGTAGCTGACGGTGGGGCATTATACTTTGAGCCCCTCAACCCTAAAGATTTCGCTCGAAAAGTAAAAGAGCTGGATAATAAATCCACCCGCGACCAAATCGTTGCCCAAGGCAAAAGCCACGCCGCTAGCTTTACCTGGAAGTCATCGGCTCAAACCCTGTTTAACGCCATCAAATCACTAGTGTAATCTGTTATAATATAGCCATTATGGCTCAAAAGAAGAAAAAGAAAGTATCTACTGGCGCGATTGTTAATCGCCGCGCTTCTTTTGACTATGCTTTAGACGAAGACTTAATCGTTGGTATTGCCCTAACTGGCCGTGAAGCTCGAGCAGCCCGTGATAGGCGAGTGCAACTAAAGGGCTCATTCGTAACAATTCGAAATAATGAACTTTGGTTGAATAATGCTAGCTTTAGCTTGGTACTAAATTCCAAAGGGGTAAACGATGCGACCGTCGACACATCAGCTCGAAAACTTCTTGCCAGCCGCAAGCAAATTGACGATTTAGCCGAGCGTAAACAAGCCGGTATGAGTATTGTGCCACTGAAGCTTCTTACTCAAGGCCGCTTCATTAAGGTCGTTATTGCCCTCGGTAAGGGTAAAAAGAATTACGATAAACGCCAAGCAATCAAAAAACGCGACCAAGAACGCGATAGTCACAAACAATAAAAAGCCCGGATCCATTGCTGAATCCGGGTTGTTCTTTTTAACCGCTTAGCTAGGAGCCAGTGAACCGCTTGCTGGCAACACCCTTGCGGATGGTAATTTGCTTGTCGCCGTCCGCGTAAATCGTCGCAATCGACAAGCCTTTTTGGCAGCTACCGTAGGCACGATAGACAGTCACACCCCAGCCGGCTTTGACTTCAATCTTCTCCTCACGTACCAGTAGCGACTGCATTGAACCTTTGCCCGTGTAGGCGTTTTCGACGTAGCGGTTTTCGTAGATGGGTATGAAGATGGTTGCGTCCGCTGGCGCGATCGCGATGAGGTTACCGCTTTTGCCGTAGTTGCTTTTGTGTCCCTCGATCCTAATTTCCTGTTTTGGATTGGCCTTCTTGTAGGCCTCGATGACCGAATCAAGCCAATCCGAAACGTTCACCTTTAATTCCGAAGCGTTCATGATCAATCCTTTAAAGTCGGTGTAAAGAACTTGGCATATTTATACCATTTAACACAAAAGCGTACAACATTATCAACCCGTATTCAAGCTGCTATACTTATTGTATGAAACTTTACTCCTGGAACGTCAACGGTATTCGCGCCGTACTTAACAAAGGCACTTTTCAAGCTTTTATGGCCGAACATCAGCCTGATGTTTTATGTTTGCAAGAAACCAAAGCCAAGCCCGAACAAGTTGAACTAGACCTCCCAGGCTACCACCTACATTGGAATAGCGCCGAAAAAGCCGGTTATAGCGGCACTGCAATTTTTAGTAAACAAAAACCGCTCACTGTTTTGAACGGGTTCACTGAAGACATTGCCCAAAAGTATGGTTTAGCTGGCGATAGTTATGGTGACCCAACCAAAGAAGGTCGGGTTATTTCTGCAGAGTTTGAACACTTTTGGGTAGTAACCGTGTACACGCCAAATGCGAAAGGGGATTTATCGCGCCTGGGGCTTCGGCATAAACAATGGGACCCCGCCTTTTTAGAACACCTTAAAGAATTAGAAAAAACTAAACCAGTTTTATTTTGCGGTGACCTGAACGTAGCGCATAACGAAATTGACTTGTCAAACCCGAAACCAAACGTTGGTAAACACGGTTTTACCAACGAAGAACGCGAGGGCTTCGATAACTTTGAAGAAGCCGGCTTTGTAGATACACTGCGAGCTGCTCATCCGGAAACCACTGAACTGTATACCTGGTGGACCCACTGGGCGAACGCTCGGGCTCGAAACATTGGTTGGCGGATTGATTATTGGTTAGCGAGTAAGTCCATTGCTGACAAAACCTCAAAACCAGATATTCACCCGAACGTTTTAGGCTCCGACCACTGCCCGGTGAGCATTGAAGTAAACCTGTAATGGATTTCGACTACTGGAAAAAACAGTCTCCCGATACGCCAATTTTTCCAGACGTTGAATGGAGTAAACCGGAAACCAAGACGCACTCTGGTAAGTTGGGGATTATTGGTGGCAATAAGCTTGGTTTCGCGGGCGTCGCCGAGGCATATTCAATTGCTATTAAAAGTGGAGTAGGGCAAGTACGAGTATTGCTACCGGATGCTTTAAAAAAGGCTATACCGAAAACAATTTCCGACACGGTATATGCACCAACAAACCCATCCGGCAGTCTGTCAAAAGATGCCATTGCCGAGATGGTAGCGCTTGGCGCTTGGGCGGACGAAGTGTTACTTATTGGGGATGCCGGCCGGAGTAGCGAAACCGCCATCGTCTATGAACAATTCCTACAAAGCTATTCTGGTAAATTAGTTGTTACCCGCGATGCTATCGATTTAGTGAAAAATAACACCCAGGCACTTATTGAGCGACCTAACACCTTATTAATCGCATCGTTTGCCCAATTACAAAAAATATTTCAAGCTGTCTATTACCCAAAAGTGCTGACTTTTAGCATGCAATTAACTCAATTAATTGAAGCGGTCCATAAATTTACCATCACATATCCAGTGAGTATTGCAGTCCTTCATAAAGACTATTTAATTATTGCCCATGATGGTCAGGTGGTTTCAACCGAGTGGGGTAACCCAATGGCAATCTGGCGTGGTGACGTCGCCAGTAAAGCAGCCGCCTATTGGCTGTGGAACCCAACCAAGCCGCTCGAAGCTGCGGCAACCGCCATTGTGGCTAAATTCTAGGCATAAAAAACGAGCTATAAAAGCTCGTTAATAATTGTGGTGGGCGAGGGGGGACTTGAACCCCCACTCTATTGCTAGAACCAGATTTTGAGTCTAGCGCGTCTACCGATTCCGCCACTCGCCCGTGTATTGTATGCGCTAGCGCGTCTACGCATGTTACGTAATCCGCCACTCGCCCGTAACATAAGAGCTCTCGCTCAAACACTTTAAGTATTGTACAATAAAAACTAGTAGGAATATAGATATGAAGCCTGAAATCAGCAGTTCTGGTGGGAACCTTTCGAACGGCACACCAGCAAATCAAAATCAAAATGCCGCTGCGAATGTAATCCGTTCGCAGATTGATGCTATGTACGGCGGTAATGCCGTCGCTTCGCCACAGCCGCAAACCCAACCCCAAGCTGCCGCTCCACTTCAGGATCAATCTCAACCACAAGCTCAACATACGGCCAATCCATACGACCGTAATCACGAGCAACACCCTCAGCCTGAAGCCGAACAATGGAAACAATACCATAGTGCTTGGCAAACGTATTACCAAAAGTATTACGAAGGCTATTATGCCGCTCAACAAACCCCAGCCGCACCCACCAGCCAACAGCCTACCCAAGCAATTGGCTCGGCATCTAGCAGCGATGGTTTTTTTACCCAACAAACCGACCTGGAAGCAACTACTGATGAATTAAACAAAGACCAAGCTTTATACGAACTTCGCCAAAAGCTTCTTGGCAAAGTGCAAGATTCCGCTAAGAAAATTCGCGGTAGCCGACACTTTATTCCAATCGCCGCATCACTGGCAGTTGTTCTTATCTTCGTATTCTTGCAGTACAACCGTATATTTATTGCGAGCGTGAATGCCTACGTATCACCCGGTACGATTAGCCAGCAAAATATTGTCATCGACCCATCTGGCGACACATCGGTAACAGCAGAATCTCGTTTGATCATTCCTAAAATCAACGTTGATGTACCGGCAATTTATAACGTTGGCAACGACTACAATTCACAAATGGCTGCTATGTCTAATGGAGTAGCGCACTTTGCTATTCCAGGCGCCTCAAGCCACCCCGGCCAAGTTGGTAATACGGTTTTGTCAGGTCACAGTAGCAACGACTTATTCGATGGCGGTGATTATAAGTTCATCTTTGCTCAACTCGAAAAAATGGCCGTAGGCGATACCATTTACACAAACTATGAAAGTAAACGCTATACCTACGTGGTTACTAAAACCGAAGTGGTCAAGCCATCTGAAGTAGGCAAGTTAGTCTATCCAACTACTAAACCAATGCTGACACTTATTACTTGTACGCCACTAGGAACAGCGTTGAACCGTCTATTAGTAACTGCCGAACAAGTCAGCCCGGACCCAGCACAAGCTGTCGTAGCACCAGTTGATGACGGTACAACGGCTGATGCGGATATCCCTGGTAACTCACCGACCTTTTTCGAACGATTGTTTGGCGCTCGCTAAATAAGCTATTCGTTTATTCGAGAATCATTTTGACGCGCTGTAATGTAAAGCCATCACCAGCTTTACCAATACTATAGAAGAAACGTCCATTTTGGCTAATGCTGGCATCAAAATCGCCTGTTACTGCACTAATTGAGTAGATGTTCGAGTTATCAAAGTCACGCATGACCAGTTTGCCGTTTTGTTGGTTCCAGACGTGGGCTATATCTAGCCATTTTAGCGGCGTAGAGGCAGCCGCTTCGGTAGCATCCAGGTTACCGGTAGCGCTGCGAGAATGTTCTAATTCGTAGGTGATAAACGATGTACCAGCTTGCGCTAAAATGTAATCACTTTTAGGGCTAAACGTTAATTGAGTAACAGGGCCGACAAGGTCCATGGTTGCAAATTGTTTTAAGTTCGTCATGTCATCGTTTCCAGAAACTTGGTAATTGCCTTTAAGAATAGTTACTTTGGCTCCTTCGGCAATGGCAACGTAGTTATCATTGAAATAATTTCCAACTGCAATTTTCAGGACTGTATCAAGTGAGTCAACCTGGCGGAGTACATGCGGTTGGTCGTCGCCATCACGATATACGCCTGCAACCCGCTTCGTGTTGTCTGACGGGTTAATGCCAACATAGCTGATTGTATTAGTATCAAAGAGTTCGAATGACTCTACGTTCGATACTAATGCCCGTGAAATTGTAGCTGAAGATATATCTAATTTACGAATAATATTGTCGTCGGCCAGGCCAAACAGGGTGCGACCATTAGTACCAGCAAACTTCATGTCTTTAAAGCCAACGCTGAGAAGTCGAGTAATATTAATACTTTGTGAAACGTTTTCAGTATCAACCATCAGCCATTCTAGCTGGCCATTGAATTCGTGCTTGATAAGAACATAACGACCGCCATTATTCCATTCATTCAACGTGAAGCTATGCACCACACCAACAGTTGCTGGGTCGCTATATAATGTAGCCGGCAATGTCAGGCTTGATAGACTTACGTCAGCCGATTGTAAATCAGCCAGCTGAAAGACTGGTTGGTCGGCTGTTTCTTGCAACAACATAAATTTATTATTCGGTGAGGATTTTGCTCCGACGATATTCTTATAGTTTGCTACTGTTTGCGGAGAGCGTTCTTTTGGAACAAAGCGAGCATAATCAAGCCAGGTCAGCGTACCAGCCGCAAAATCCAACTGACGAGACCAGTCCTCGTATTTATCCCTTTTAAAGAGTACCGAGTGAATACCAGCGGCAACGGTTTGCTTCCCAGCCGTACGAACGCCAGTATTTTTGCCATCTATATATACTTCGGCATTATTAGGGGTTGAGTCAAATTGTAGCAGGGCGCCCTGAGCCAGCCGGCCATTGCCACTATCGAGGCGAAAGCCCAATAAGAAAAGAATCGTAACTGTTAATATAATCAGCACCGAAATAGTGGCGATAACTGAAAAGAAAATGCGCCGGAAAAGTAGTTGTTTTTTAGTAGGTCGTTTAAACATAAAAGTGCCTTTATAGTATAGCAAAATTTAATGACTTTTTATGAAGTGCTTGCATAAGCATAATGCTTTGCTCTACTATAGGCTATAACGATGTGTGGGCACGGAGGCTTACATATTAATGCGAGTAAACCTGCGAGGATTTAACACCAGATGCCAAACAATAAAACGATTACAATCAACGGACGCGCCTACGACGCGGTGACCGGCCTTCCTATTAGTGAACGAGTATACGACCAAGTCAGTCGTGTCTCAAATGCTAACAAAGTAGCTGCCAAAAAACCTGAAGCCGAGGCTAAACCGAAACCGGCCCCTAAACCAGCTGTCAAACGTGATGCCGCTACGGCAGCGACCGCTGTTCACAGCCAAACTCAACGCTCACAAACATTACTACGCCGAGCTACCAAAAAACCGGCGGCAGCTGCTAAACGCCCAACCACTGGCCGTCACATGGACATGGCCCGTAGCACCAGCGTTAGTAAATTCGCTCCGCACCCAGTTGTCAGTGAAACTCCTAAACCGAAGGCTCCGGTTACACCAGATAAAGCCCCTCAAGTTCACCCAGTAGCCGCCAAAGCTGTTGCACGATCATCAGCTGCTAAAGCAGTAGCCGCCAAACCAGCTACTGCCAAGCAAGTGAAGGATACGGCAATTGCAAACGCCTTAGCCGCTCCTAAGCAAAAGCCAGCTAAAGCCGATAAAATGACTAATAAATTGCGAGGCCGAGTGTTTATCGTCATTGCCATCATTTTAGCAGTCGCCTTAGGCCTCTATGCCGTATACCATTTCGTCCCAAGCGTATCGGTAAGTATTGCCTCAGCTCAATCCGGTGTCAAAGCCAGCTATCCTGAATACGTTCCAGATGGATTTAGCCTTAACCACCCGGTTACGTATAGCGATGGTGAAGTAGTACTGAAGTTTAAATCGAACAGCAATGAAAACAGTTACACCATTACCCAAACTCGCAGCTCATGGGATTCATCAGCCGTTCTTGATAACGTAGTCCGCCCAGATGCTGGCGAAAACTACATTACTACTAAAGAACGTGGCCTGACAGTTTACTCTTACGGCAACAATGCTGCCTGGGTTAACGGCGGCGTCCTGTACGTCATCTCCAGCAACAACGCACCACTTTCCGGCGAACAAATTAGACACATCGCCACAAGCCTTTAATTATTGAATATCTCGCATAGGCAGAGGCATACCACCGTACTTACAGGTGGGTAGAGCTAGCGCCATGGGCGTAAGCTTCCTCCGTTCCAAAAACGGAAGAAGCTACCCCATAAAGCGCCCACCTGAAAGTACGGTGGTATGCCTCAGCCTAATCCGTTAAACATGCTATAATTAAAGTAATTATGACAATCGTTCGATCTCGTTTCGCCCCAAGCCCGACTGGCTATATGCATGTCGGTGGTGTTCGTACTGCGCTGTTTTCGTGGCTACTTGCGCGCCAAGCAGGGACTGATGGCACGTTTATTCTTCGGATTGAAGATACCGACAAGGTACGTGAAGTTGAAGGTAGTATTGTTCAAATTGAAAATAGCCTGCGCTGGTTAGGCATTGAATGGGATGAAGGTATTGATAAGGGTGGGCCAGATGCGCCGTACCTACAATCGGAACGGTTAACCATTTATAAAGAATGGGCACAAAAGCTAATTGATTCTGGCCGGGCTTATGCCGACCCTTATACGTCTGAAGAAGTTGAAGCTTTTCGACAATTAGCTAAGGACGAAAAACGGCCATTTCTTTACCGCGACCATCGTCCCGAGAACCCACCGGTTTGGGATGGAACGCAACCTTTGCGTTTCAAATCTGATCCAAAGCCATATAAATGGACCGATGCTGTTATGGGCGAACTTTCCACCGGCCCGGATGCAATTGATGATTTTATTCTTGTTAAAGGTGATGGTTACCCAACTTATAATTTTTGTCACATCGTTGATGACGCTATTATGGGCATTACACACGTGCTGCGCAGCCAAGAATTTATCGCCAGTACGCCTAAATTCTTAAACCTTTATGATGCTTTAGAGGTTACTCCTCCGACCTTGGCCACTTTACCGTATGTCATGGCAATCGACGGCAAGAAGAAACTTGGCAAACGTGACGGTGCTAAAGATATTTTGGAATATGGTAACGAAGGCTACTTACCAGAAGCAATGGCGAATTTCTTAGCAACACTTGGATGGAACGATGGTACCGAGCAAGAAATCTTTACTATCGACGAACTTCTTGAAAAGTTCTCACTGGACCGTGTTCAAAAAAGCCCAGCCCGTTTTGATGAGCAGCGCCTGCTTTGGCTGAATGGCCAGCACATTCGCTTGCTTTCACTCGACGACCTTTATATTCGAAGCCTCAGTTTCTGGAGCAAGAATGCGCTTGAAGCCGGCGAAGCCCGACAAAAGCAAGTATTAGAACTCGTGAAAGATCGCTTGAAAACACTGGCTGACATTCCAACTATTACTGACTATTTCTTTGAAGAACCAACTCCTAATTGGTCAATGATCGAGGGCAACAAACAATTAGTTGCCTTAGGTAAAGAGGGGATTTTGCCACTTCTTCAACAAGCGAAGGTAGCAC
This sequence comes from Candidatus Saccharimonadota bacterium, assembly GCA_028289065.1. Classification (GTDB taxonomy): domain Bacteria; phylum Patescibacteriota; class Saccharimonadia; order Saccharimonadales; family Saccharimonadaceae; genus Microsaccharimonas. The sequence goes on from JAQGHA010000013.1 coordinate 33,798, forward strand.
TTTCTGAAAGTGACTATACACCCGAAGCCTTGCAAGAAACCCTTAACGGTTTGCTTGAAACTACTGGTCAAAAACCAGGTATTCTTTTTAGCCTCATTCGTTTAGCGGTATCATGGGCACCATTTAGCCCAGCACTTAACGACACACTCGCTGTCCTAGGAAAAGAGACGGTAATTAACCGCCTCGAAGTATCTATCAACGCGTTATAAATCAGTCGGATGATCGGCTAATCGTTTGACCATCGTCTTCATCGTAGTCAGGCTCAGATTGATCCATGACATTACCAGAAATACCAAATGCTCGGGCAGCAATTTCTCGTTGTATATTCTCTAAATCTTCAAATAGGTAGACTTCCCGAAGTTGATGGGTTACTTCTTGGTTGCGTTCTAGAATTTTCATAATTAAACACAGTATACCACTTTTTCGCGTCTGTTATAATAATGCTTATGCAAAGGCCTTCCGCGAAGAAGCCAGCCGATTCATTTCTGCCCAAAATGCTCGTGTGGTTCAAACAACACAAAAAGCTCGCAATAATCTTGGGTATTATTTTAGTGCTGTGTATTGCGGCCGCATCGGTTGCAGCCTTTTATTCTTTAACTCAAAAGCCGCCTGTAGAAGTAACGCAAACAGTGAAACCGGCGCCATTACCCGTTCCTGAGCCAATTAAATATTATTCACCATTAACTGGTGCACTCGTTGAAACCGAAGCTGCCACTCACCAAGCTGTAACTGGCCTTATGATGGAAAACAGCCCAGATGCTCGGCCGCAATCTGGGTTAAAAAATAGTGGCGTAGTATTTGAGGCCATTGCCGAAGGTGGCATAACCCGTTTCTTAGCCTTATACCAAGAACAAAAGCCTCAGCTTATCGGCCCGGTCCGTAGTGTTCGTTTGTACTACGTTGATTGGGTGGCTGCCTTTGACGCTAGCGTCGCCCATATTGGCGGTAGCGCCGCGGCCTTAAAAGAAGTTCGTAACGGCAACTATCGCGACATCGACCAGTTCTTTAACGCCCCGGCTTATTGGCGAGCCAGTGACCGTTATGCACCTCATAATGTATATACGAGTTTTGAAAAACTGGATGCTTTGAATGCGAAAAAAGGCTACACCACTTCTGATTTCACAGGTTTCACTCGTAAAGATAGCGTTGCAACAATTCCTGCAGCCAGCAGTATCGACGTTAAAATAAGTGGCCCTTTGTTTAATAGCCATTACAATTACAACCCGACAAATAACACCTACGACCGTTCGCAAGCTGGCGCGGCCCATACCGATAGGGAAGCCGGCCAAATAAGCCCACGAGTGGTTATTGCTATGAAAGTAGACCAGAAAAAGATATTTGAAGATGGCTACCGTGAACAAATTGATGCTATTGGCAGTGGTTCAGCCACTATATTCCAAGATGGCACCGTCCAGGAAGTAACCTGGCGCAAAACCAGCAAAACCGCTCAAATTACGTTCACCGATGCCGCCGGCAAAGATGTACCATTAGCTCGAGGGCAAACTTGGATTACGGCGATTCCAAATGGCAGCGGGAGCGTATCATGGCAGTAATTAATAAACCACAACTGGTTAAGGATTTCTTCCCTCGCTTCAAACGTGGCGCTATTTTTCTTATCATTATTTTGCAGGTAGTTATTCTTTTATCCATCGCCGTTGCCTTACAATACTTTGGCTTCTTCAATGACAACCCGCTGGCATTTGTGGGCACATTAGTTGCCCAAAGCGTACTAGGTGTCATCGCGTCACTCATATTATTCCGTTTCGTGGCTCAGCCAATTAAACACCTACTAGCCGCCATCACCCATATTGCTGGGGAACCAACCAGCACCACACCACCAAACCCTAACGAAGAACACTTTGCTAAAAACGGCTTCAAACCGGTGCTTCAAACTATCTACCAATTAGCAGCCGATACACCAAACCCCTTAGCCGAAGGCGAGGCTCAACTTAATAAAGCAACGTCAACCGGCGTTATTGAAACCAGCTCAAAAGCGTCAATTGAAGGGGCGCTGGATGCAACGATCTGTGGGTTTGTGGTGATGAATTCTGATCGAAAAATTACCTATGCTAATAAAGCGACGCCGTTACGAGTCGACCAAAATGGCGTTCAATCTTTGGACCTCTTGTTTAACGAAAACGACACCATTGATACCTGGTGGGATGAGTGCGACAAGAATGCAGTTCGGGCTGAGAACACTTGGCCGCGCATTACCAACAAAATGCCAAACGAAGAGGATCGCCGCTATTTCGACGTAATTGCTTCATATAACAAAGGTACTTCCAGCGAAGTTGTTATTACTTTGATTGATCGCACCCATCTATATAGCGTTGGCGAAGAAGAGCTGGATTTCATTGCCTTTGCTGCCCACGAACTTCGGGGGCCAATTACGGTTATTCGCGGTTACCTTGACGTGTTACAAGATGAATTAAGTGAAGTATTGCAACCGGACCAAAAAGAATTATTCCACCGGCTGACGGTTTCGGCAAACCGATTGTCGGGCTATATTAATAATATTTTGAACACCTCACGCTTTGACAGGCGACACCTTAAAATGCACTTGGCCCAAACTACCTTGGCGGACGTCTACGATACCATCCGCGACGACATGCAGTTACGGGCTAGCTCTCAAGCCCGCTCGTTGGCCGTTACTATACCCGATGGCCTACCAAATATTGCCGCCGATACAGCCAGCCTCAGCGAAGTGTTCGCTAACCTGATCGATAACGCGATTAAATATAGTAACGATGGTGGAGTGATTAATGTCATTGCCACCTCGAAGGGTGACACGGTTGAAATTGCTATTGAAGACTTCGGAATCGGTATGCCCGGAAACGTAGTTAGTAACCTATTCCAAAAGTTCTACCGCTCACACCGTTCACGGGAATCCGTAGCCGGGACAGGCATCGGCTTATACATAAGTAAGGCAATCGTCGAATCACATGGCGGAAATATAAGTGTACGCAGCGAAGACGGCAAGGGCAGCACATTTACCGTATCGCTACCAACCTACCAAATAGTTGCAGACAAGCTCAAAGCAGGTAATAATGGAAATGAAGTATTGATTAATAACGAAGGTGGATGGATTAAAAACCATACCATGTATAGGGGATAACCGTGGCTATTAAAACTATTCTGATTGTCGAAGACGACCGATTCATTGGTGAAATGTACGTACGCAGCTTGAAAAAGTCCGGCTACGAAGTTGACTGGATGGTGGATGGCAACGATGGGTTGATCGCCGCTCGCAATAAACAATACGACCTTATACTTCTCGACGTTATGCTACCCGAACGACGTGGCAGTGAAATTTTAGAAGCGCTACGTGGCACCGAAGATTTAATTCCACATTCAAAAGTTCTGGTACTCACCAACTTCGAACAAGATGACGAATCACGTATGGCTATGGAAGCCCGGGCCGATGGTTACCTTATTAAAGCGGAGATTACCCCAAGTAAATTACTCTCTGTCATTGAACGGCTTGGCTAATATGGACAGCAATCATCAGCTTGATGCGCCTAATGATACCGAGTTTAAAAACATCGAACACATCCAAGATCGAAGTGACCTCACGGGCATTTACCGCGAAGCTGGCAAGCCATATGAAGGTGAAATTCTTTCGGCTGAAGACCGTGCCAAAACAAAGGCCGAAGAACTTGAAGCCATTACCAGCGGACTTGGACGGTCAGCGCTTAGCATTGGCCTGTTCGTGCCATACCCGTTCATAAGCGGGCTATTACTGTCTGTAGGGCTGTATACTGCCGTAGGTATACATCCAATTGTCTTAGCAATATTGGTTTTTCTGGCTGGTGGCTTTTGGTTAATTAGTTCGTACAAAGCATACTCGTCAATTTTTAAAACCTTTTATAAACACGCTCTGCGCGCTGGACCATTCTTGGTAGTGGCACTTATTAATATAATGTTGGCATCGCAAATAATTTACGACTTGGTCGTTAACGAATTCGCCAGCGAGTCATTGTTATTCAACGCCGCCTTAATGTCGTTGTTACTGCTAATGTACAGCCTTATCGTGACGTACATATTATTAGGGATCTGGGGTAACTCGAAACTCAGTTCTGCTATAAAAGTGCTCGTATCGGCACTTACTATCGCCGTTTCTGGCTTTTTCGTACTGATTACCTACCTGAACTAGAGTGGACAGGGAAGAGGGGATTTGGTAAGATTGCTTAGTTGTAATAACAACAAATTCACAAAATTTGGTCCCGTACTTTGTACGGACCCACTCGGCTCGGTAATCTAAACCAAGCTTTCAGATTACGCTCACCTTCATGGTCCCGTCGTCTAACGGTTAGGACACCAGGTTCTCATCCTGGCAATCGGAGTTCGATTCTCCGCGGGATCACCATAGAAAGTACGTCACGTTATGTGGCGTTTTTTCTATTCTATACTACTATTGTTCGTCAACTTATTTGATACAATAATGGCATGGAACCTAATTCTGAATATAGTCAGTCAAATGAGAATAGTAATAATGATACTTCCGGTAGCGTATTTATGCGATTTTTTCGGAAACACCGTCGGAGCTCCACAGAAGATAGTTATCCCACTACAACACTACAACAACCCGAAAAAAAAGAACTTTTTTCGCTTGAGGCAAAACCAACATGGGGCAATCCGACAGTTTTAAAGCTAATGCCACAGCAAATTACAGAGACGTTATACAATGCAGGCATTGAGCAAAGACCAGAAGAGGCACAGGTCGTCCGGTATGTCGGCGGAATTGATCCAGACTTAACCATTGACGCTCAACTTACCTTTAGTGACTATGCCAAAAAACACAATCTCGACACCTCAAAACCACTGGAGGCGGTTTCACTTTACACAGGTAGTCTAACCCTAGACGATTACTCCATTTTGCGTGATATAACAGGCTATTTACCTGATAGTGATTCAAAACCAAATGTTAAGGCTCTTCTAAGTAAGATGACTCCGGCAGGTAAGGAGTTTATGGAAAACGTGGTACTACCTGCAAATCTTAAGATTGGAGCCGCGTGGGAGGCCATGCTCGATGGCAATAAAAAACCTATTTCGTATTTTTATAATTTAAAGTTATCATTCACACCAAATATAGAAACCAAAACCGCGTATTGGGTCGGAGAAAATTATGGTGGAGAAATCTCCCGAACGTTCGGTCCTGCTATTGAAAACGGTGGTAGCGCAGGTCCAATTGCTAGTGGAGAAATTATAGTTAAATTGAGAGATAACGTAGCGGGTCTACTATACATCAATAGCCTGCAAGCTAACACAACACAGTGGGCGGTCGACTCTTTTATACGGACTCATATTTTGAATGAAAACGAAAATCGAATTGTCGCGACTCGTGGTTAATGCTATTCTTTTTTCAAGTTTATCGTATCGTTACAACTGACTACTTCCGCCACTATAGAGTTAAAAATCAGATAGGGAAGGGTCACCAAGCAAAGTACGTCACTTCGGTGGCGTTTTTTGTTTGGATTTTTACTAAACATAAGTATGTTTAGTACTTCATATTTGATGTTACTATGCATTTATGTTAAAGTATGTTTATACTATTATTCAATGGAGGTCGAAAAATGAACGAAGCATCATTTGAGTCGAAAAAATCAACAGAATCTGACAGTCTTTCAAACGAAGACATTGAATTTTTTGAAGAAGATATTACAAGTTATATCATTGGTGAGTTTGGTGAAATACTCACAGAAGACCCTGAGAAAAATCCTCTCGATTATGTTGATAGCATATCAAGTAAGTTAGGCGCAAACAGAAACACCGTACAGCTCTTGGCAACTCAACTTCGAGAAATGCAAGTTCAAGGTCGCCGTCCATTTTTAGATAAGTAATTATGATTCATTTATAAATCGGGTAGCTTAGGTTCACCATAGTAGCATTACATATATAGAAAAGTGTCTTATAGTTGAAACGACTATGAGGCACTTTTTGGTATGTGCTAAATTGTTTGTTTTTGTCATGGTATTAAGCTCTGAAAAGTGTTGAGCCCCGTCCTTACGGAGCAAGGCTCAACGTTTAGACGGGGCTAGATGTCTTCAAAAAAAGGCAGGTTCGGTTCGGTTTGGTCGAACGACCAACCTTCGAAGTCTCGCAGGTCTGGCCATGAGTTTGCCATGGATCCATCTTCGAAGAGCAGGGTCATGTTCGCCTGAAGGTTACTGCGCTCAACGGCGTAGGAAATAGTCACGTGCACGACCGCGCCGTGACCTTCTGGCACTTCCAGGTTCTCCCAGTTAACGGGACCGTAATGTCCAGAACCAGTGGCTTTCCACGCCACCGAACCGTCTTCGCGCAGTGCTCCCCAAACCGTTTCCATGTGAGTGTGAATGGTTGCCGATGCGCGGTCAACCTGTACAACCTTAGGTGCGTCCATCATATCTCCTATCGTTGATGCGGACTAATGATACAATACAACTTTAATGGATTTTAGTCAATATAAGTCGAAAGGCTTATTTTTGTTATTATAACTAAATGATTGAAAAGCGAACAAAACTTATTATCGTTCCGGGGCATGCTTCCTTTAAAGAAGATGTGACATTGCCACTCTCCGCAAAAGTGGACGATGACAGCCTATGGGCACTTCAAAGCTTTCAAGCCGGTGAGCCTGGATTCTACATTAAACATATCAAAAAGGGATTGGAATTAACGGACGAAGATTCGCTCCTAATGTTTTCCGGTGGTCGCACAAGAGCTGCATCAGGGAAGTTCTGGAGTGAAGCTAAAACCTACTCTGAAATCGCAAAGCTTCTTTCGACTAAAGCACCACATGCCGTTCTGGAGGAATACGCACGAGATTCATACCAAAATCTCGACTATAGTTTGCGCGAATTCAAATCTATTACTGGGGCGATGCCTACGAAAGTCTTTGTAGTTGGATGGGCGTTTAAAGCAGACCGCTACCAATTTCATGCACAGACGCTTGGCATCCCAATGCAAAATTTTGAATATATAGGCGTCAATAATCCTATAGAAAGCGAGCTTGCTGGTGCACTAAAAGGTGAACTAGTCACATTAGAAGCATTCAAGGCTACGCCGCTTGGCAACGAGGGTGTTCTTTTAGAGAAAAGGCTTCAGCGGGATCCTTGGGGTGATGGAGAACCGCAGGATTATTAAAACTTTACTTGCCTGCACGATATATTGACTTTATTAGCATTTTATTTTACAATATAACTGTCCTTTAAAATCGATTGTCTACCTTGGAATAGGAACATCAATGCGCCTCATCACGAATCTGTCATCCGCACAGTTGGAAGTCAACGGGAACACATTGCGACTCGACTGCCAAGCACTTCTACTAGAGGGCACGGCGATTGGCAAGGCTACGCCTATCCAGCGCCTTCGAGGTTTCGGCCCCGATTCCGCCTGGCCAGTTTTCAGCCTGTGGCTGAGCTGCAACCATCTCGAGTACAAGATGGAGAACGCCGAAAGCGACCAGCTCATCCTGAACAGCGATGTACAGCCGGAGGGTCGTCCGATCTTCAGCGGTGCAACCATGAAGTTCGTCGATGGCACCGAGCTGTCCCTACATGCCCAAGATGACGAGCAACCATTCGACATCTCCGACCACGAGGACTACGAGGTTGTCTGGAAAGAGCTATTTTATAGGTCGGTTAGTTACTACAACGGCCCTAATTTCCCTCTACTCCAATTCGTTCCAAAGTACCTCGTGTAGACACGGACATCCCGCCCCGCAAGCAAGCAACGTCATCACTGGCGATGTTAGCTAGCGGGGCGTTCGCTTTTTATATACAACTCACGCCAATCAACAATTTCTTCATTTTAATAAGAAAATCGCGCCTACCAACGCACCAAATGCTAATGCATATTTCGCAAACGTCTCACCCTTTTTAATAGCGAATCGGGTGCCAATATAGCTCCCTATACTACCACCAAGAATAGCTGCTAAAGCATGCAGGAGTAAAAAATTACCCTGAAAAGCGAGAATAGCAAATATCACCCCTGATTGCACCAGCCCAATGAGCCTTCGTAGTGCTGTACTTTGTAAAATGGTTAAATCGAATAACTGCGATAATCCGATGGCAATCAATATTGAAAATGCACTACTAGAAATGATAGAGCTTGCTAGAAGTAACAGTGTCAATAATCCAACACCTACATTTCGATATTGTGTAGGTATTTTTATTTTACGTCGATCAATAAACAACATAGGAATGGATAGGATTGTAATCACCGCTAGCATAGTTTTAAACGAACTTGTATCAATATGTATGAGTGTGAGCGCGCCGATGATTGAAACAATGGCTGTAATTATTACCAAAGTTATTGTCCGTTTTTTATGAGAAGGGAAATGGTCTGTTTTACGAAAAGCCGCTAATGAGCTTGCGCCCATGCCAATTGCCATAAACCCGCCAGTTGTTGCACCCTGTGCTGGCGTCATACCGCTCAAAAGCCAATATGGTGCCATCAGGTAGCCACCACCGCCACCAGCGATACCGCTTAAAATACTTGATATCAGAGCAACGAGAAATGTTGCCAAATAAATAACTTCCATTATTTTCCTTGTTTGTTTTGTTATAAGAGAATGCGCTGAATAGCGGCTAATATAATTCTATTATAGCATAGGCATTTTAATATGTCAAGTAAGTAAAGTTCCATCAACGTTCCTAGTTGTAAGCAACCCGCCTCAGTCGTATAATTAATACCAGACGACACATACACTGGCATTCGCAAAGCATCCCTGGAAGTCTATATACAATCTCGGCTCCCTGTCGCGAGGATACTATCAACGGTTAGTACACTCCACCAGTTAGCCTTATAAATTAAACCCGTACAGCTAAGCAGTTTGTTTTAGTTGTTTTTTATTTATAAAGACTATGGAGATTACATGAAGACCACAAATGATATTGAACTAATTAGTTACATTGCGACACCTCGGCGCACTACATCAGAACCAGTAAAAATCGACGCTATTCTTGAAGCGCGCATGCGAGCGTTTTTGCGGGCTAGGCGGGTTCGACGCTGGATGTCTGCTAAGTAGAGTAGGTAGGGAACACCAAAAAAGCGTCATAGTGTATGGCGCTTTTTATAATTAAACTGAATTATTGTTATTAATGACAATAAGTGTTATAAAAATACTACCAGTCATCCGACTCGGTATTCCGCTCCTTATACAATTAGGTGATACATCATGGCAAAAGATGCTGAACTCGACCGCTTGAACGATGTCCAACAGCGTGCTTACGAGCAGAAACAAACCGCTCACAAAGCCCAGCAATCCGCGTGGGACCGAAAGAAATCCACAGGAGACGCCCTCCATGCCGCTTTTGAAGAGAAGGATCGTGCATACGTAGCACAGCAGTCGTCCTGGGAGAACCTGCAGCGGCTGCGAGACAGCTACGGACCTCGGATCGAGCACTTGAATACATCTCAAGAAAAAGCTTTTCGAAACATGGGCGCCGCTTTCGATAGCGCGTCCAATGCACACGATCGTCATGACGGAGCAAGCGCTAAAATGTACGCCGAGCAAGGGCATACATATAAGGCTGAATCCAAAGGCTACGTCGAGGAACGTCGCAGGCTTGTAGATGAACTGCGATCCGCTGCCGCCCGGCATCAACCGTACGTGACCGCTTTTCAAGTCGCTAAAGAACATTTCAGTACTGCGAAACACAATTACGAAGCAGCAAAGGCTGCGCACGAGCGAGCGATGAAGGAGTATAGGACAGCTAAGGCTGCCTTCGATACTGCCAGCAAAGCCTTCCAGGCGAGGCTGGCCATCGTCAAAGCAGAAAACGCCAAAAAGACGAAGGACAAACGTTCAATTGCCGAACGTGCAGGCGTACCCTACGCTCATCGTGACAACGTCTATACCAAGACCGACCCTGACGGCACTATCCAAATCTACTTCGGTGGAGTGGGTGAGCCGAACGGACCCGGTCATGGTCACTACACCATGGATCGATCAGGGAAAGTGACCTACAAGCGAGACCCGTTCGACCCGCACGGCCAACAGAATTTCGAAGGCCCTGGCAAGGACGGACACCGAGGAGGCTTCTTGAAGTCACAGCATGGATGGATTGATAACTATCCAGTAACATTCGCACTTGGATGGGGTACGAAGCAAGGTCACACTCTTATAGCCGATGGACACCTTTCTCAAGACCACTTCCGCGACAGCCGACACCACGACCATTATGGTCCAGGCGAAGGACCTAACAGTAACGGTACGTTGCGTCGTCAGTACACCGGACCTGGAGCATAGTTTTACAGACCTGAGTCATGTCTTAAAACTGACTCTCTTAAATTTGCGGTATAATAAAGGCAAACCATTATGAAATTTATATCTCAAGACCAAATACAGTACACTAAACTCGCATTATCACTATTCGATTTAGAAAAACCAAACATAAAAACTATTGAAACTATTCTAGAATTTGGTGAATTAATCAAAAAGTACGCGACTGACGATAATGCGATTATTTATGATGTAACAGAATATATATATGAACAGCTTCGCATTATTAATAACGAGCCGGGAGCTTTCAATAATGTCGAGATTCGTCAAGAATTAGAAACAAGAATTAGAAACAACAAAGCCTAAATTTGTTTTTTCATATCAATCGTAAAAAGTAGGCGACAAATCTTCGCAATAATGAGATAATAGTTGCTTGATGACCACGCCTACACCTTCTTCCAATCCCTCAACTCATCCGGCATCGTCTCTTGATGTACGGTATCTGCATAATTTGGAACAATATATCGCCGATGGTAACAAAGCGGATATTTTATATAAGCACCAAAAAGCAATTATTAAAGATACCGTTGAGTTTTTACGAGGCGGTAATAAACGGGGTTATATTGAAGCACCAACTGGTACCGGCAAGACGGTTTTATTCGTTACCTTAGCCGAGGCTTTCAGCTACCAGGCTGAAAAACCACCAAAAATCCTGGTCGTTACACCAACTAAAGACCTTGTGCGCCAAACACTTGGCGGCAGTAGTGGCGATAAGGGCTTCGCCGGCTTTGCACCAAATATGAGCGTTGGTACCTTTTACAGTGACACTCCTAGTGGCCTGCGTGGTTTGGAAGCTCAAGTAACTATTACTACCTATGCTTCACTGGTGAAGCTTGCGGCCACTCCAATTACAACCACCGACCAGCAGGGGAATCAGCACACTAAATTAGTGAATATGGTAAACGAACGGTTCGATATTATTTTTCTTGATGAAGGCCACAAAGCCCTAGGCGCCAGCAGCCGCCGTATCGTCAACGACATTAATGACGAAACACTTATCATCGGCTTTACGGCCACACCGGATTACCACGCCTCTCGCAGCCTGGAAAGTTTACTCCCAGCCTTAATCCACCGCTTAGACCTCAAAGAAGCCATCGAGTTGGACATGCTTTCGTCGGTGATTCCTATCGCCATTCCGGCGCCAACAACAACGGCGCAAGAATTTTCAATTGGCGCACTAGGTGAGTACGAAAACAAAAGTTTGAAACAACTAATTCATAACCGCTCGCGCAACCAAATGGTTGTTTCGATTGCGACCCAGTTAATCAAAGCTGGTAATACACCCATCATAGCCTGCATTCCTGGTGATACCATGGCTCATCCTCACTTATTAGCTGACATGCTTAGCGAACAGTATGTTGATGATGCCGATGGCATTCCGAGGCCAATTCGAGTCAGCGCTATTACCAGTTCAATTTCTGCGGCTGCTCGCCAAAAAATATATGCGGAGCTGGAAAAGGGGACAATTGATGCTTTGACGTACATTGACGTTCTAACTGAAGGTTGGGATAGCCAACGGGCCAATGTTATTATCAATGCCCGACCTACAAGGTCGCTGGTATCAGCTCGCCAACGCACCGGGCGCATTTTGCGTAACAAACCTGATAACCGGCCGGCCTTAGCTATCGATATCGTTGATTTAATAGCCGCGAATACCGCACCACAAGTTTCAATGGCTGATATTTTTACCCTGAAAACCATTACCAACGGTTCAGCCATCGGCGCCATCGACCCAGCCCACGAAGCCCCAATGAAAAAATCCATCCAAGCCATCTTTAAACATTATGGCGCTGTTGAAACTATTATTAACAACTACACCTTGTACAATGAACTACTCGAAACGCTACCGCACTTAACCCGCGGCCAAGCCTCAATTAAACAAGATGGTAAAGTGCGCACCTTCGCCTCAGCCGGCCGCTTATTTACCCGCCTCAACGTTGATAGCTTTGCCCTGGAATACCTAAAGCAACACGAAAACATCGATGTGCGTATGGTTCGTCGTCACCATGAAGCCATTGAAGCCTACGACGAAGAACAAATTCAGTTATACCTGGCGAATCTTCCTAATGCTGTCCACACTGGCCAAGGCTTAAAAGTAGGTGATAAGTCGTATGTCAGCCTAAACGAGCTGGTGACAATTATTCGTCAAAAATACTCGTTCAGTGACGTAACTTATCGAACTGTCGAAATTATTGCCCATGAAGTTATTAAATCGGATGAAGATTTATACTTTACAAAAAGGTTCCGAGCTCGAACCCACCGCGGAATCATGCTCTACACCTGCCAAACTATGGTTTCCATAGCTGTCGGGCAATCTATTGTCGAAGCTTGTCGCGAAGAATAACATAGTCGTTTGGTACGGTGAATTACCAGCGTGCAGCAAAAGCCGCTGATACCTGCCGAGCCTCATCCAGCACAGCAGTAGGTGATCCGGACCTTCACGTCACCGTAGCGGGAAATGCTAGTGTATAGTAAGTCTACTATGCAACATCTTATTGATATCGAGACAGCCAAACAGCTTACCGATGATTATATTAAAAACTATTGTCAAACTCGTTTGAACGAATCCCAACAACTCGGCCCGACATATACCCGACTTTGGCAGTCAATTGAGAGCCTACTGCTGGCAGGCGGGAAACGGTTCCGGCCATTCATGGTGCTAGCTACCTATCAGGCATATAATCCGCAAGGTGCACTAAATGACGTACTGCCGGCGGCTGTCGCCCAAGAGCTGATTCACACAGCAATGCTCATCCATGATGACATTATTGACCGCGACAGCGTCCGCTATGGCATTAGTAATATTAGTGGGCAATACAAACAATATTACAGCCGTTTTTTGAATGACGAAACCGAACAAATGCACATGTCGATAAGTGCTGCACTGTTAGGTGGCGATGCCTTAATCAGTGATGCGCACCGGCTGCTTCGAAAGACAAACCGGCCAACACTGCTTATTGAACAAGCCGATGAAATATTTAATAAAGCCATTTTCGAAGTGATCGGTGGTGAACTATTAGATACAGAAGCGTCTTTTCTACCTGAAGGTGAAATTAGTGCTTTATCAATTGCCAAATACAAAACAGCTAGTTACTCGTTTATAAGCCCTATAACCATGGGGGCAATTCTAGCCGAAGCACCCGAGCAAGACGTCAAGATTTTAACCCAATTTTCTGAAATTTTAGGTATTGGCTATCAACTCCGTGATGATTTACTTGGTATGTTTGGCAATGAAACTGCCACTGGTAAAAGTATCACTACGGACATCACCGAAGGAAAGCATACCTACCTGATTGAACAATTTGAGCTATTAGCAACGCCCGAACAATCCGAAGCTTTTAAAGCGGTTTTTCATTATAAGGATGCAACTGTCGATGAAATCAACACAGCCAAACTTTTATTAATTGAGTCAGGGGCCAGTATAGCCGTTGAAGAAAATATTAATACAATGAAATTGATGGCCTTCGAAAAAATTACCAATCTTACTATTTCGCAAGAGTCAAAACTAATTTATAAAAATCTGGTTGAGCGTAGTTTGAATAGGGAATCGTAATAAAGTTTTATAGTTATTGACTAACCATTCGAAAGTGATATTATACCAGTAACTCAAATTGAGTCGTTTCACGAGTGAATGGAAGTAGAATGCTCCTCACAACAATTGAAGGTCCGAGGGTGGCTATCGACAAAAAACAAATCGTAAAGGTCGAAGGACCTTGCATGCGCCAGTTCTTAGGCCTTGACCTGGGCGGGTTGTTCAGAGCTCCCGCCACCGTCACATACGAACCTCTAGATGAGCGCATAACCGAACGCGCCGTGGTATATATCACGGACGAGTCGTGGCGTAACCTGGTTCGAGAGATCGGCGCAGCTCCGCTGTAGCGCATCACCCTCTCCGCCACCACCCAAAATGAATTACTGATACCCGCTGCAAAGCAATGTCGAGCCTCGCTCCGTTGCAATAACGCAGCGGGTTCGTCATATCTGGTATATGTTTTAATTGTTCAAATACAGCACCGCTTTATGCGGTGTTTTTTAATTTGTTTCAGGTTGTATTCTTTCCTCCAATCCGTCATACTAACCATAAGTATTTAAAAGGGTAGGCAACACTTATAATGACTCCGCTCCGATTGTCGCACACCTGGCATCGTCGTTTGTACGTGGCAATTTTTTTGCTGTCGTTCTCACTTGTAGCTATTTACGCGCTCAAGTTAGCAGCGGTTTTTTCTGTCCCCGAATCTTTTGAAGTAAACCTTGTAACAGCAATTATCGCTGGCCTTGCAGCCATCGCGAGCGCCACATTCTTCTTTATGGAAGAAAAGTTGTCTGGCTTTGGTTATAGCATGACAGCTTTCACACTTCTTACGTTAGCCGTTGGCTGGCAAGTGCTCCATACCGGTGGCCTGGCATCACCATATTTTGTCTTTTGGACCTTAATTGCGTTCTTTGCAGCATTATTTGGTGCCTACGGTTGGTTAGCGATTACATTTTTAATCGGTAGTTATATTGCTGGGGTCTACTTGGCACATACCTATAGTTTTGAAACTTTTGGCTTACTTTTCCTCGGTACGGCTTTACCATTAGTCATCGGTATTTTGGTGTGGCGAGAGCAAGGAGAAATTGACGATTCGACTAAGAATGTCAAAAACCTAGCTAATCAACTATCCGAGGTTGCCTCGAAATCTGAAATAGTTATTAACGCCATTGGTGATGGGGTTATTGCCATTGATTCAACCGCCACTATCCAACTTATCAACCCAGCAGCTCAACAAATGCTTGGCTGGGGCAAACAGGACGCTTTGAAGCTAAGCTATAAATCAATTCTTAAACTTGAAGATGAAAGGGGCACCGACCTCGACCCGGCAATGGACCCAATTGAACAAGTTCTCAATACCAACCAACAATCACGCGCCAAGCACTTAATCGCCCTGACGAAATCTGGCAAAAAGATTTCGGTATCGTTGGTAGTTAACCCAATTGGCGATACGGGTTCAGGGGCAATTATTGTTTTTCGAGACATTACTAAAGAACGCGCCGAAGAACGTGAACAAGCGGAATTTATTAGTACCGCCAGCCATGAAATGCGCACACCGGTTGCGGCCATTGAAGGCTACCTCGGCCTGGCTATGAACGCTACTACTGCCACAGTCGATGCTCGGGCTAAAGACTTCATTATGAAAGCCCACGAAGCCGCGCAGCACCTTGGCCGTTTATTCCAAGACTTACTGGACGTATCAAAAAGTGACGACGGCCGGCTAACAAATGTTCCAAAAGTAGTTGATGTTGTTTCTCTCACCGAGACAATTATTCAAGGTTTGAACGAAAAGGCTGTTAATAAAGGGCTGAAGCTTATTTTCAACTCGGCTAATACCGCAGCGGCCAGTAGTTCACAAAAGAAAATTATGCCAGTGTACTATGTGAATCAAGACAACGACCACATCCGCGAAATCCTTGATAACCTAATCGATAACGCTATAAAATACACTCCTCAAGGCGAAGTGATTGTCGATGTTAGTGGCGATGAAGACAAAGTTATTATAAGCGTCAAAGATTCTGGGCTTGGTATTCCACCCGAAGATATTCCACACCTCTTCCAGAAGTTTTACCGGGTTAATAACATGGACCGCCAAGAAATTGGCGGCACCGGCCTTGGTTTATACCTAGTACGCCGTTTAACCGAAAATATGCAGGGTCGTATTTGGGTAGAAAGCGTTTATCAAAAGGGGAGTACTTTCTTCTTCCAGTTGCCTCGTATCGAAACCCAAGAAGCGGAGCACCTTAAAGAGCAGCAGGGGGCTAAAGCCCTTCAAGTTGCCGCCAGTACTCCCGTGGCTGCACCGGCGCCTATTCCGGCATCAAATGCCGCACCTATGCCAATACCAGCATCGACGCCTGCGCCATCTGCTACGCCAATGCCAGTACCATCAGCTCCAATCGTGGCACCAGCAGCCATACCCGTTCCTCAAGAATTGCCTGTAGCCCCACCGGCTGCGCGCCCAGCGACCAGTGTGCCGAGGGGCGAAACGCTCACACGGGAGCAAATTAATGAACGCGTTAAACAACTCGAGGCCTTATCCAAACAGCAACGAGGGCAAAGCGGAAGATGAACATAAACGTAAGCACTATGGTATTTTCCATAGATATTAAGTAGAATAAAGGTAATTATGGCAAAAATCCTATTAGTTGAAGACGATAAAAGTTTACGCGAAATTTACGGCGTACGTTTAATGGCTGAGGGGTACGAAATTGTCTCAGCTGGCGACGGCGAAGAAGCCCTAGCAATGGCAATCAAAGAACGGCCTGACCTGATCGTCAGCGACGTCATGATGCCAAAGATCAGCGGTTTCGACATGCTGGATATTCTCCGGAGCACTACTGAAACCAAAAACGTCAAAGTTATTATGATGACCGCGCTATCTAGCGAGGACCAACGCGCCCGCGGCGAAGCCCTTGGTGCTGACCGTTACCTGGTGAAATCACAAGTTGGTATTGAAGATGTTGTTCGCACTGTTCACGACGTCTTAGGTGATGGCGTACCAAATGCAGCCCCAGCACCAGTCTACACAACCGCCGAAGCTCCTGTTCAACCTATTGCTGCACCTGTTGAAGCTGCTCCAGTAGCCGCTGCCGCTCCAGTAGCCATTGAATTTCCAGATACTCCAGTATTAAGTGAGTTGCCAACTCCTACCGCACCGTTGCCTGTTTTAGAAGCAGTTCCGGTTGCCTTGCCAACACCTTCGCCAGTCCCAACATTCACCCCAGCACCCGCCGCTTTTGATGTTCCGGTTTCACCTGTTGCGCCAGCCGAGCCTATCGCACCAGTCACACCGGTCGCTCCCATCGCTCCTATAGCACCAGTCGCTACTCCGGCACCATTCCCAGCACCCGCGCCTGTAGCTGCACCAGCTGCAATGCCACAACCAACCGCGCCCTTTTCAGCACCAGCAACATTAGGTGAACGGGTAATTGCACCGCTTAGTGACTTTACAAGCCAACCAGGCCCTGGCGTACTTGATTTATCAAGTCAGATGGACCAAGCGCTTAATAGCCCAAGCGTCCCACCTACGCCACCAACAGTTTAGCTGTTATACTTAAACCAGTGAGTGAACGTCTTAATAAATATTTAGCATTTCAACTTGGCGTCTCTCGGCGCGAAGCTGACAATAGCATCGCCGCCGGGCATGTGAAGGTGAACGGCCAAACGGCTGTATTAGGTGGCCGCTTTGAAGAAAGCGACACCATTACCTATAAGTCAAAGCCCTTAGCAAAAAGGGTAGCCTATACCTATGTCGCATTGAACAAGCCAATCGGTTATGTTTCTTCCCGCAAGCAGCAAGGTGACGTACCTACACTGTATTCGTTATTACCAGAGAAATATCATAATTTAAAACCAGTCGGCCGCTTGGATAAAGACAGTAGTGGGCTCCTGCTTCTAACTGATGATGGCGACTTTGCCTACAACATGACCCACCCCAAGTTTTATAAGGTCAAAACCTACGAAGTATCGCTTGATACCGAGCTAGCACCACTTCATCAACAAATGATCAGTGATTTTGGGATCGAACTGGAAGACGGACCAAGCAAATTAAGCCTGGAAAAGCGCGATAGTGCCAAAGACTGGCTGGTTACCATGCACGAAGGCCGCAACCGCCAAATCCGCCGAACATTTAGTAGCCTTGGATACACCGTTACAGCGCTGCACCGGATTAGCTTCGGAACTTACACACTTGAAGCTTTAAAGCCGGGTGAATTCGCTGAAATAAGCAAATAGAAAAATTCTGCATGCCGCTTATGCTAGCGTGAAGAGCGTTTTTCTGCTATAATTACCTCTGTTATGGCTTCAAAACTTCCTACAGTTGCGATTATTGGTCAAGCGAACGTCGGAAAGAGTTCGCTTTTTAATCGTTTTGTAAAATCCAAGCAAGCAATTGTTGCCCGCGAAGCCGGGACTACACGTGACAACGTGTTGGGAAAAGTTACTCACCTTAACCATACCTTTTGGATGGTTGATACCGCTGGTTTAAAAGACCCTAACGACGAATTCGAAGCATCAATTCAAGAGCAAATTACCGAAGCGGCTGATGCTGCTGACGTCATTTTAGTAATGGTTGATGGTACTCAGTACGTTAGCGACGAAGACCGCATTGTGGCTAAAAAAGCCCTTAAAAGCAAAAAACCAGTTATCTTGCTAATCAATAAAACCGACCTGGCTGGTGCTCTCCCAACCGATGAATTCCGTCGCCTTGGTATTAAAGAAATTATTCGTACTAGTGCTGAACACAGTACCGGTGTTTTAGAAACGCTCGATACGGTTACTGACCTTATCCCTGAAGCTACCGAGCGCGAAGATACTGATGTTATTCGGGTTTCGTTAATTGGCCGTCCAAATGTTGGTAAAAGCAACCTCTTCAACACCCTTGCCGGTAAGCAACAAGCTTTGGTTGCGAACATCGCCGGGACTACCCGCGACATCAACCGTGTAAAGGTAAAGTATAAAACGCAAACCATTGAATTGCTCGACACCGCTGGCATGCGTAAACCAGGTAAGCAAGAAGTCGGCATTGAAAAGTTCAGCGTACTTCGTAGCCTGCAAGCGATTGAAGAGAGCGACATCTGTTTCCTCTTAATGGACGTGAACGAAATCAACACTCAACTTGACCAACGCCTGGCCGGTATTATCGATGAAGCTGGCAAAGGTTTAGTTATCGTTGTCAGCAAGTGGGACAGTGTAGAAGGCAAGGATGCCTATACTCGCGACGCCCTAGCGCCTAAAATTTCTCAAAACTTTAAGTTTGTTCCATGGGCACCGCTTATTTTTACTAGCAGCGTTACTGGCCAAAACGTTTCAAAGTTATTCGACCTTATTTTAGAAATTGACGAACGTCGTCACCAAGAAGTTAAAACTCGTAAACTTAACGATATGCTCCAAAATGTTGTTTCACGCCACCCGCCGGCTGGCCTTAAAAATACCCATCCGAAACTTCGCTATATGGTACAAACCGATAATTCGCCACCATGGTTCGTTATCTACGGTAGCAACCTGAAGTTCATTCACTGGAGCTACAAACGCCACCTGGAACGCATTTTACGTGAAGAGTTCGACTTTGTCGGTACAGCCATTCGCTTTAGCTTCCGCGACGAGAAGCAAATTAAAGCTAACCGTGAAAAAGCCGAATACGAAGAGAAAGCTGCCGCGAAAGCACTGGCTAACCCTGAAGCATTTGTTGATGCTGAAGTTGAGACGGAAGTAAAAGCCGAAGTTAAACCTAAAGTCGTAAAGCCAAAAGTTGAAGTAAAGCCTATTGGCTTAGCTAAGGCTAGCAAACCTCAAGTGAAACCAAACTACAAAGCTAAAGTAATCACTAAAGCTTCCAAAGGAACAAAAAAACCGTTCAAAAACGGTAAATAAATTCTTTAAGTTGTAAGCACCCTGAGGCCTCGTCATCCGTTTGGAAGACGAGGCCTCAGTAGCACTGGGTGAACGTTACGAGCGGCGGTTGAGCTTGGTCCCGATCTTCGGGACCTTCTTCTTGTACTTGGACATCACTCTTCTGCAGTGCTTCGACATGGCGAAGAGCACAACTACTGCGATCGCCGCTCCGAACAGTACTGCGAAGTGAACCAGGGGGTCGGCACTTTCGTACGCGATAGCCGGAAGACATGCGAACAAGACGTAGAAACCGGCCACGAACGCGACCACCTTTGATCCAAAGATGGCTTCCTTCGCGTCGTAATCTACCTCCGTGTACTTCTTCAGCGGCGACAATGCGTGCATCAGATACGCCACCGAGAGCAGGATTATCAGGACAACCCCCCACAGGATGGTGTTAAGCGGGTGCTGGATGATGTAGTCCATCATCCCTCCAATCTTTTTTGGTAAAAACGAATGATGACACGATCAACTGCGGGCTGGTGTTAAGTAGCCTTAAAAATTCCTCTCAACTCTGCTCGTAATGTTCGAGTTCCGGATAATTCAACAAAACTAGGTGATATTATGGCATATTTCTTGATTTTATTCAATACGGTACAATAGAAGCAGTTATGAAACTACTTTTTGCTCAAGGAAATCCCGGTCGCCAATATGCGCGCACTCGTCACAATACTGGCTTTATTGCCCTTGATGCTTTAGCAGAGGCGCAAGGTGGCACTTGGCGGACTCAAGAGAAGTTCCGAGCGGACATTGCCGAAATTTCATTACAAGGCGAAAAAATACTTCTAGTTAAGCCGTTGTCTTTCTACAATGAAACCGGCCAAGTAGCTCGTGGCTTGGTTGATTTCTACAAACTGAACATCGCCGGGGACGTCCTTGTTATTCATGATGAGCTCGCCTTACCGTTTGGTACCATTCGAGTGCGCGAAAAGGGGAGTGATGCTGGTAACAATGGCATTAAAAGTTTGAATGCCCACCTAGGTCAAAGTTACGCTCGTATTCGCATCGGTATTTGGAATGAGCGACGCGATAGTATGAATGACGCGGATTTTGTATTAAGCGCATTTTCGGAAGAAGAAATAAAGCAGCTCCATCAACTTATCGAAACGAAAATTACCGAACTTATTGAAGCCTTTGTAAAAGGCGACCTGGAGCCAGTCAGCCATACACTCGAGGCATAACGAGCCTATGCTTGCACCAGATCGTCTTTTATCGCATACTTACTGCTAGTTTTCGGTCGAGCTGACCACACCGCAGTCAGACTCCCGAAAAGGTAGTTTGACAGAACATTGGAGTAAGTTATGGGGAATAAGCTAGAACGAGTACTGCTGATCGACGATGTCGTTGAGGCGATCAAAGCGTTCATCCCTCGCACACCGAATACGGTCCATTTTTACCTGCGAAGGCAAAAAACCGTGACTGTGAGCAGCCTGATTCTGGGCCGCCCGAAGAAGAAGGTGGTGTACGTACACGAGCACATCGAAGCTTCCGAAGTCGGCTGCACACATGACGACTACCACCTGCACATTACCGTCTACATCGACAAGCGGCCCAACAAGGAAAACCGCTGCTTCATCCTGCTGGTAGTTCCCTACAGGCAGAGTAAGGTCATCGAGCTGAACCGTGAGTCGCTGATTAAGATGAACGCGAAGCAGCTCAAAGCGATTCGTAACCTGCTAGCAGGGAAGCCCACGGCCAGTACCTCGGAAGCAGAAGTAGCCACAGTCGCCGCCTGAACCTTGCATCGCCCCATCTCCATCTGAAAAACAAAACCCCCCGCTCTAAGTAGAGCGGGGGGTTTTCAAATATTATTTCTAGGTACCAGGTAAGGGTGGGCATCACCTGGCACCAATTTACCCTTTAACCCACCCAGGAATGTTCGAGTGAAGCGTCGCGACCGATAAAATAAATATGGAGCGCGCCTGATTGAATCTCGCAGAGGACAATCACTACTGTATAGTCACTGATGAACATTCCTTTAATTGGGAGTCCAGTTCTACTAATAAATTAACAGAAAGGGCGTTAAAGGGATTAGTAAACACGCAAGGCTGTCAAGATTAATCTAAGCTTAGAAAGTGGAGGGTATTTACTTTAGAAGCGCCTTGCATGCTACCTAACATAAGCAGTACAATAAATTGTACTACCGTTAGAAATAGGGGGTATAAGGTGCTTGATATAGCTATATTGCTGTATCAATCGTTTTGAAGTATAGCACTTTGTTGACTTAGTGTCAATACTTATTTTAGGGTAAACATGAAAATCATTAATATCAATAGAGAAAGTATAGTAAGCGAAAGCTTTTTATCACCCCTGTTACAGCTAGCAAAAATACCAGAAAATTTGTACATAAAAGGGAATTTACCAGTCTTAAGGCAACCAGTTGTCGCCATAATAGGCACGCGCCGTCCAACACCCTACGGGCGAGAAGTAACACAAACATTGGCCACCGATTTAGCCCGAAGCGGGGTAGTGGTGGTCAGCGGTTTAGCTGCCGGTATCGATACTATTGCTCATACCGCCACACTTGAGGCAGGCGGCACCACAATCGCCGTTTTAGCCCAAGGGCTACATAGTGTATACCCAGCATCCAACCGGGGCTTAGCCGACCGCATAAGCAAACATGGCGCCCTTATTACCGAGTACGATACTGGTGTTGATGCTTTGAAACATCACTTCTTAGCACGCAACCGGATTGTAAGCGGGTTAGCAGACGCCGTTATTGTTACCGAAGCCGCAGATCGCAGCGGCACCTTTTCGACCGTGGCACACGCCCTGGAGCAGAATAAAGAGGTGTTTGCTGTGCCTGGACCGATTACAAGTTTGTTATCAGCGGGGCCAAATAGGCTATTACAGCAAGGTGCGCATGTAGCCTTATCTGCCGATGACATATTAAATGTCATTGCACCGCATTTAGTAGCCGGGCAACGAAAGTTTGTGTTTGGAAATACACCCTTAGAAGTAAGGATTATTGAATTAATTCAGCAGGGTGTGCGAAGCGGGGATGAGTTACTCGCGAAGTCTGAAGCTAGCGCCAGTGAGTTCATGGAAGCGATGACGATGATGGAACTGAACGGCACCGTTCGCGCACTCGGCGGTAACCAGTGGACTATATAAGGTAATATTGTATAATTCGCAGAGGACTTTCGTACATCAATAGATTGGGACCTTCATGAATGATGAAAGAAGTACACTTGACAAGCTCGACTTTGGTGTCGGGCTGGCGGCAGGACTAGTACTACGAGGTGAAACAACGATTAACGAGCGGAACCTCGCGGTACTGCATGAATCCTTCCTCGAAGCCTTCAAAGTTGTCGAGACTCAGCTCGACCACGACAACCTCCGGTTTGCCATCATCCTCCACAGGGTGCACCGCACCAGCACTGATGTGTTCAACATCATGAGCTACTGGTTGGGGTTATGGGCAACCAGAGATGCGCCCGGCACTATCTACAGGTTCAGAATGGACGAAGAGAGTGCCGAGAAGCTACTAGCCAAACTGCCCGGCGGCCGACAGATGTTCCTGGACGCAGCCGACGCCTTCTTGTTGCGCTACCGCAACACCTAACCGAAAGTCCACCCAAGGCCGCCACATTCTGTGTGGCGGCCCTTAACTTTTACAACGCTTTATATATGTAGCTGCCGAGAAGGGGTAATGCTTAATTTAATAGATACTTTACAAATGATAGTAATTTGTATAAACTCAGGCCTTGTGTTTAGCTAATACACGATTCGTCACATAAAAATATAAGAATAGAAACGTACAATAGAATATATATGAGCAAGAATTTAGTTATCGTAGAGTCCCCAGCAAAAGCTAAAACCATCGAGAAGTATCTCGGTAGCGACTTTACTGTACTCTCAAGTGTAGGTCATATTCGTTCTATCGCTAAAAAAACCAAAGACGGCACACCTCCAATCGATGTTAGCAACAACTTCAACACTACTTACGAAGTCGATGTTGAAAAGAAAAAAACAATTACCGAGCTGAAAAAAGCAACAAAAATTGCCGAGCAAGTCTGGCTGGCAACCGATGAAGACCGCGAAGGCGAAGCAATTGCTTGGCACCTCTGTGAAGTGTTAGGCCTCGACCCTACAAAAACCAAGCGAATTGTTTTTCATGAAATTACCAAAACGGCAATTGAAGAGGCGGTCAAAAACCCTCGTACCGTTGATATGGAATTAGTCCAAGCTCAACAAGCCCGTCAAATTTTAGACCGTTTGGTTGGTTTTGAGCTTAGCCCTGTTATCTGGCAAAAAGTTCCCGGCGGTAAATCTGCTGGCCGCGTACAATCACCAGCCGTGCGTTTACTCGTCGAGCGTGAACGCGAAATTCAAGGCTTCGAAGGTTCATTCCAATTTAAAGTTACTGCTGAATTTACCCAAAGTGGTGAAACCGTTAAGGCTGAATTGCCACAACGCTTTGATACCGAAGAAGAAGCTCAAAGCTTCCTTGATTCTTTGAAAGACGCTACCTTTAGCGTTTCGGATGTTACTACTAGCCCTGGTACCCGTAACCCTGGCGCACCATTTACTACCAGTACCCTTCAACAAGAAGCCAACAGCAAGCTTAGCTTTGGTGCTCGGGCAACCATGAGCAGCGCTCAAAAGCTGTACCAAGAGGGTAAAATTACCTACATGCGTACCGACTCTAACACCTTAAGCGGCCAGGCAATTGCTGCTGCCGCTGATTATATTAAGAGTGCTTTCGGTGAAGAATATTCACAAGTTCGTCAGTTTAAAACGAAATCATCCAGCGCTCAAGAAGCTCACGAAGCCATTCGCCCAACTGATATGTCTGCCGAGCGGGGGAGTTCTAATGAATACGACCAAAAGCTCTACGACCTTATCCGTCGCCGTACCTTAGCCAGCCAAATGGCTCCGGCTAAACTTGAAAAGACGGTTGTGACAATTACTATTAGTACCTCTAATAAAACCTTTGAAGCCAAGGGTGAGGTTATTATATTCCCTGGTTTCTTAAAAGTGTATGGCGCTGGTAAAAAAGACCCTGATATTCTTCCGGCTATGTCAACTGGCGATTCCTTACAGCTGGAACATGCTGACGCCCGCCAAACTTTTGCCCGTCCACCAGCTCGCTTTACCGAAGGTTCTTTAGTGAAAAAGCTTGAAGAGCTTGGCATCGGCCGGCCATCAACCTATGCCACTATTATCAATACTATTCAAGTCCGCGATTACGCCGAAAAGGGTGAAGGCGAAGGCGACGAACGTGATGTTATTACTTTAGGTGTTACACCAGGTAACGATGTTGTTCGCGAAGTCGTGAAAGAAAAAACCGGTGCCGACCGTGGCAAATTAGTACCAACCGCTATCGGTATGATGATTAGCGACTTCTTAACTGAACACTTTGAACAAATTGTTAACTTTGGCTTTACCGCTGAAGTAGAACAAGACTTCGACCAAATCGCCACCGGCGCTTTAGCTCGTAACGTTATGCTTGATAAATTCTACCAACCCTTCCATAAACTCATTGAAGGCGCTGGCGACATTGACCGCTCGAAAGTTGCGCAATCGACACCTATTGGCACCGACCCTAAGTCCGGAAAAATGATTTACGCCCGCTTCGGTCGTTTTGGCCCAATGCTGCAACTTGGTGACACTGAAAGTGAAGAAAAACCGACCTTCGCGCCAATGCCAAAAGGTTCACGTATCGAAACAGTTACCCTCGACGAAGCCTTAAGGGCGTTCCAATTACCACGCCTTGTAGGCGAAACTAAGGACGGCCTACCAATTAAAGCCAATATTGGTCGTTTCGGTCCTTATATTCAAGTTGATAAACTTTTCGTCAGCATTAAACCACTCGACCCGCACGACATTACCCTCGAACAAGCCCTTGAAGTGTACGCGGAAAAGTTAAAAACTGAAGCTGAAAAGAATATCTCTGACTTCGGTGATGGTATTAAAGTATTAAATGGTCGCTACGGTCCATATATTACTGATGGTAAAAAGAATGCTAAAATTCCTAAAACCCAAAAACCTGAAGAAATTACCCACGAACAAGCCAAGCAAATGCTCTCCGATGCACCCGCTGCGAAAACCAAAGGTCGGTTTGCGAAACGTACCACTACAAAGAAACCTGCAGCTAAAAAGACGGCGGTTAAAAAAGCCACAAAGCCTAAAACTGTTAAAGCGACACGGACTGTTAAAAAATAGTCATATATTGACTTTTAAAGGTGTTTATGCTATTATATCAGCGTTAAGTCTTGCCAAGCGTTTACGCTACAAAGCTTTGGCCCTTAAACCTTAACTGTTATCCAAGCAGTTTTTCCGTTGCCACCTGGCAACCCAAACGAGAGAAGTGAACCGTGAACAGCATGCGTAAGGTAGTACCCGCGTTTATCGTGGCAGTCGCCCTGGCAGTCGGCCTGACAGGCTGCACCAGCGGATGGTTCAGCGAAACCGTCGAACCTGAGTCCAACTACCCAACGGTCGAACCTTCGATGGAGGCGGTGTACGTCAACCCGAACACCGGCCTCATCACGAAGTACATCGGCTACGAAGGCGAAGTCCTGTTCAACCAGGGCTACTCCAAGGTGGATCTCAAGAGCCGAATTTTCGGCAACGAGATCTCTCCCGCTTCTTCAATGGCGATCTACGAGACCGTCGAAGTTGAAGGAAAGTCGTACCCGGTCGTTTCAACTCTGCAATGGGACAACCTTCCGACGGCCACCGAGCTGGTCACGTACTACAACGAGCACATCGCGAAGAGTACGCCGAACCTGCCCGACATCCTTAAGGGGTATTCGGTCAGTGGGATGGTTACCCGTTACATACACGGCGAGGTCACATCAGCAATCAGCAGTGGTACGCTGCCCAAGATTCAGTACAGCCTGACTGAACAGTCGTCGGTGAAATCCGACGCGCGCGTCGCGCAGCTCCAAGCCGATAGTGTTCCCGCCTGGGCGGCCTACAAGGAGCTCAACGGTTCTGTCGATCCAGGAAGGCAGTATCACTATTCGTACTACTGCGGCATGTACTCTGTTCAATCCAACGCCGATGAGATGCTCGCTGCCTTGAATGCCCGTTTCGCGGGCAGCGGAACTCACTTCACTGGACTGTAGACTTCACAGATGATGCTTGTCGAGACCGCGCAACCCTGCGAGGTTCTCGATGATGTTCAGCAGCCTGTGAAGGACCCCAGCATGGATGTGTCCCCGTTCTAGAACAGGGAACCACAGGAGGGCATGGATAATTAAATAACGAGCTTTAAGGGAAAGGGACGGTAGCAATACCGCCCCTTTTTCATGACTCGACATAATAAAGAAGTGTTTTATAGAGCCATATAACACCACATCTGTGGATAACTAAAAGCCTCACAACACACTGTACAAACCCTGTCTACTATATGCTATAATTGATTTAATATATAAAGTCTTTGACATTATCGATATAATCTTATATAATGATGTTAACAATATATAGAATCTAAATACCTGTAGTTTGGTGAAAAGAAAGAAAAGAATACACAATGGCCGATACTGCAACCGAAACGAAACAAATTGACCTGAAAACTGGGGTGAGTGATATCATCGCCCTCATCGATCAAGAACGAGAACGTGAAATTATTACACGTCGTTTTGGACTCTACGACCGTCGCGAGACGCTTGAACAAATTGGTGAACTGCTTGGGATTACCCGAGAACGTGTTCGTCAGCTTGAAAAAGCAATCTTAATACGTCTAAAAATAGCTGCCGAAAATGGCAAAACAGATGCTGTTTCACAACTGGAAAAGGTGTTCATTCGCACTTTAAGCGAAATTGGCCGTGCTGCCCGCACCCAAGACCTTGCCGATAAAATTTATGGCAAAGCCACTAACCAACAAGAGCGTGCTCACGTTGCTTTCATTGCAACTTTAGCCCCAGGCTTAACCACTCTTGATGAAAATGACAATTACTTCCAAGCGGTAACTATCGCTGATTACGGTGATGAGAAAAAGCTCAAAGGCCGAGTGGATGAAATCGTGGCAACCGTAAAAGAAGCTGGCGTTCCACAAAGCGTTGACCAACTTTTCGACAAGCTCAATTACGAAAACCCACTTCAAGTTAGCGCCCTTGCGAGCATCAGCAAGCAATTAGCTCACCTTAAAGATTCTTGGGGTCTTACCAAATGGCCAACCGTTAACCCTAAAAATATTCGTGATAAAATTTACGTTATTCTTGCGGATAACAAAAAGCCTATGCACTTTTCTGAAATTGCCAAGTCAATTAAGGGAAGTACTTTCAAGCGTAAAGACGTTACTACTCAAGCCATTCACAACGAGCTCATCAAAGACAAGCGCTTTGTGCTTATTGGCCGTGGAATTTATGCCCTCGATAACTGGGGTTACAGCAAAGGTACCGTTAGCGACATCATTTCAAGTGTTTTGAAAGATGCCAAAGAACCATTGCACCGCGATGAAATCGTCAAACGTGTTCTTAAAAGCCGTCAAGTAAAAGAAACAACTATTCTTTTAAACTTGCAAAGCAAAGCTCAATTCAAACGTGTAGCTAAAGCTACCTACATTTTAGCTGACGAAGCGTAAAACTTCCAAGACTAATAAAGGACCTCTTTACCCTGAGGTCCTTTTATATTGAAATTTTATAATATTATGCTATAG
This sequence comes from Candidatus Saccharimonadota bacterium, assembly GCA_028289065.1. Lineage (GTDB taxonomy): Bacteria > Patescibacteriota > Saccharimonadia > Saccharimonadales > Saccharimonadaceae > Microsaccharimonas. The sequence continues at coordinate 62,100 of JAQGHA010000013.1, forward strand.
TATATCTACTAGAAAAGCGTACCTTTCACCCCAAAACGTTCCCTGAAAATCACTTTGGAATTGGAGCCTCATGACCGACACAAGCAAGCAGACTCACTACGAGAAACTTGGTGTGGCACGAGATGCTACAACCGAGGAGATCAAAAAGGCTTTCCGCAAATTAGCTCGCGAATATCACCCCGACAGGCTTACTCATTTATCGGCAACTGATCCCACGAGAATTGATGCGGATAAGAAGATGAAACAGCTCACCCAAGCCTACGACGTACTCAGCGATACAAACAAACGCCGTGCCTACGACCTAAGACCAATAAGCGACATACCGCCACTTTTTACAAATGCTCGTCCAGACGATGGATACGACCATTCGGAATATCTGCAGGAACACAGAAGAATATACGCCGAACAACTGCGCCGAGATGTAGAGATAAAATCCGCAGACAAGCGTGTTCGAACCAGCACTTTGTTCAAGATGTTTTGGTTCATATTGCAATCTACCCGAATCATGAAATGGGTGACAATAGGATGCCTAATAAGTGTATTCGTCATATCGTATACGGCCGGAGATAACGTTGGTGCATTCATTTTCACGTCTTCATCACAGCCTGAAAGTAATAGTGCATTGCCAATCTTCACCGGCTTTGCCTTTGTGCTTTTAGGTGGGATTGTTCAGTTTATTTGCCAGTTTTATATAAGCGTGATGGTTGCGTTACATGCAGTAATGCCGTTGCCCTCTGTAAATAGTTTGGTGCAACTACAGCGAAGTGTCTCGGCGTGGACATATATCATACCCTGGTTCTTTAGTGGACTAGTAGTAGGTAGTTTGCTTTTCTAGCGGGTCGCCGGAGGCCCTTAATCTCCGGCACACCCCATAGGTTTTAGTCGATCAAAATCGATAACGCTAAAGGTTATGGGGTGATGTATTTATAAAACCAATACAGGTTATGTTGCCTTATCCCACCAGAGGTGAGAGAATAGAAATAATATATGGAATTCATTGGATTCATTTTCAACTTTTTACTGCAATGGTACGTCTGGCTACCAATCGTTTTGGTACTCGCATACCTTACCTGGAAGAACTACCGAAAAGCTGAAGTCATCGCCAATATGGACGGTATTTTATTGATTTTGGAGATACCAAAAACCAATGATAAAAGCGAGCTTGCGGCTGAACAAATGTTTGCCAGCCTTCACGGTATTTTACGCGACAAAGGCGAGCTAAAAGAAAACGGGGGAGTACAAGAACACTTGAGTTTTGAATTTGCTTCAGTAAGTGGACAAATCCGTTTTTACGTATGGGTGCCTAAAAACTTACGTAGTTTCGTAGAAGGCCAAATTTACTCGCAATATCCAACCGTACAAATTCGGCCAGCTGATGAAGACTATACCGCCCACGAAGGTGAACATAGCATTGTCTATTCGACAAGCATCACTCTGTCTGAAACAGATTTCTTACCTATTAAATCCTTCCAAAGTTTCGAAGTAGACCCACTGGCCGGTATAACTGGAACGCTAGCAAAACTTGAAGCCACCGGTGAAGAAATTTGGGTGCAAATTCTAGCTAGGCCTACCGCTGATGATTGGCACAAGCAAACCAGCAAATGGGTAAAGGGTGTTCGCGACGGTAAAAGTAGCTCAATGAAATTAGGTTTTTCTTGGGTACCTCAAATGCTTGAAGCACTTTGGAAACCACCGGAAGCTGGCGCCGGCGGAACGGTTACTATTAAAGAACTCAGCGATCGCGATAAAACGCGTATTGCTGAAGCTGAAAAGAAAGCAACAAAGCTTGGTTACGAAGTAAAAATTCGGATAGCGTATTTAGGTGATAGCACAGTAAATGCCCGCCAACAAATGCAGGCGATTGTTGGTACTTTCAAGCAGTTCAATAGTACAAACCTAAACGGCTTCAAATCAAGTAACGCTAGCTTCAAAAAAGAAGATTTGGCTGCCTATCGACAACGAACCTTTGGTTCTGGTAGTTATATTTTGAACATCGAAGAGCTTGCCAGCGTTTATCACTTGCCGCACACCAGCGTAGAAACACCAAATATTGTCTGGGCAACCTCAAAGACTGCCGAGCCGCCCGCAAAGCTGCCTATTATCACTGGTAATAGTGCCGTCGATGAAAATATTAGTGCCTTTGGGCTTACCAACTTCCGCGGCATCAACCACCAATTCGGCATGCTGCGCAGCGACCGGTCACGTCACGTGTATATTATTGGGCAAACCGGTGCCGGTAAATCTGGTTTGCTGGAGCTTTTTGCCCTTAGCGATATTTTCCACGGCCATGGCTACGCGATTATTGACCCACACGGTGACTTTGCCGTTGATAACATGCGTTTTATTCCTGGCAGCCGCTTGCAAGACGTAGTGTACTTTAACCCAGCCGATACCGCCTATCCATTAGGATTCAACCCATTAGAAGTGACTAACCCGGAACAAAAGAGCAACATTAGCTCGGAAGTGATTGGTGTTCTTAAACGTATGTTCGGCGAAAGCTGGGGACCACGTTTGGAATACATTTTGCGTTATACCATTTTGGCGCTATTGGACCGTCCAACCACCACCATGCTCGATATTACTCGCATGCTTACCGATAAAAAGTTTCGTAAAGAAACATTGGCCTATTGTACCGACACCGTCGTGCTTCAATTTTGGAATGTAGAGTTTGCCAGCTGGAACGACAAGTTTCAAGCTGAGGCGATTGCACCAGTACTAAATAAGGTCGGTGCCTTTACGGCCAACCCAACCATTCGTAATATTATCGGCCAACCGAAATCTACCTTCAATATTCGTGAAATTATGGATGAAGGTAAAATACTTATTGTTAACCTTTCAAAAGGTCTAATCGGTGAAGACAACGCAGCCATTCTTGGTGCCTTCTTAGTAACTAAAATCCAGCTGGCTGCCATGAGCCGTAGTGACATCCCAAATATCGCTGACCGCCGCCCGTTCTACTTGTACGTAGACGAATTCCAAAACTTTGCTACCGATTCCTTCGCGACGATTCTGTCTGAGGCTCGTAAGTATGCCTTGAACTTAACTGTTGCCAACCAGTACATTTCTCAGATGACCGACACTGTTCGCGACGCCGTATTCGGTAACGTCGGTACAATGATTTCTTTCCGTGTTTCCGCCGACGACTCACCAATATTAGCCAAGCAGTTCGAACCCCAGTTCGAAGCCGGTGACCTGCTGCAAATGCACAACCGTCACTTTATTGTGAACATGGTAGTTGGAGGAGAGAAGACCCCAGCCTTTAGCGCCACGACGCTAACACTCCCTCCTGAGCAAATTGACAATACCAGCCTCATTATCGAAAATACTCGACGCCTCTACAGCCGAAGCCGTGCCGAAGTTGAAGAAGAGATTAGCAAAGACGTTAAAGCCCAAATGGCTGAGCAAGCCGCTGGCAATAATAACGGCGGGGGAGGCGGTAACAACAATCGCGCTCCACAACGGCCTCAATCTCAGGCTCAAGCTAAGCAATGGCCAATCGATGCCGGCGCCAAGGCAGTAGGCAGCGTTATTAATGCCCCTGAGCTCACACAACAGCCCCAGTTGAGCGTTGTCACCAATGCTGAACCAATTCCAACCACCGCCTTTGGCAGCGAGGGCGACGAGCCTATAAAGAAGAAACGTAAGCGCACTCGCAAACGCAAACCTTCAACAACTGGCGAAACGGCCACAGCCGCTCAAACACCGACACCCAGCAACCAATCTTAGTTTTGATTAATTTTCTATTTGTGATATAGTATTCTTTACGTTGTTCACCGACCGAAAGAGACTTGATGTCTAATACTGACGATCCGCACCGTGCGATGGAACTTGGCATGGAGATAGACGGTCTCCAAGAAACCATCGCTCAAAGTATCACCGAGGAGATTTATCAGCTTTCTAAACGGCTGAACGAATTACTTCCGATGGTGATAAACCGCAGCTCAACCGAAACGGATAACCTGGAGGCATTCGTAGAATACTGTCAGCTCAAAGAAGCCCTCAGTCAAGCCAACGATCACTACGTCCTGGTACATAACATGCGTCCAGAACTCATCCAGTTTTTCGCAAACGGCACTGGTAAGACAACCACCTAATCACCCCGCACCAGTGAGAGCCCCGCGCCCTCCCGGCAGCGGGGATTTCTCGTTACACTGCTTATGCTTGAATATACAAGTCCGCCCCAGTACAATACCCCTATGTCCGCCGAATTTATGACCGATTATCCCGAAAACACCATTTCGGCTGCTGTTGAAAAAATGAACCGAACTATCCGGAACTTTAAACATATAAGCGAGTACGTTGTGGAAATTCAGGAAGCGTATGCCAGCCAGCCAATAGCTAAAGCTGAACTTTTTAGCATGGTTCGGGCCGCACACCTTATAACCGGTCATCCAGCTGGTAATTTTAGCGAAGAAGTCCAAGCTGTCTATCATGGAGAACTATTAGGTTTAGAACTTCTCAATAATATAGAAGCGAGCGCAAACAAACACTTTAAAACCGGCTTTGCTCAAGCATTTGTTAAACACCAGCTAGACAAAAGCCATATTGAAACCAACTCTTACAACGAAACATCTCTTCAACGACAAAACCGACTCATCCGTCTATCGCGGTCTATTCAAATTGATCTTTCAAAACCCGATGACGACCATCAGCTCAACCCGTTATTTGAGGATTTTGGTCAAAAAGTAACAGCCAAATTATCCGACGAACTATCATACCAATACTTTGCTATGATGGGGTACCGAATGATTCTGGGCGAAGCAATCCAACCTTCATTTTCTGATAGCACTCTGGAAATGTTAAGTGATATTAAAAACCCTAACGAATCTCATACTTACGGAACCGATGAAGACCTTGAAATACAATACGTTCCCACCGATGCTGAGTTAATGGAAGCTGGTATCGAAGAAAAGGATTTTGATTGGGAAGATATTACTCATTTCAGAAAGATTTTTCTTAGTAAATATAACCAGCTCGAGCTTCCAAGTGATACTTTTGATGCTACACGTATTCAAGATTTACAATCTACCGAAATGGCCATCGAAGTGGAGATGAATAATTTTAACCAACGACATAAACTCATTAGCGAAGGGGATTTGCTAACTGTTACAGGTAATTTCTTCGCTTTATCAAATAGTGAATTTGGCGAGGCGGATCTTACCCTCTTTAAACAACACACAGAAATACGGGGGTTCTTTGATGGTATTCATTTAGTAGAGGTGCCCTCAAACCGAGTCCTGCTTCAAACCGTAACTGATCTGGGTGAATATGCAAAACTTATGCCTAAAAAGTTCGTCCATTCACTAGCAATACGCATCAAAAACCCAGTGTATATATTCGAATTAAGCGATGGAAGGAAAATCTCCGACTTATCCGAGAATGAATCGATTAACTTTCCGTTAATCTATAGAAACGTACACTATGAACGCATTAAAGCCACCGACCTTGAGGGCGAAGTTTAAATTTGCTATAGTAACAGGGTAACTAACAAATCGTATATCCAGAGTGCAGCGAGAGAACTAGCTCAACGACCTGCCGGCAACCAGTCATTTAATCTATTTAAATGAAAAAGGTGCCCCTTCTAGCCTCTATATTTATTGAATGAACTTTTGATAAATAGTAGCGGAAAGATAAAGTGTATTTATACTCCTTCATCTTTACGCGCGGGCGAAAAGATATACATAAGGAGTAATTTTTATGTCAAAAACAGTAACTACGTATCGAACCGCTGAGAGCGTTTCACCGAAACACCCCGACAAGTTGTGCGATCAAATATCTGACGCCATCTTGGACGCTCACCTTCGTGAAGACCCCTTTGCCCGAGTAGCGGTTGATGTCGCCGGAGGCCATGGAACGGTCTTCGTCACCGGTGAAGTCACGTCAAAAGCTCAGCATGTTGATATTCCAGGCATCGTAAAGCGCCTAGCGGGCAAGGTAGAACTCATTGAGCGAATATCCGCCCAAAGCCCAGAAATCGCCCATGGTGTGGATACCGGTGGGGCAGGGGACCAAGGAATTATGGTCGGGTACGCCACCAACGAAACCCCAGAACTTTTACCACTTGAATATGTATTAGCTCGAAAACTAAATCAGTATTTATATAAAATATGGCCGTTTGATGGAAAAACCCAAGTCACAACAATAGACGGGGAAGTGTCGGTGGTCGTTGCTAGTTTCCAACATACTCCCCATGAAGAACTTTCCGCCTCAATAAATGATTGGCTCGCCCAAGAACCACTGGCGATTGCCACCCCCGATGCTATTACTATTCATGCCAACCCAGCCGGTGACTGGGATATTGGTGGTTTTGACGCCGACGCCGGTTTAACCGGCCGCAAATTAGCAGTTGATAATTATGGCCCACGCGTACCTCTGGGTGGGGGAGCCTACAGTGGTAAAGATGCTTCAAAAGTCGACCGTTCTGGCGCATATATGGCTCGAAAAGTAGCTATTGATTACCTAAAAAGCCGTAATGCTCAAGAGGTATATGTGTATTTAGCCTACGCTATCGGCTACCCAGAACCAGTCGAAGCCACGGTAATTATTGATGGCCAGCAGGAGAGAGTAGTGGGGTATGACCTCACGCCACTCGGGATTATTGAAAACCTTCAACTCCGTCAACCGAGCTTCGAAGCTCGAGCCGCCTATGGCCACTATTGATTTTTAACCACTTTTGTAGTATAATACGCCCAACAGATTTAGCCGCCAAGCCTCTTTCGAGAGGTGATTGAAAACATGGCGACTACTGAAGAGTTCTTTGCACGGCTTCATTCATTTTGATTACAATCGAAGGGTACGGCAATGATAAAGGAAGTCATCGACCTCGACACATCCAGCTGGAACGTGAAGAAGTCTCTCGAATGCCTGGAACGGCGCGAAGCCCTAGAGGCAATCGTCGCCACACCTGAGACCGACGAGATGACTGACGAGGAGGTTGGCAGGCTTCAAGCCGCCAAGCACGAAGCGCAAACCATTCTCAATCTCTATGCGCGCGCTTTCAAGTTCCCGGAACGCAGCATTTTCGAACCTCGCGTCTAACTTCTCGGTGAAGAGTAGGGGACGCCATGAATTCAAAACTGACTAAACGCCCAACCCGCCTCGAAAAGGCGCACAAGAAGGCCCGAAAGGCATACGACAGATCCGGTAAAGACAGTCACCACGAACTGGCCATGAAGGCTGGTTATGCGGTCATGGATGAGCGAATCGGCAAGCAGCAGCCCGCAAAAGTCGAGGCCTGAGCCCCGTCTGAACTCTGCCACCCGCCCATGGGCAATGTTCATACCCGGATGTTCATCAACGCCTACTGTTTCCCGCCCGAGTACAATCGCTATACCTGGTATGTGCTACTGGGCGCACTTGCCGTCATTGGCGCAGTTTCGGGATGCATGTACCTGTTCAGCCTAATCATATAGAAGGGAAGCCAACACAACCAACCACCCCGCACTCGCGGTCGAAGAGTCCCCACTCTCCCGCATAGAGTGCGGGGTTCTTCTTTTGTTGCTTAAGGTTGCACCCTCTATTATCAGGGCGTATAATTTGCACAAATGCCACTCGAAATATACCAACAATTTGGAATGATGGAACAATACGATGATAGTATTGAATTTGTTAAAGCACTTGCTGAGGGCATGTACGCCGACCCTAGCTACCTTCCGTCTGAAGGTGAGATCTCCGGTGCGGTCGTTATTGCAAATATGCACTTAGGCTCTCGTACTGGGCAAATCTCGACTATTATTCAAGCTGAAAAAGCCTACGTAGACCTTATTACCAGCCAAACCCCAAGTATCGCCGAACTACCAGAATCGCGAATCGAGAGATCTATGATTGAAAAACCTACTATCCAAGGTGAAATTGAGCGGTTTTACTGGTTTGGCTCGATTACAATGCATGCTTTATGCGTTAAAGTAGGTGGTGTGGAAATTATCGCCCCTGAACGCCGCCTACACACCAATGCATTTGTTGATGTTAGAGATATTATCGAACACCACGCAGCGTAATATAATCTCACCTCTGTTGCACCCCTGTTAAATTCAAGCTATTTATCACCCTACAGGGAAGTGGTAATCATCTCAGTTTCACTACTGAAATAATATAGAACAAAACTATAAAATTTATGATATGTGGATTTGATAGTTAATATACATACCAATATATAAATAAAGTCCAAGCGATTACAAAAACAGCCCAGCCAGGCATAAATAGGTAGCTACATATAAAAATAGAGAATTACTAAACAAAATGGGAAGAATGAGTGCGCAAGAGTGCTATAACAATGTCAAAGCCTGCAATAGACTTAACGTCGCACAATGTTTCTTTTACGTAACTAACATATACATAATAAGATGATTACTTATACGTCCTATATCTAACCCAAAAGGAGTAGTTAGTGTGATACGGCTTACAATTACACTTTTATAGTTACGTTTATGTATTTACTAGTATGTTTAAACATACACTAACTATGCCCTTAAGCCTTATTGCCTATATACGTGCGACGTTGTCATTATTGTCACAATACAGGCCTATACAGCTAGTTATCCACACCCGCAACATACTATTTGCTTTTTGCGTGAAATGATTTTCTACTACTCTCCTACTGCTCCACTTCTCCATTATTTGACTTTTTATAATTATGATATTAAATTATACTTTTTTGCATACAATCAATATAGAACAAAAATAGAACATTGAGTATACAAAGGGTAGGGGGAGGAAGTACTAGGTTCTGGCTGGCAATCAAGCTATCAGCCTGCTAAACCTGCTTGGCTACTTATATGCGGCACGTCCACTAACACGGACATCAATGTATTCTGGCGTAATGCCTTTGCTCTTTAAGAACACCAGCGACCGAGCCATATCCTCAACCTGCTCCCCTGCTCCCCTGTCGGTTGAAAGTTTAATGCGTGAGGAAATACCTTTTATTTCAATATCAAGTTCGCGGGTCATCCCAGCCGGTAAGATGGCTTTTGTGATGGTATATCCCCTACCTTCTGACTGGGCTACTACCCTACCCAAGAAACCAAGCAAACGGCTACCGGCCACGGTTGAACCTTCTTCTGGACTGATACCGCTTTCATCGACTATTTGGACAGTCGGCGGGTCATAATAGTTCGTTTCAAAAACCACTCCCGATGCATCAACGTAAAACTGGTTACCGTTTATTTGCCAACCGGCAACTGGTTTACGGAAAGTAACGGCAAACTGGGTATCAATAACGTCTTTCACACCACTCACTTTAATAGCTTGAACCTCGGGGAGAGCTGCGGCTACGTAAGTACTGAGGGCGGTTTCGTCGAGTGCAAATCGGAGCCGTTCAGCCGGGTGTAAACCAAGGTAGCTGTTAACTGCTTTTTCGTATGCTTCACCTGTAAAGGCCGAAGATAATTGCTTGGTTGAAGAAGTGACGCTGATCTGGGCCATTAATTGGGTCAGCAAAATTGCTAATAAAATAACCGCTGTTAACACCAGCGCAAACAAACCACCAACTTTACGGCGCTGAACAGTTAGATGGTGTACCTGGCCACGCGGAGAATCAGCTATAGTTGTTCGACTGACGCCACTAAGGGTTTGGTTGCGACGGTACTGTGTACTTGAACGCGGTTTTGGGTCGGTATCGGTTTCATCAGCCCGCCGGCGGCGAGGGACGTCATTACTAATTTTTTTCGAGCCAAAAGACATCATGATTACGTTTAATTATAGCATCGACCGGCAGTCAGCGGCTTACTTCCGAGCTTGTAAAATCAATCGGGCCATATCTTTGGCGGCATTTGGTTTTGAGAAGCTCGCAAAGCGACGGGCCATGGCGTTTGTCGCCTTTGGGTTATCCAACAAGTCGCTGATTGCTTGTAAAAGCAGCTTTGGGTTTAAAACGGTTGCGTCTTCATCCAAAACAACCGCTGCCTTAGCATCGTGGTAAACGGCAGCATTCTTTAACTGGTGGCCACCGGTTAAAGCAGCGTTTGGTACTAAAATAGTTGGCTTAGCGAGAGCGGCTAACTCTAAAATTGTGGTTGCTCCTGCCCTTGTGACAACTACATCAGCCGCACCTAATAATTGAGGCATTTTGCTTGTGAAAGCATGTAATTGAAAGTGTTCACTATTCTTTGGTAGGCGAGCTTTGAGTTCCTCATACTGCCCTACCCCACTCAGCAATATAACCGAGCTAGACTTGTTTAATTTTTTCAAAACCATCACCAGTGTATTGTTCAAACGGCGAGCCCCTAACCCACCACCGGTCACAACAACAAGAGGCTTATCAGGGTTAACCCCCCACTCTCGCTTGGCGTCCCATTGCTGAGCTTTTGTATATGGCTTAAATTCGGTATTAATTGGAATTCCGGTATAGGTAGATTTACTCTTTGGATAGTGATAATACTCTAACGGCGCCCCTGTTCCAATAGAAGTCGCCCAGCGTGATAAAATTCGGTTAGTCAGGCCGGGGTGGGCATCGGAGTCATGAATAACTAACGGAATACCTAATACACGGGCCGCCATCCCAACGGGTAAACAAACGTAACCACCTTTAGTGAAAATTACGTCCGGTCGCCACAAAATAAGTTTAACGAGGCTTTGTATAAAGCCTACCCCAACCAAGAAACCATCACCCAAATTTTTCATCATCAAAGACGGCCAAAGTATATGTTGCCATAAGGTTAAATGGTGGTAACGGCGTAGTTTTCCAGCCGTAATAGTGTGCACCGCAACCGAATCATCAAATGAAGCCATAATAGTGCAGGCTTGAGGAGCAAATTTTTTATCAACCCAAAAGCGTAGCTGCACCTTTGGTTGTTTAGCTCGGAGCTCTTTAAGAACTGCGACGACTGGCGTGACGTGTCCGCCCGAGCCCCCGCCGACTGCGAGAATCTTCATTGCTTTCCTCCTTTATACGTGATGGATGAACTGTGTAATGTGACAAGTGATAAATAAACCCTAAGGCCGCGGTTACGAAGATCATACTGGTGCCTCCGTAACTGAGGAGCGGCAAGGTAATACCGGTCAGCGGAAAAATACCTATCATCGCTGCTATATTCAGAATAACATGCGAGCCTATCCAACCGAAGACGCCAGCTGCAGCTAGCTTTAAGCGTATATCAACCAAATGGTCCATTACGCCTAATAAACGCATCAGCAGGGCCACAAATAGGGCTATGATAGCCACCAGCCCTACAAAGCCAAACATCTCTCCCATGACTGCAAAAATTGAGTCGTTTAAGGCTTCCGGTAAGTACCCGGAAGCTTGGACACTTTTTCCAATGCCTACCCCAAAGAACCCGCCGGAGCCAATGGCAATTTTGGCATGTTGAATATGATAACTGGCATCGTCGCTGGTGCTGGTGTTATCACCCTGAAAATACGTCGCAACGCGTTCAATACGGTGCGGTGAAGTCACAATTAACACCAGCCCAGCTACCAGCAATAACCCAATCAAACTAAATACAATCTTTTTACTAATACCGGATACAAATAACATCGTCGCCACAATTGAAGTCACGGCAATACCAGTACCAAGGTCTTTTTGGATGACGATCACAATCAGCAAGGCTATACCCGTTAGTACCCCTACCGGTATGAGCGTTTGTTGGAGGTCATTTATCTTTTTTTGTTGATACCGAATACCAAGAAAAACCGCTAAATACAGAAGTAATCCAAATTTCAGAATTTCGGCTGGTTGGATACTTCCCAAGGGGCCAAGGTTAAACCACCGCGTCGCCCCGTTAGTAGCTTGGGCAATACTCAGGCCGGCCCAACCGGCTATAGCCAGCAAGCCACAGGCTACAAAACCGGCGATCAATATCTTACCGCCATTTTTTAGCACCCACTCGTATGGCAACTTAGCCATGACAGCAAAGGCCGCCCCGGCTAATAAGAAGCTAATAAACTGCTTCACAAAAAAGTAAGTATCGGAATATTCGTAGCCAAACACAGCGTTTAGCAGGTTAGCGCGCTGTGGGCCAATGGCGTACATCATTAAAAGCCCCACCAGCATTAAAATAAGCGTGAAAACAATAATCAATCGGTCAGGATGGTGCTTGCGAACCACTTCACCACGGTCACCCGTAGCGCGACGTTGTTGCCACCCTTGTTGCATGCTAAATGTTGCCTCCGGCCAGCGCTAACATGACACCGACAAACGAACAAACGGCGGCAATAATCCAAAAACGCATTGTCACCTTTGTTTCCGGCCAGCCAATGGCTTCCAGGTGATGATGAATAGGTGCGGAAATAAATATTTTACGTTTGAAGACTTTTTTACTGAAAATTTGGATTAAGCTTGAGCCAGCTTCGACAACAAATACTAAACCAATAATTGGCAGAATGAATAATGAGTCGGTTAACATCGCCACTACACCTAGCGAGGTACCGAGGGCAAAACTGCCCACATCCCCCATAAAGAAACGGGCTGGGTAAATATTGAACCACAGGTAGCTCAGCAGTGCCCCTACTACCGTGAAACAGAAACCGGCCATAATGCCGTTGCCTTGCAGTAAAGCGATAATACCAAAGCTACCAAAGGCAATAGCTGCTAAGCCACCAGCTAAACCATCGAGGCCATCGCTAATATTTACGGCGTTACCAGTGGCTACCACTACAAAGGCAAAGATTGGGATAATCAACCAACCAAGTTCCCATGAACCGACAAATGGAATATGCACAGCGCTGAAACCGAGCTTTTCAAAGAAGAACCAACCAAGCCCGATACCGATAGCGGTGATCATTAAGAATTTTAGGCTTGAACGAAGCCCAGCCACACCCTTACCACCACCGCGAATATTAATAACATCATCAATCAAACCAACAACAGCCCCACTCACCAGCGCCGCTAGCGGCAGCCAGGTTTCGGCCCTATCTAGGTTGAATAGCAAGGTAATAACCACAATGGCAAATACAAAAACAATCCCGGCCATGGTAGGAATGTTGCGCTTGAATTTAGCAGCATGTAATTTGGTGAATACTTCTAAGGCTTCACCTGTAGTACTTTCCGTCCGCTGCCGTTTCCAAAATTTGAATCGGTAGGCTACAAATGTATATACCGGCGTTAAAGCCATCGCCAATATGAAAGCAGCGACACTGAGGATGAAACTTCGGACGAATTCGTCGCTGAGTGAACTTGATAGTATTTCCATGTTAGCCTTTCGGTTGAATCTTTAAATAATCGATCATCCAGTTAGAAATATCGGTGAAAATTGGGAGGGCGTCGCGGGCACCTTGGAGCTGTCGGTTATCACCTGATACCGACACCATTATGACATACTCCGGGGTCTCTGCACCACCGTATCCAAGATAGGTACCGATTGTTTCGGTGTCACTATACTGCCCATTTCTAATCACCTGCGATGTACCGGTTTTACCACCGATGTTATAGCCCTGTTTGTCGGTGCGTCCAAACGACGACGCTCGGGCGGTCTGCATCATTTGGCGCATTTGGTCAGAGGTTGATTGCGTCACCACACCTGATTGCAACGGCTGGGCGGCAACTTCTTTTTTGAAAGTTCCGTCAACCATTTCACCAGCAATAATTGTCGGTTTGAAGTAATTACCGCCATTAATCATGGCACTAAAGCCACCACTCACTTGCACCATAGTGGCATCGAGCCCTTGGCCGAATGACATATTAGAATAGCGCACCGCGTTTCCGTCTGGGTCATCAGGTGAAATAATAATACCCTTTGCTTCATTAGCTAACTCAATACCGGTTAATTGGCCAAGGCGGAAGCGGTCATGGAAGTATTCGTACATTGTGTCGCGGGCCGTACGATTGATTGAACGGCCATCACCGAGCCGTTGGGCGACTGTCACAAAACCGGTATTCAACGAGAAGGTCAAAGCAGTTTGAAACGAAATAACACCGGTGTGGCCTTTGGTAGCGTTACCAATAGTTCGGTCTTCAATTTTAATAGTATCGGTGTTGTTAAAGGTGTCGCTAGCCCGCACTACGCCTTTATCAATACCAGTCGCCATGGTAAATGTTTTCACATCTGAACCCGGTTCGTATGGCTCGGAAATCGTCCCATTATTAAAAGCGGCGGCATCGTTGACTTCAAAGTACTTACCGGGGTTATAGGTTGGTAAATTAGCCATCGCTAGCACTTGGCCATTCAGTGGGTTCATCACAAGTACACTTCCCCGGGTTGCACCGGTTCGAGTTAAACCAGCAGCTAATGCCTGTTCGGTGTGTGATTGAATATTTCGATCAAGCGACATGACGATGTTCTTACCATTTTTCGCGGCTTCACGAACGTTACGATCACCAATCGTCAATGGCACATCACTCACATCAGTCACGGTTTCGAGGCGGCCATCAACTCCCTTTAATTCATCGTTTTCGAAACCTTCAAGGCCATATTTACCTTCGCCTTCGGTATCGACAAACCCGAGCACTTGAGAGGCTAAGCTTTGTTCAGGGTAAACTCGTTGAGATACGGCCATAAAGCCAATCCCCTTCAGGCCAGCTTCTTTTATTTTATCGGCTTGCAATCGGGTAACCTTATTAGCAATTACCTGGTAACGGGTTTCGGTCTTCTTCATCAAATCTTCAAAACCGTCGCGAACATTTCCACCGGCAACCTGCTTCATAACATCGGCAACTTTAGAGTAGTCAGAGATAACTGACGGATCGACAAATACTGTATAGACGGTTTCGTTCAGCACCATCTTAACTGGTGATTCACCGCTCATAGCATATATTTCACCCCTCTTAGCCGGGATACGTTCACGGGTCATTTGCTCAGATTGCGCCAGTTCAACATAATGATTGTGTTGGATAATTTGCAGGTAGAACAAGCGAATCACAAAAATGGCCGCAATCCCTAGGATTACCGCCGCTAGTATTCGTGATCGACTGCCGTGTCGTAGTACTGCTGGTTTCATATAATTTTATTGTTGAACGTATTGGGTGTCAGTTGAAGCGGTCATTTCTTTAGCTACACTACTGTTTTTAACTGTTTCCAGCGCTGTAAGTCGGGTGTTCTCAATTTCTAGCTCGCTCTTTTGTTGGTCGTAATCGGCAATTTGGCTGTCGATTTTTTGCATTTCATAGTCATAACCAGTTGTGCGAGTAGCTTGAGTAACGTAAATGAGCCCGAGGACGATGATCATCAGTGCGACAAGAACAGTATGGGCAACAGGTCCAAGCTTGATAGCGGACACATAGCGTGTAGTGTTCTGGTTGCGAGACCAGTTCTGCTGACGTCGATTGACGTAATATGATGTTGATTGGTTTGACATTGTGGTGAATGTTTCGCTTTTTATTTTTGTGTTTTTTGTTTTTACTCTTTTTCTAGCATACTTGGTGGGCCGCGCTGCTATGAGACAGCGCGACCCTAGTCGTTAGACTATTTTACGTGGACAGCGACAATTTGTGTCTGGTCGCTGTATTGTACTGGGATGTGAATAGGCATGGTGTTTTGCCCTTTCTCTTGTTTGTTTATTTTTTCACTGCGACACGAAGCTTTGCACTTCGGGCACGCGGATTGTGAACATCGTCGGTGGCTCCAGCGACAGGTTTTTTTGTAATAACGTCTAGTACTGCTTCTAGCCCATTGGCTGTCTGCTCTTTGAAAAAACGTTTTACTAATCGATCCTCGAGGCTATGGAAACTTATTATCCCAACTCGCCCACCTGAGTTCAGGAGCTTGAGTAGTAATGGGAGAACTGCTTCGATTTGCCCGAGTTCGTCATTGACGGCAATGCGGAGCGCTTGAAAAGTACGCGTGGCGGGGTGGGTTTTAGACCATCGTCCACGGTGGTGTTGCTTTATCAGTTCGGCGAGAGAATGCGTATCTTTAAACGGTCGTCCAGCTACTATCACCTCTGCTAAATGTTTAGCCATGCCGTATGGCTCGTCGCCATAGTCATGAATGATTTTTGCTAGTTTATCAACTCTTATGGTTTCAATCAGCTCTGCAGCAGTGATGCCGTTTTGCTGATCCATGCGCATATCGAGCGGACCGTTGTTGGAAAATGAAAACCCTCGTTCGCTCTGATCGAGCTGTGGTGACGAAACACCCAAATCGATCAGAATAACGTCAAATGTCTTGCCTTCTTCTACTAACTGCGTTGCCGCAGATGAAAAGTCGGAGTGCATAAGCCGTACGCCCTTTGTTTCTAGCTCAGATAAATGCGCAATTGCATAATCGTCACGGTCAACTAAGACGCTTTCTTTGTAGTTACCGGTTTTATTCAAAATTACATTGGCGTGCCCAGCGTATCCCGCGGTTAAGTCTAAATAAGACTCACCCGCTTCAGGCTGAAGCAGCGTTACAACGCTTTCAAGAAGAACCGGAACATGATGTGGTGGATGTTCTTTACTCATTACATCTATTATAACCTAAGTTTTAGTAGAAGTAATTCGAGATCACCTAACCGATAGTGAAGCTGTTTGTTTTCGCAGTGTGTTTGTTTTTGTAAAAGTCGAGATAGTACATTATTGGGGGCGCCTTAGAGGCACTCATACCCTAGTACTATCAATGTTGAGAGACTTATGTGTGAGGTGGAGTTTTGGGAGGTGTGTTTTTTTGGAACAAGGTACATCGGCTTGTTTAATGTGTTGCCGAATCCCACGCCTCACTACCAGATAGTTGATCTCGAGAGTTTGATTTCTCTTTTTAAGTTGTTAAAGAACCGACGGAATAATTTTATGCGGAATCGCCTGGCAGTAATCGCCAGTACGCACCGGCTCGGACAGCTACAATATCACGTGTTATGCCAGCAAAATCTAGTAGATGTTGCTCAATAGTCACGCGACCCTGTTTTTGGTCGAGCTCTGCTTCGGTCTTGCCCCGGCGAAACTGTACGTTAACATCAGCAGTTTTCTCGTCGAGAATACTACCGGTACTAAGTGCTGGTTCTACCTCTTGCTCCCATACTGATTTTGGGTATAGATGCAAGTATTGACCGAATCCCCTAGTGAGAATAACGCCTGATAGAAATTCTTCGCGAAGCTCTGATGGTATCGTCAATCGACGTTTATCGTCGAGCTTTCGTTCAAAATAATCTATTCGAGCCACGTTGTTTCCTTTAGGTGGGTTTAATTATTTTTTAAATGTTTTGTTTGTCTTAGTGGGCTCTTTTTTCCACTGCCCTAAATATACTACCCACAACTACCCACTACAACCCCCATTTTTGACAATCTTTATATTACCTGTTGGTTTATCCACAGAATGGCGGATAACTTTTATGGTTAACAGATAGTGAGGGGGTTTTATGGTTGTGGAATAATGTGATGTATTTAGGGTAACGGTACAGGTTATCCACATAGCGAAAGGCTTCAGCTCACTTCCTAACTACTCAGAGGGCGCTTTATGGGGTTCGTTCTTCCGTTTTTGGAACGGAGGAACGTTACGCCCATGGCGCTAGCTCTACCCTCTTCATAGTTAGGAAGTGAGCTGAGGTTGCGCTAGAGGTTTAGCAGTTTCGTTTCAAGGTAACGAATGGATTCTGTAAGGTTGGAAACGGACCTGACGTTGTCTGGGAGGTTTTGCATTTCAGTCATGCCGCCAATGGTGGCGTGGGTAACCCATTGGCCCAGGACGTCGTCTGGGAGGCCGTTGAAGGCAATAAGTTTGTCGTCGTCGAGTGTTAATACATCAACAGTATGGCCGCCGAATTCAATCGGGAGTTTATATTTGCCATTTGGTAACTTCCAAGACGCGAGTATGTCGCCTTTTTTAGGCGTATCAGTAATAAGGTAGCGTTCCATTTGTAGGCCGGCAAGTTTTAGCTTGATCTTTTGATCGCGGGCGGCGCCGTAGGTTAAAATACCGACACTCCAGCCTGGTTGGCTTTTGGCGAAAGCTATCCGCTCGCTGGCGCCTGGCAACAACAGCTCACTCGCCGGTGCGATGTAGTTGAGTTCGCTAATATAAGTATCGAGCTTTTCATAACCAATGCGGTCAGCGATATACTCAAACAGAAAAAACGAGGTCCGCTCTTCAGTTGTTTTAATAATTTGCTCGGTAATACCTTGGGCTAACTGCGGGTCGTGGCGAGCAATAATATCTTTTAGCGTGTGGGCCAGCTTAAACGTATCGAGCAATGTTCTATCTAAATCAAGTATTTGAAAGACAGTTTGGTTAGCTTTCATGAGAATGATATAAATCTAATATTAGTTTTGCAACCGCCTTAGCGTCGTGGCGGATTAAAGACCGTTTACCAATAAGTGTGTCGGCGCCATTATCATTTGCCATCGAGCCTAAAAAGTTTCCGCCGACGGCTTCATAGCGCATTTTAGAAAGTTCATCGGTATCGGCTAAGGTTACATAACCACCCTCTTCTTCATAGCGCTTAGCAATTTCTTCGGTAGGCGCTTCTTGGTTGTACAATACATAATCCAAAAACGGCGTCCCAGCAAAGCGTTCTATCTCACGGGCGTGGTCACTGACAGCAAAGCCATCGGTTTGGCCTTGTTTACTCACAAGGTTAGCGACATAAAATTTTTTAGCTTTTGACTTTCGTAGTGCTTCGCCAATACCATCAATAACCAGTAAAGGGCCAAGTGACGTATATAAGTCACCGGGTGCGATCACTACAATATCAGCCTGTTCGATTGCCGAAATCGCCATTGGATTTGGTGATGCGTCAGGGGTCAAGCTTAAGATTGCCCGGCGTGGATCATGCGCGAAAAACTCAGAATCGATTACCCGTTCGCCATGAAGAATCAAACTTTTATCAGCCCATTCCATTTTAAGCCGGATATTATCCAATGTTGCTGGTATGACTACACCGTTAATACGTAAAATTTCCGAAGCCGTTTCAACCGCTTGGCTAAAATCACCGGTAATTTTTTCTAGCGCAGTTAATAGCAAGTTTCCAAACGAGTGACCGCTAAAGGTACCGGTGTCAAAACGGTACTCAAATAATTCGCGAACTTTTGGAGAATCACTCAAGGCCACCAGGCATTGGCGCACATCACCAGGGGGCAATGTACCTAATTCATCGCGAAGCACGCCAGTACTCCCCCCATCATCGGCCATACTGACGATGGCAGCGATTTGCTTAGTGTAACGCTTTAACGATGACAACATCGTAAAGCTACCAGTTCCCCCACCAATGACAGCGATTTTTACTTCATTTTTAGCGAAGGGTTCATTCATACTTTCATTGTACAACGAAACCAGTCTTATATCTCTATGGCGTCCTCACCAAAATGTTTTTGCAAACGAATAGTAATTGAGCCTTCGTGGCGGCCAAGCCGTTTACTGAGTTGCGTAACTGATTCACCTTGTTGAAAATATTGCTTTAGTTCATCATCATGGCTGTCTGTCCAGGGGCGGTAGGCATTCGGAAAAGTCTCGCGCATTTTTTCAATTTTGTCCGACCAGTTGCTTGGGTCTTTGGCTTTAGGTTCAGGCGCTTTAGCACGATCATCGGCCTTCTTCTCTAAGTGTGCGAAGCGTTTTTTCGCATGAGCTGCTTTAATCCGAAGGTTTTCGTCAATTTCCATTGCTTCAGCACTCACCTTCAAAGCCATCTGGTTTATCCCTGTTAAATACAAATTGTTCACATTTTTTACTCGGCTTAAGGCGACGTATCCCATACCTTCTACAAAGGCTTTTCGTAGGTCAATTCGGGCGGCGTCTAAAGTCATGCCTTGTGATTTGTGAACGGTAATTGCCCAAGCTAAACGCAGTGGAATTTGGGTAATACTGGCCCGTTTTTTGTCACCATCGCGTAGTTCCCAGGTGTCCGGAACCATGGAAATTTCTTTTCCATTTTTGAATTCAATAATTGGATAATCGGTATGCGGTTCAAAGCCAACGACTGTACCAATGCTACCGTTAGCGTACTTTCGCTCTGGGCTATTTTTAACCGCCATCACTAAGGCACCCTCTTTTAGGCGTAACATCGACGGCGCTAAAACCGACCGTTGCAAGTTTTCAACGTAGTTATCAGACCCGGTGGTCGTTTGTTGATAGGTCACTTCATCACCATCCAGTAGTTTCAGTTTCGCTTCATTCATCTTATCAACATCAACATTTACCGTGTGCAGCTCGGTCATTTGCTCGAACTCATCAGGGAATACTTCGGTACGTGCCAGTAATGTCTCGGCGTGGTTCCGACGGACGTCACCGGCCCGAATGGCATTAAGAATATCGATGAGTACTTCGTCATCCTGACGGTGCTGCTCTTCAAGGTAACAAATGGTTGGGTCGAGGTCGCGCCATACGTCAGAATTAACTACAAAGCTTCCGGCCCGAGAATCTCCCCTATTAATAGGTGGCAACTGAAAAAAGTCACCGGACATAATAATTTGGATGCCACCAAAAGGAATATCAGGCTCTTTGCGGACCAAACGACAGGCCTCATCAACCATATCAAGCCGAAAATCGTGCAGCATACTAATCTCGTCAATAATCAGCACGTCGGTTTTTTCAATAATTTCGCGACGGCCTTTGGCGATATGCTCGGCAAAGCCTTGTGGAATATAATCGCTGACGCCAATACCCGCCCAACTATGAATAGTCGTGCCGCCAAGGTGGGTTGCCGCCAAACCGGTTGTTGCAGTTACGGAAACGTGCTTACCGTCGTACTTGGCCAACTTAATAAATTGGTTCAAAACAAATGTCTTACCGGCACCCGCTGGGCCAGTTAGCAACACGCTCTCTCCCGAGAGCATAATCTCGAGTGCTAAGGATTGGTTCATTGTATCTATTATAGCCTGCAAACATGAAATTCTATAGCCGGTATTAAGGGTTTATAAAAGAAACTAAGCCCGACTCGGAAAGAGCAGGCTCAATTCCCGAATCAGGCTTATCTTGGCGTGGCTATTCGTTTCCAGGTTACGCTGACCTCTTCCTTTGAACGGCTGGAAGGCTCGGACCGCGTCACATGAATTTCGAACCACTCAACTTCTTTGTGTAGCGAAGCTGTCTTGTCTCCAGGTCGCGTACCGGCAATTCGCCAGCCCACGTAAATGAAGTCTTTGTAACTCCCTTCTACACTGGCAAGTCGCAACCATACTGTCACTCGGTTGTTTTTGTCGTGTAGACCATTCCTCCAGTCACTCAGGTAGCCAACGAGTTGCAATCGAACCCCACGCTGGCTTTGACGTTTCTGTGATGCGATTTCCGCAGCAATAGACACCATATCCGTTTCGGGATGAGTTGAGGGGTGCCAGTGCTCAACCACCCCATATTGCAAAGCTGGTCTTACACTTATTACCATTCCTCACCTCTATTCTTTTGTCGAGAACTGAATGATAGGTATAACTATATAATTATCAGCGCCTTAAGGCAATATTAACCGCGTGGAGGTTCGCCTTCTGGTTCGCCAAGTAGTTTCTTGCTCTTAATTTCATAACGCTTGCCAGTTATTTCACTGGTAATATAATCTTCATTGATTAAGTTGACGAACATCTCAAGGTCGTTGCCGTCCATAATAATAATTGCACCGGCGTCATCGGTCATAAGTTCAAGGGCCATAGTATCAGCGTAATCAATTGCTTGGTCCTGTGAGACGGCACCAATTTCCAATTTTTGAAGTTTATTTACAATCTTCTTTTTCTCAAGTACCAGTGATTGTAAGGTTACATCACCAGGGAAACTAAGCTTATACAGCTTCTCAATTTCAGTTACCTTCGCATCAGCGAGTAACTGCTTTTTGTAGTCATAATTAAATAAACGTTCAAACTTACTTTGGTTATAAATGAAGATGTCGCCATCAATGATAAGTACTTGGTTGTCGGCTGGGACTTTCCAACCAAAGTCAGGCTTAAATGCTCTAAAGCCTCCATCGCTAAATTCCCAGGCAGTTGCACCTTGGAGGCCAGCGCTAATTTGCTTCACAACGTAGAACACACCCGTGCCGTCTTTACGGCTATAGCGGGCAATAATCCCCTTCATTCGTTTGAACTCATGTTCTTGTTCGACGAATTCCACAATATCGGCCCGTTCGTTTTCAATAAGATGAATAAGTGTTTCGGCACGGCCCACTTTCGAAAGTCCGGTACGAAGAATTGTATCTTTCTCAGATTCAACCAGTTCGTAATCACGAACGGTTAAGCCCGTGCCGGCACCAAGTGTAATTTCATTGATTGCATCAAACAAGAAAAATGATTTTATTTGTGAATCAAGTTCGTTATCAAGCTTGGTTGTATACGGAGTGTAATTTCGGTTAAACAAAAAGAATTCAACATTTAAATCATTTTTAATTGCGTCGGTTTTATTCGCCCAGTTAAAAATATCGGTGGTGCCCTGTTCACCGTTTTGTGTATCAATTTTTTCAACGTATTCTGCCGCTTGGGTTGGCACATTTACGGGTGCAAACGTTTCAATTGGAGCGTCAATATCAGGTACTTCAGAAGTGTCAGTAATTTCGGGTGTGTTTTCGTCCATGTATATTTTCCTATTAAGCAACAGGTTTTATTGTACCAGAACGATTCCTAATTGAGCTTTAATTTCATCACTAACTTTTAGAAATTCTTCAAAGTCATAAGGGGTCATCTTACGGGTGTAATATTTACTATTGTTCTGTTGACGGATCATATTATAATCATCATTTTCAATATCAATATGCTCAACAGTCGCTTGCCAGAAGCCACCTGCGTAATTACTAATATGATACCGAGTAGAAAATGCCCCTATTGTACTTGGGTCATTTTGAATAAGTTTCATTATATATTCTTCGTTAAGCACGCCCTCTGTATATAGGGCGTGTTCAATTTTCACATCGTTAATGCTCGGCGCACCAAGTACTTTCAAAATCGAGCCGCTGTCGATATCAAATAAAAGTGTTGAATCTTCGTGCATATAGGTAGATGTTACCTTACGGTACATCCCGTCTTTATCCTGCGAAAAGTGGCTGACCATACCCAGCGATGACGGAGCTTTTGTAAAAATAAGTTCCATCGCAGTACTCACCTTTTCAACCCGTTTGGCTAGATCATGTTCGTTAAGCTCGTTATATTCAATGCGCTCTTTACTACCGTTTCCACCATAGATGTATGCTTCGCTCATGCAAAAGACTATATCCCTATAGGGTTGTTATTACAACCGAACGCCTTCGCGGGCTTTATTCGCCCATTCGTCGGCCATTTCGTTGCCTGGGTCACCTTCGTGGCCGCGCACCCAAGTAAGGGTAGCTTTTGAAGCTTGGTGCAACGGGTAAACTTCCTGAACGATGTCGAGGTTTTTAATTTCGCCACCTTTTTTCTTCCAGCCTTTTGCTTCCCAGCCGGGCGCCCATTTGGTAATAACATTAATCCAGAATTCGCTGTCTGTAAAAATTTGGGCTTCTTCTTGGCCGGCATCTTTTAGGGCTGCAACTAAGGCCATGCCTTCCATACGAATGTTAGTCGTAATACCATCTTCGCTGCCTAGAATATGCGGCACGCCGTTTTTAATAACTGAAAAGCCGCCAGGGCCGGGGTTCGGGCTTGCGCTGCCGTCGGTGTAGTAAGTAATCATGAGACTAATTATACAGGCTAGCTAAGCAACTACTTCAATACCGTTCCAAAATGCCACGTAATTAGCGAAGTCTTGCTTCACACGTTCAACTGAACCGTCTTTAGGTTGAGGGTAATACCAGGCGCCAAATTCGTTAACTTCACCGTCAACGACAACGTCGAAGTAGCTTGCTTCACCTTTCCACATACAAGTGGTGTGGTGATCACTTTCTTTAAAATATTCGAACTTTAAAGATTTAGGCGGGAAATACCAGTTTCCTTCAATGCGGATTAAATCTTCTTTAGGGGCTTCGGCGATAGTTTGGTTTTTCCAGATTGCTTTCATATATTTCTATTATACGCCCTATGTTGTCCTATATAAATCAAAGATGCCATAAATAGATTAGTTAAAACGAGATACAAAGGATACGCAATGGCCGTCACCTTCCAGTCCTGAGAAGCCAAAAGTGTACAGAACGCTCCTAAGAAACTTAACGCAAAAGTTATCGCCGTTTCTTCATGAGGCTTTCTCCAAATGTGAAACCATGTTGGAATTCCACCAATGATGTCGATAGTAACAGCAGCCAAAATCGCCAACGCAGGGCTATCGAACACTTGCCATAACAGAACGCCCACAAGTGCACCAATCAGGCATACTAGGTCAAGTCGCCCAATTTCCTTGTCGCCAAAACGCCAGCCTAAAACAACAACACTTAACGTACCTAAAGCGGCAACCGTTAATAAAATACCAGATGGATACTGCTGGTCACTGTACGATGCGACCGCAGAAATACCAGTTAAGAGGCTCCATATAAACCAGCTCACAATGCGTGGTTTTGTTTTGCGGCGAACTACTGCGATAAGATATGGTACAACTGCAACAACAGTTAAGATACTACTCGCAACAATCAACAATGTTACGACGACTGGGCTCATAAAGAATTTACATCGACTCGAATTTGCTCGGTTGTATCACGGCTACGAATGGATACCAACCCGTCGGTTTCAAGTGTATCAAAATCAATTACTACGCAATAAGGCGTACCAATTTCATCTTGGCGGCGGTAGCGTTTTCCGATGTTACCATTGTCATCCCACATAACGGCGCCATATTTCTTTTTCAAAATTGCGTAGACTTCACGGGCTTTAGCAACCAGTTCCGGTTTATTACGAAC
This sequence comes from Candidatus Saccharimonadota bacterium, assembly GCA_028289065.1. Classification (GTDB taxonomy): domain Bacteria; phylum Patescibacteriota; class Saccharimonadia; order Saccharimonadales; family Saccharimonadaceae; genus Microsaccharimonas. Next base: position 86,655 of record JAQGHA010000013.1, read on the forward strand.
CAATGGAGAGACAGCAAAACGGACGGGCGCAAGGTGTTCTGGTAACTTCAAGAATGTTCGAGTTTCGCCGTTAACTTCATCTTCTGTATACGCAGCAGTTAACACGGCCATCAGGGCACGTTCAACACCAAATGAAGGTTCAATAACATGTGGAACAAACTTTTCATTCGTGCCTTTCACGGTGTAATCCATGTTTTTACCACTCACCCGTTGGATGTTTTGGAGGTCAAAATCAGTTCGATACGCTAGACCTAAAAGTTCTTCGCGACCAATGGGAAAATCGAATTCGAAGTCGATGGTTCGCTTGCTGTAATGCGCCCGGTCGTTTTCAGGTACTTCAAGTTCGTGCACCATATCATCTGGTAAGCCTAGGGCTTGAGTCCACTTCCAAACTTGCTGTCGCCAGTGCTCGAAAGACTCTTCCCAGGCTGTCGGGTTAACGAAATATTCAATTTCCATTTGCTCGAATTCGCGAGAACGGAAAATAAAGTCACGGGGGCTAATTTCATTACGAAAGGCCTTTCCTTGTTGAGCGAGCCCAAACGGCAAATCGGGGTAAAAAGAATCTAGAACGTTTTTGTAATTGGTAAAGATACCTTGGGCGGTTTCTGGGCGAAGATAACTAATTGAAGTATCGTCAGCCACTGGCCCAACAGTTGTTTTAAACATCATGTTGAACGTGCGAACTTCTGAAAGGTCGTTGCCAGCCGGGCTTTTTACGTCGTTGTCGCGAATAAGTTGGGTCATTTGCTCAAGGCTTAAGCCATCAACAGAATGGCCCGCATCTTTTAATAGATGGTCAGCCCTAAAGCGCTGTTTAGTTTCTAGGTCCTCTACCAAAGGGTCGGTAAAGGTATCGACGTGCCCACTCGCCTGCCAGACTTTTTGGTTCATTAAAATCGCCGCATCGATACCGTACATATCGTCGCGTTGGTCAACAAACATCTCCCACCACAACTTCATAATGTTGCGTTTGAGTTGCACACCTAGGGGCCCGAAGTCCCAGGTTCCACTTAAGCCACCGTATATATCAGATCCGGGGTAAATAAAGCCACGGCGCTTAGCCAAGCCGACAATATTTTCCATTTGTTGTTTTTTATCCATAACTACAGGTATTATACCACGGAAATAATACATCCTACCCCTTACGGAGATTGACATTTATGGTTTTTTTATTATAGTATAGTTAGTTCTTTTTTAATTAGCCGTGCACGCCGACCCTAAGGAGTTTCCTCATGGAGGATCCACCCACCACATCCTCGTATTACAGCCTTGCGAAAGGCCACTCGTATTTTCATACAGGCGAAATAGCGCTTGCGTTTCTACATTTCGTTGAAGTCGCTCGGCGCAAACCCGACACTGAAGAGACCGTCGTTGCTCATCAAATGGCAGGCGTTATCTCATGCATGATGAATGTCAGTAAAGAGCCGGCACTGGTCTACCTGTACCAGGCAGCTCAGCTCGTACCACGTTTTAACAACCCACCGCTGATGATAGCTGTGCTCCGTGACCTTGGAGAAACACTGTACATTGCGGGTCGCCGAACGCGAAACAAAGAGTTGATCGATAAAGGTCTGGAAAGCTTTAATAAGGGGCTGAACATCGCAGAAATAGTACTTCACCAAGAAGGACTTAGTCAGGCTGATATAACCCTCGTAAAAATACAGGAGGCGATAACAAGAGGCGTTCGAGGAATATATCGTTTTGAAAATGATTCCAGGAAATCTGGAATCAGTGAAGTCAAACTCGCCGACGACTACCTGCAGAACCTGGGCGATGGTTATGAAGCGATTCAGTTCGACAGCCACATGCGAGCGATGCAAATATCGGCGTTGTTAGGTCGGCTTCACCACCTCCGGGCCGCTCTGCGACTTATCCATGATGTACCTCAGCTACCCGGTCTGCACCTGCGACTATGGGCAGCACTTCTAGGCAATCGAGCTTTTCGCCTGGCGGAAAAAATAAGGTAGCCGAAGCGCGACTAAAAAGAAAAAGAACCGCCCTGCCCTCTTCGGAGGGTGGGGCGATTTTCTATTCTAGGGCCGAGTGTTCGCGAGCAACCCGCAAGCACTCTGGCAAAATTTCACCAATACCGCCAATTTGCACAAGAACCTTCAACGACCGAGTAGCGATTAAGCGCAATAATTTAATATGGTCACTGGTAATTTCACCGCTTAGTAACGGCCGGAGGCCTTCTTCACCAGAGTCGTAGCGATATTTTAATTCGGCACTTAACGGTGCGCCATCAATATCAAGTTCTAAATTCAGTTCACGGCCTAATAAAGCCGAATATCGCAACAAAAACCAAGTTTCAATCAGCTCCGATGGAATAGTGATGGCATCTAAGGCGGCTAACACCTCAGCCAACAAGTCAAACCATTCCGGCTCATCCACGGCATCGCTCGCCTTACTTACCAATTTAACTGCTCGGTAGCCAAATTGCAGGCGGTCGTAATCCTCTAGGATATGGCGATAAAAAATAATCAACTGGGCAGAGGTTAAAATACCTAAATCACCCTTCCCATCTCCAATGACTACGTCGCTAATTGCGAAGAGCTCAATACCACCAGCTAGTTTGCTTTTCTCGCGGCGCACACCTTTAGCCATGACACTTCGGCGACCTTCCGGCGTAAGCAGTTGCAGTATTCTATCGGCTTCGCTGTAATTTGTACGACGCAAAACTATAGCTTTGGTGCGAAGGGTTTTCATACAACACTCCGAACGGCTGCAATTAAATCATCAGGGTGCATTGTTGTTTTATCAACAACTCTGTTAACGCCGTATTCTTTTAACTTGGCGGCATCAAACTGGTCGGCAATGTTTGTACATAAAATGATTGGCACCATAGCCGTGTCTGAATACGATTGTAGTTCGTTTAATAAGGCAAAGGCGGTCGAGCCAGCCAGTAAAACATCGAGTACAATTACCTCTGGCTGAAAGCTATCGACTAAATCAATCGCCGCCGGTGCATGTGGCGCAACCTGGACTTCAAAACCAGCACCCGTTAATACCCCAGCTTCTACTTCGGCCAGCCAGGCATCATCCTCTACTAACAATACACGGGTCATAAAAAGCTCAATTGGTTAGAGGCCTGCAACTCTACATAAAAAGTCGCCCCATCTTTATGCCGAACCGCCCCAATACGGCCATTCATAGCATCGGCAAACTGACTGGCAATAAACAAGCCCAGCCCGCTACTTTCCGGCCGAGCATGGATAGCTTGCGGCGCTGTATTAAGCTTCTTCTTGAGTGTTCGCCACATATCACTGGAAAGCGCTGGGCCGAAATCACGTACGCCTACCCGCACTACGCCAGATTTCTTTAAGGCCTGGATTTGCAGGTGCACAGCCGTACCCGGCAAACTATAATGCAGAGCATTATCGCTAAAGCCAAGTAAAATACGTCGCAGTAAATCACGGTTGGCTACTAATAATAACGGGTGTCGCCGGCCTTTAACTGCCACTGTGCGACCGTAGGCCTGAAATAGTGGCTGGAGCTCACTGACAACATCGCGACATAGTTGGTCTGGGTTGATTGGCTCAAGCTGGAACAGCGCTGAATCAAGCCGAGCAACTTTTGTAAGGTCACTGGTTAAGCGCAGGGCGCGTTCACTGGTTAAGACGGTTTGGCGAAGTAAACGTTGGCGCTCGGCATTGCTGAGCCCTTCATCACCCAGGCGTAAGGCGAGTTGCCGCACCAATGCTAGTGGTGCTTTCAATTCGTGGGCAGCCGCAACTAAAGGCGTTATCTGCGGTGTTACGTCAAAAATACCCTCGCCTCCATTCATGTATCTAGTGTATCACCGCTAGAAGCTTGGAAGCAAAGACAAGCAGAATGATTATTTGTTGAATGTAATCGTCGAAACGAGTGCGTCGAAATCGCCTCGGAAGGTTTCGGCGTCGGTTCGTAGGGTAACTGTTTTGTCGCGGATTTTGAAGATAACAGCTATACCCCGAATGTCCTTAGTAAAACTACCCTCTAAACGTGTTCCGTCGGTCGCGTCAGCCTTAGCGGCAGTTGCAGTTAAGCTACCGTCTTTTACTAGGTTATCGTAACTGGCAATAACTTTTTCATAATCTTTTTGTTCAATGGTAACGCGCAGTGCGTATTGAGTATCGGCTTTAACCGGCGGGACACTTACCGGGTTGAAGTAAGCAGCGTAGGTATCACCGCTTGAGGTGTCTTTGTCGACGTAAATGCTCCATGTTTTAGGGTAATCAAACGACAAACGGCCGTAATCATCTGGGCCAGCGAATTGACGGTTAGGTTGCTTTTCTTTTTGCAAGAAGGCAGCAGCGTCTTTATCAGCCCGCTCTTTAACGGCGCTCGTTACAGCTGTTGAAACTTTTGCATCAACGTTATCTTTTTGATCAAAATAGTTATACAGCGCCCAGCCACCAGCACCCAATGCTAATAAGGTAGTTGTTATAAATACAATAGACAACACGAACCATTTTTTTGATGGTTTTGGCGGTGTCATGTAATTGTTGACCGGTGGTTGCGGGGTGTAGCTAGGTTGTGGCGAGACGGGTGCAACCGGTGGTACGTTGGGTTGAGGCATTTGGGGCGGTTGTTGGCCGTACTGAAAGTCAGGGTTCATATCTGTCATTATACTTATGCTTCCCTCACCTGTAAAGGATAGAACTGATACAAATGATAGGCTTCAAAGTCTCGTTCAGGAATAATATCGGGTAATGGGCTGCCATAACAAATGAGGTTGAGTGGCTTATTCAATCGGTTTGCCTCGGTTTGGAGTTTATTCCGAAGCTTCACCGCATCCCGTTCAACTGAAAAAGCATACACTACCGTAGTAGCTTGCGGAAATTTTGCTAGCCAAAAATTAGCAATTGCCACACTTACCTTTTCATCGCGTCGTGACAACCAATTTGATAGTGCTACTAATACCGGGTTAATTTCGTAACCAATTGCGGTTGCGCCGCGACGGCTGGCTTCACGTAAAATAATACCGTCACCACTGCCAACATCAATCAAAACATCCGACGATTTTAATGGGTACAATTCATCAAACATCCGCACCAAATCACGTCGTCGGCTAGGGACATACGGGGCGCCAAAAAAGACGCTAAACCCGAGCAGGGCAACTATTCCGCCAACAATATAGACCCACGTCATTATTCTTCGCTATCAAACTTCTTTTTAACAACTTTAATATCATTTTTTAACTTCGTAAGGTCTTTTTCAATTTCTTCCGCTAAAACTTCTGATTGTTTGAACTTATCAAAGGCATCTTCCAGCTTAAAGGCTGGGCTTTGAAACCAAGCCACCAATTCAGATAGTTCGGTTAATTTTTCTTGGACTGATTTATTTTGTTCTGACATGTTTTACCTCCGCTTGCGCTATTGTATGTTCTGTTTCAATTTCTACCGTTGCTCCTAGTGTCACTTCGCCTCGTAAAAAGGCGTAGCCACGCCGTAGCACATTTTCTGGGTTGAGCTGTGCCGTTGCCAAGCGCAAGGTAGCCAGGCGTTCGAAATGCTCATCCAGCTTTTCCTGGATACGCCGAAAAGCGGCATTCAGTTGCTCGCGGGTTCGCGCTGAGTATTCATCTATAGCCTGCACTAACTGGTGGCCTAACGATGCCGACCGTTGATGGGCAGCGCGAATAATTTCGTTACGGTCCGGAACCAGAATTTCGGCGGCATTTGTAGGTGTGGCGGCGCGAACGTCAGCCACCATGTCGGCCAGCGAATTATCCACCTCATGCCCCACCCCAACCAGGGTTGGAATACGGCTTTCAGCAATCGCCCGCGCCAACGGCTCGTCGTTAAAGGCCATTAAGTCTTCAGCGCTACCGCCACCACGTACAATCACCAGCACTTCTGGCAATACTTCTAGGCTATTGAAGTAATGGATGGCACGAATCATTTGGTCAGGTGCGGGCACGCCCTGTACTTGGGTATGCGCCACTTCAACCGATAAGCCACCCCAGCGTTCATTGATAATTTTGCAAAAATCAATATAGCCGGCCGATTCAGTACTGGCAATTACCGCCACCCGCTGCGGCACCCTTGGTAAGCGACGCTTACGTTCTGGAGCGAATAAACCTTCGGCCTCAAGCTTGGCTTTTAATAGCTCAAAGCCTTTCTTAATAGAACCCTCACCCACCGGTTTCATAGCCCGAACATTCAAGCTGAAGAAACCTTTGTTATTTAAACGAGGGTTAGCGACGACTAATAACTTCATGCCGTCTTCCACGGGCATTCGCAGCTGGTTAACGACCAAAAAACAGCCAACTACTGCGCCAGCATCTTTCAATTTAAAGCTCACCCATTTACCCTGTGAAATTCTAAATTCCGTTACCTCACCAATTACGCTGACGGTTGGGTAAGCGTAATCCAGGGTTTGGTTAGTGAGTGCAACGAACTCACTAACGCTCAATTGGAGTGGGTTGTTTTCCATATTTCAAAATCGTTAGTTGGTAGAAAATGTAACCGAATAAAATGGTACCTGATAACAAAGTAACCCGGGCAAGCAGCGTTCCGGCAATGGCAATTTCCGCGGGCACATTACTGGCCGCTAGGAATGTTACCATGACAGCTTCGTACACCCCGGCACCACCAGGTGTCACCGATACTGCCCCAGCAATTGAAGCAATACCGAAGGCGACGAATAATAGCGCGGCATCAACCGGGTAACCTAATGACCAGAATGAAATCCATATTAAGGCGACGTCCAAAATATTAGCAATAATCGCCCAAATAAATGGTACGAATAAAATTTTACGGTCACGGCGAATGGCCATGTAGTCACCGTGCAAACCGTCAAAGAACTCTAAGAATACTTCAGCTTTTACAATGACCAGCTTTTTGCCTCGAGTAACCCAATTAATGAATCGGTTAATAGTTTTAGTCAGGAAGGCTGAGAATTTTCGCAAGCGGTCAAGGCTTTTGATAAGCCAGATTCCTAGCAGCGTTCCTCCGACTGCCACTACCATCAAGCCACTACCCACAACTACAATCGTGCGGTCAATTTGATGGTTGAAGGCTAAAATAATCATGGCAATTGCAAGCAGCAATACGAAGCTTAAGAAAGTTAAGGCAAAGCGCACAATTTGAGCCATAGTTGAACGTGATACCGGGACCTTATGACGGCTCAAGACCCAGGCTAAATATGAGAAACCAGCCGCTCCCCCACTTGGCAAAATGTGGTTTACGAAATTGAGTTCAAGCGCCAAACGCGTCATTGACCAGTGGCTCATTTGCTTCAGCTCACCCTTAGCTCGCAAGTAAGAGAAAATCATACCACCGGTAGCGTAGTAACTGGCGAATTGAACTGGGATCAACAGAAGCAATATTAAAATGTTTACTTGGGCCAATAACCCGCCCGCTTTGACAATTTGTGGCCACGCAACAATCACAACAATCGTTAGTAGCACCAACGTGACAATTGTTAACCATCCCCGAAATGAAAGTTTCATATTCATCATTATACTTCACTCGGGGTCAATGGTATACTAAAGCTATGCATATCGCTCTTCTTGGCCGTCAACCGGCCTTATCTATTGCCGAATTGGAACGCACCTACAAACGCGTTAGTTGGTTTTCGGCCGACACAGCCCTGGTTGATACCGACTCAATCGACATTCAAAAGCTTGGTGGCACCCAAAAAGCCGGCAAAGTAGCCTTTGAAGTCCAATCAACAAATGATTGGCGCCGCGTCAGCGATGCGATAGTCGCCCACTACTCTAAAAAATGGGGTACTTATGACGGCAAAATCACTCTTGGCCTCAGTGCCTACGGCGTCGACGTTAATGTTCGAGACCTCCAAAAGGTCGGCTTAATTCTGAAAGGGAAACTGAAGGGAAAAGGTGCCAGCATCCGACTGATTCCAAACCAAGAAGTCGCCTTAAGCTCAGCTACCTCACACCACAATAAACTTGGCCTGGCAGACAACAAGGTAGAATTGTTAATTATTAAAGGTGGAAAATCAATTATTGTCGCCGAAAGCACCGGTGCGCAAAATATTACCGCCCTGGCGGCCCGCGACCAAGGCCGTCCGCGTCGTGACGCCTTTGTAGGTATGCTGCCGCCCAAGTTAGCCCAAATTATGATCAATTTAGCTGGTGAAATTACCAAAGACCCAGAATCTGATTTAACATCTCCGCGCATTCTCGACCCTTTTTGTGGCACCGGCGTGTTGTTGCAAGAAGCTTCGCTTATGGGCTACGCCGTCTATGGCACCGATATTGCCGAAAAGATGATTCGTTATAGCCGTGATAACCTCAACTGGCTAGAAAGCACCTACCGCTTCACTACCCAATGGTACCTTCACGAAGGTGACGCTGTTGATACAAAATGGCAACAACCAGTCGATGCTGTCGTCAGCGAAACTTACCTTGGCCAACCATTCAGCGCTCCGCCCTCATTAGCCAAGCTTACCGAAGTTCGCGGTAACTGTAACCACATTATTACCGGCTTCTTACGAAACCTTCACCCTCAACTTAAACCAGGCACTCCGGTTGTTATTGCTGTACCTGCCTGGAAAGACACTGAAGGCCGCTTTACTCACCTGCCCCTGATCGACACTATTAGCGAGCTTGGCTTCGAACAAGTGAAGTTTGAATCAGTACCCACCGAACAGCTGTTATACCATCGCCCCGACCAAGTAGTCGCTCGCGAATTGCTTGTTCTTACAACAATATAGTTGCAAATACAATCGTTAATTGATTTTTAAGCATTATTGTGGTATAATCTGCTTTACTCATGCCAGAGAAAATAAAGGTTGAAATATTGCGAGATCTTACGGCTGTATCACCTCTCGATACAGACGTCGCTTACGCTGGCATCGCTAAAATCAACGATCAACTACCAGAAAATCCTTTTGAAGTGACGCGCGATACTCGCGAAATTCTTATTAAGAATGTCGAACGATTACCTTTGCGACTTGAAAAAATCAATTGGCCAAGCCAACTCACTGCCGACTATTCGATTATTCTGACCGATAAAGATATTTACAGCGACAACCCATTTGTGCGAACACATGGCGCGACCCTGCAACAAGCTACTCGCAATCGTATAAACGGCGTTGCTGTCATTGATGTCAGGAGTGTCGAGCCGGAGCTAACTGCCGCCCACGAACTTGGGCATTTAATGGGAATGGTTTATTCAATTGGTAACAAAACCGAGCATCACTGCAGCTCTCCTGATTGTCTAATGTATGCACATCCAATCTCCGAAGAAATCAGGCAGCACGTACCTAAAAAAGGTATCGAAGGAATGCTTGAAAGGGCTGGTTTCATCAACCCTGAATACTTATATAGCGAGAGAAATTTAGCCCAAAGCTTCTGCACACCATGCGAAAAGCAACTGGCCCGCCGGGCTTTTATGACGCTGCAGTACCTTAACGGCGAATCAAACAGCCCAAAAAGCTGGTCATACAATTAAAGTGAAAGTATTATTAAATAAAGTTGAGTCGTAATAAGTGCGAGTAGAATGCTACTTATTATTGAGATAACCCTTCGTTCGTTCTTTGTGTACTGATCAAACATCACCACCTCCATCCGTCGAATAAGTTATTCCTCCGGACACACAGAACCCGCCGCTAGGCGGACCCTAAGGCCCCATGCAAGTTTCCCTACATGACGCGTTAACATACCTGACGACGGGATCAGTACTGTTAACGCGATTTTCAACCATACCTCCTGCAAACACACGAGGGTTAGGCTGCAACTAAATTGTATGCGACCCCTAAGAGCCATCCACCACTGATTCTACCATACCGCTCAATAAATAATCATTAACTTTCCGCATGAATAAAGGGCTTTGTCGGGGCGTTTCCTGTCTGAAGAGCTACTATTTCTACGACCTCTGCAGCCCGAGCGAGAAAGGCGCCGAGGCCCTTATCGAACCCGGCGCGAAGCCGTCTAGAAATCGTAGCTCTTCAGACAGGAAACCCCTTGACTATTGACCCTAAATTATGTACAATTGAACAGATTGAACGAGCGTCAGTGCTCTAAGGAGAATAAATTATATGTCACACGTAAAAGCAGGTGGTTCAAGTAAAAATAACCGCAACAACGCCGGCCCTCGCCTAGGCGTTAAACGCTTTGGTGGCCAAACAGTGAACACTGGCGAAGTATTAGTACGCCAAACCGGTAGCACAAAAGTTGCCGGCCCAGGTACTTTCCTTAGCAAGAACTTCACTATTCACGCCGCACAAGCAGGTGTTGTGAGTTTCCAAAAAGTGAAAAAGGGTAAATTTACTGGTAAGACAGTTACTCGTACTCAAGTAAGCGTCACAACCGCAGCTTAGTAAGCCACACTTAAAAAATAACTCCCCTAGTTACTACGGGAGTTATTTTTATATATACAATAAATTCATTCAAGAAGAGGCAGGGTCTAGTTCGCGGGTAGCATTCGTTAATTGCTGAATAAGCGTATTTACGCTTGATTGGGCTGCCTTATAGGCGATTCTCGCCTCTTCGTTGGCAGAAAGTTCTTTCAGTTGCTGCACAACCTCTGCGAGCTCATTTCGATCAATTGGTCGGCTATATGACTCTTTCAGGATATTTTGAAGATGATCCATATGATCGCGCAAGTTTGGCGGGTTGATTACCATTTGATTGACCGCATCAACGTTCAAAAGTGCTTTGTTTAATTTTTCCGTTTCATCGATTGTTGTTTTTGCTGTTTCAATAGTAGTCGTGACAGGAGTGACATCTACAGCAGCTTCTTCACCCACAACAGATTTAAAGTTTTCATCTGCGTCGACTGCGAACTGTGTATGTTCGGCTAATTTTGTTTCAAGTATACGGGTATAATTTCTAATTTCGCTTATGGTTTGCTCGCCAATTCTCATACCAGCCTGCATCGGTGTGTAAAGCTCATCAAAGGTCTGACTAATTTCGGTACGGATCGATTCTTCTGAAAAATCATCAAATTTATTAATAACTGTTTCTAGGCGCGATGTACAGTTTGCGATACCATCCAAAAAAGTACTTTCAGCTGAGCTGAAATCATCAGCGTGCTCACTTAAGCCATTGGCTGTAACGCGTAAGTCCTCGGCTACGTCCATTCGAACGTTCAGTGATACGTTTTCAAATACATTTTTAGCACTCGTTATTGACGGGTCTTCAATACCGAAATTTTCTACCGGCGGTTCACCAATTTTCTGGGCTTCCTCTACAGAAAGCTGTTCCGCGCCAGTTTCTACAGCTTCAGATTCAATACTTAACGAGCGCTCATCTATCTCGTTTTCAAGTCCAAGAATCTCACGGGCAACATCGCTTGGATTCCTTAGTAATCTCGAGGCAACGGCATCACGAGTCATAAAATCGGCCTTATCGGTAGTATAAACAGCAGCGTTAGGCTCTCCATCAAAGTGAACAATAATATCATCCCCATATTCAACGTTGTGCGCCGTCATCCACTCCACCACAGTACTATCGTCCGGTTGCGCAGTTCTAAGATATTGCAGCTCAGAATCAGTTAAAGTCACTTCAACTGGTGGTTTTTTAATGTCTTCATTTTCTTCCGGAAACTGTTCGGTCGTATTTGTATTTTGTGGTACCTAATTAGGCGGATGGTTGTTCAGTGATTCCTAAGTGGAACCGGACTCGTTCGATAACGTCGCCAATTACTACCTGCGATTTGACTAAGTAATCATCAACACCAAGTGATTCAGCCCGTTCTTTGTCCTTAGGTTGGCTGAGAGCAGTTAACATAACCACGTGAATATTATTGGTTTCAGGGGTGTTACGTAAAATATCGAGCACATCAAAACCGCTAATTTTCGGCATCATTGCATCAAGCAAAATTAGGTCAGGCTTAAAGCTAATAGCAGCCGATAAGGCTTCTTCACCGTTACCTACCCATTTAGTTTCAAAATTTTCAATATCAAGCCGGGCGGTATACACATTCGCCAGTGCTACGTCGTCTTCTACAAGAAGGATTTTCTTTTTGGTATCCATATACGCTGTATTGTACTACGCCCATAAGTTAAGCACAAGCATCGCGACCCCTTGGGTTCGTTAGAAGCTGGCTTTGGCAGCATCAAGCTGCGGGTCGCGGCTGGCATTGATATCATCAATCGTACGAACCACGATTGTATCAGGGGTAATTCCCTTTTCAGAAATATTCAAACCGCTTGGAGTATACCACCTGGCCACAGTCACCTTTAGCATCGTACCTTCGCTCAGGCCAACTAATTTTTGCACGCTTCCCTTGCCGAATGATTTTTCACCCATCAACGTAGCGGCTTTATGGTCGTGCAAAGCTCCGGCCACAATTTCACTGGCGCTGGCACTACTAGAATTAATTAAAACAACCGTCGGCACACCGTTAAGGATTGGGCTACCGCCTGATTTCAATTCATCGGTTACCTTGCCACTACGCTTTTCAGTGACTACTACTTGCTTATCCAGCCAAATACCGCCAACCTCTTGCGCCGCCGTTACATAGCCGCCACCATTGCCCCGTAGGTCGAGTACAACACCCTTTACACCAGCAGCCTTAAACTCGGTTGCTAGTTTACGAGCCAAGCCACCCGTCTCGCCGTCGAAGCGCGAAATCGTCATGACGCCTACGCCATTTACCACCGAGCCGTACACGCTTGGGTTATTCACTTCTTCGCGAGTGATTGTGAAATCTTTGGTTTCAACTTCACGCAAAACACTTAGCTTTACAGTCGTACCGGCATCACCACGAATTTTTGTGACAATTTCAGTGGTTGATTTATCTTTCACAGATTCGCCGTTCACGGCTGTCACGATATCGTTAACCGCCACACCAGCCTTTTCCGCTGGGTTATCACGAAGCACCCGTACAACCGTTGGTAGGCCGTTACGAAGACTTAATTCAACGCCAATACCACCACCGATGTTGCCACTTAAGCTATCGTCAAAGTCGGTCGACTCTTTTTTATTCATATATACCGTATATTGGTCGCCTAAGGCATCTACTAAGCCCCGGTTAGCGCCTTCAACTAGCTTCGCTTCATCAACATCACCATCGAAGTTGTCAGCCACCGCTTGGTAGGTAGCTTGTACCGACGACAGGTCCAACTGGTCTTTGCCAATCAGACTATTGAAGCCATTTGGCAATTGCCCGCTCAAGGCACCGGCGACATAGCCGATACCAGCTACAAAAATAAAACCTAAAATTAAAATTGGTGTTGGGACGCGGCTTTGTTTGAGCGTTTCGCGCCTGGATGGTACATGTTCGGCCATTACTTTACAACTCCCCTGTCGTTCAAAAGATATCAATTACTT
>JAQGHA010000011.1 GCA_028289065.1 Candidatus Saccharimonadota bacterium
TTCTTGGCCTTCAATTCCGTAACCGGCAATGGCAATCTTCATACCCTTATTGTATCTCGGATGGGAAGAGTCCGGCTACTTTTTCGTTTAGCTCTACCAGCTCATCGCGATCACCACTACTGACAGCGGCTAGCACCCAGGTGTTAGCACTAATAAATTCTTTGGCAACGGCCACGATTTTTTCACGAGTCACCCGACGCATGTAATCTGGTACTTTGTCGTAATCTTTAATGAAATCATCGGCAAAATAACGGTTTGTATAGAAACCACTAATTTGCGATACAGTTTGAGCACCCATTTGGTGGCGGCCTAAGCCGAATGATTTGGCGGCTTCAATTTCCGCATCCGTCAGTTTACCGTCAAGTACGGCTTTAATTTCACGAACCATAATATCAAATAGCTGGCTAGCAGTGTCGTGGTTCACTTGGGCTAAAATATCCCATGAACTTTCGTAGAAGCCAGCACCGGCATAGGCACCTACATGGTACGCCAAGCCTTTGGCGCGGGCTTTACCGTAAATACGAGACGAGGCTGTTCCGGTAAGGATGTGATTCAGAGTATCAAGAGCATCAAGTTCTTCATCAGACAACACTCGAGGCACACTGAGCGTCCAACCAAAGGTTAAGTTTGAGGCATCTTTACGGCGAATAATAGTCGGGTTAGCACTATGCAGTTCGTCACGTGGCACTTCAAAGCGCTCGCCTTCCGGTAAGTCAAAGCCTTCCAATTGGCGAATGATGTCAGATTTTCGACCACGAAGTTTGCCGGCAATCACAAAGCGCATATTAGAAGTGGTGTGCGTCCGACGGTGGTGCTCACGAATATCCGCTAAAGCCACAGTGTTAATAGTTCCTAAGCTTTGGCGCGGTGTTAAAACATCCTCACCAAGTAATTGCTGAATACGTGGCCACAAAATACGGTGGTGATCGTTTAAGTAGTTGGTAATTTCGCTACGAACGTTCCCCTTCTCGGCATCAAGTTCTTTTTCGTTGAACTTAGGCTGGCAAATACTAAGGCGCTGTAAATCAAGAATACGATCCCATTCAAAGTCAGCACAGTCGGCTTCATAGACCATCGCTAAGTCAGAGGTGTAGGCGTTATGGTAGGCGCCGTTTTTGGTAAACTCATCTTCAAACGCATGTTCTGATTTGAAACGAGCGTTAGCCCCAAAAGCCATGTGTTCCATAATGTGAGCTACCTGTTCGATGTCTTTATTCTTGGCATAACGACTACCGGCCCGAAAATGAAACTGCATACTCATCACCGTTGCGCCCGGTACGTTAATTAATAGGCCTTTAGCGCCATTTTTAAGCTTCACTTCTTCAACGGTATGGTTCATGACGGGATTCTTTCAGACGAGGGTCTATTTACGGCTAGTTTTTCGGCCAGTTTTTCGGTTTTGGCGTTGGCTCTTCTTTTTCTTGATGGCAACGTTCTTCTTTCGTTGAGCTTCATTGACGGTTTCGGCTTTTTGAACCTTGAAGTCACCGTCACGGTTGTTTTCTCCCTTGGTCACTTCATTTACACCCTTGTGGACAGCTGATTCAGCTAAGCGAGTCAATTCAGTATCATGGTCTTCTTCGGCCCGTGCCAAAGTATCGCGGACGGTAACATGCATAACGGCACGAAGTACTTCGTCGCGGAGGGTTTCTTGCAAACTATCGAAGAGTTTTTGTGATTCAGAACGGTATTCCACCAATGGGTCGCGTTGACCAACGCTGCGCCAGTGAATTCCTTCACGTAGGTGCTGCATGTTTTCAAGGTGTTGCATCCACAAAGTATCAAGTACCTGTAGGTAGACTTCACGTTCAACTTTGCGAAGCACATCAACTTCTAATTCTTCTTCTTTTGCTTTATATAGCTTGCCAACTTCTTTCAATGCCAGGTCAAAACGGACTTTGTCACGCTTTTCAGCACCAATGGCTTTAAGGCGTTTTTCGTTAATTGGGAAGATGGTTTCAAATTGTGTATTGAAGTTCTTATTATTCTTAGCTGGTACTTGAGTTAGTTCACGTACTTTAGCTTGGACCAAACGGTCAATTTCAGCTTTAATGTCTTCGCCTTCAAGAATTTTACGGCGAATAGTATACACAACCCGGCGGTGACGGTTAATAACGTTGTCGTATTGGACGACGTTTTTACGGTTATCGAAGTTGTAGCCTTCAACCCGCTTTTGAGCGGCTTCGAGGGTTTTACTGACCATCTTGTGTTGAATCGGCATATCATCTTCAATACCAATGCGGTTCATCAGCGCTGAAATACGGTCACCTTGGAAAATTCGCATCAGGTCATCTTCGGTAGATACGTAGAATTGGGTAACACCAGGATCACCTTGGCGTCCACCACGTCCACGCAGCTGGTTATCGATACGGCGTGATTCGTGGCGCTCAGAACCAATCACCACTAAACCACCAAGGTCGACGACGCCTTCACCAAGCTTAATGTCAGTACCACGACCGGCAATGTTGGTCGCGAGTGTAATAGCACCCTTTTGGCCAGCCAGCTCAACAATAGCAGCTTCGCGTTCGTTATTTTTGGCGTTCAAAATTTCGTAAGGGATTTTTTCTTTATCCAAGTGAGCGGCAATTAATTCGTTCTTAGCAATCGATGCAGAACCAATTAGCACTGGGCGGCCAGCTTCGTGGTGCTCTTTAATTGCCTCAGCAATAGCTTTAATTTTGGCCTTTTCAGAACGGAAAATTAAATCTTCACGGTCTTCACGTTGAACTGGGCGGTTTGATGGGATTTGCACAACATCAAGTTTGTAAATTTGTTGCAATTCTTCAGCTTCCGTAAAGGCTGTACCGGTCATACCAGAAAGTTTTTTGTACAAACGGAAGTAGTTTTGGAATGATACCGTTGCTAGTGTCATGCTTTCTTGTTGCACGGCCACATTTTCTTTAGCTTCAATTGCTTGGTGCAAGCCTTCGTTATAACGGCGACCTTGCATCAAACGGCCGGTAAATTCATCAACAATGATAACTTCGCCGTCCTTAGTTACCACGTAGTCCTTGTCACGTTTGAACAAAGTTTGAGCACGCAAAGCTTGGTCAAGGTGGTAGACCGAACGGACGTATTCCGGGCTGTATAAGTTTTTTACACCTAACAAACGTTGAACCTTTTCAACACCTTCGTCAGTCAGTGAAACCATCTTGCGCTTTTCATCTAAAACGAAATCATCAGCTTTTAGTTTGGCTGTTACCTTGGCAAATTGTAGGTAGCTTTCAGGGTTTTCAGCCGCAGGGGCGCTAATAATAAGCGGAGTACGAGCTTCGTCGATAAGAATCGAGTCAACCTCGTCCACAATCGCAAAGTGCAAATCACGTTGGCGAAGCAATTCTACTTCGTTCACCATGTTGTCGCGAAGGTAATCGAAACCGAATTCGTTGTTGGTACCGTAGGTAATATCAGCTGCGTAGGCTTCTTTACGAGTAGCTGGTCGCAGCTTCTTCATACGTGGGTCAGTGTGGTCAGGGTTATCAAAGGTTGGGTCAAAAATAAACGAAGCGTCGTTAATAATAACACCGGTACTCATACCTAAGAAGTGATACAGCTCACCCATCCAGCCAGCGTCACGTTGGGCTAAGTAGTCGTTCACGGTTACCAAGTGAACGCCTTTTTCTTCAAGCGCGTTGAGGAAGACAGCCAATGTCGCCACTAGTGTTTTACCTTCACCAGTTTTCATTTCGGCGACGTCACCTTCGTGCAGTACCATTCCACCAATCAGCTGCACGTCAAAGTGTCGCATACCAAGCACGCGGTCACTGGCTTCACGCACTAATGCAAACGCATCTGGCAACAAGTCGTTAAGGTCGGTGTCCTTCTTGGTGAGGCGCTTTTTTAGTACCTCGGTTTGCTTTTTAAGGTCAACTTTTGATAATTTCTTATACTTATCTGCTAGCGCATTAACAGCGGTAACGCGCTTTTCTAGGCGTTTCAACGTCTTTTTTTGCGGATCACCAAATACTTTAGTGAGCGCACCTTGCCTGGTAATCATATAACCCCTCGCCTTTCGGAAATAGTTCGGTAAATTTCTTTAAGACCTATTATACGATTATCGGGGGTGATTCACAAGCTTCCAGCCGGGTGTATTTTGCCATAACGGCGGCTCACATATTGACTTTATAACCTAAAAATGATATAATGCATGAAAACGCAACAAAGCGTGTTTGAAAGCTCTGGAGGGATCCGGAGCTTTTTTGTTTGGAGTTTTATTATGCGAGAATTAATTAGCCACTCTCGGTGGATCAGCTCTTTACGCGATGTAAAAATCAGCGCTTTGTTAGCGTTGCTATTATTCGTATTCGTCGTCATAAACGCCTCGATATACTTATTAGCTAAAACCCCAGAAACCGCCCAAGCCCAAAATACTCCGGCTACTTCTCAAACGGTTAAAGCGGAAACGACGGAAGCTCAGGTAACAACGGCGACTGAAGCATCAACAGCAGCCGCTACCCCGCAACCAGCCGCAACCCAACCCGCGCCAGCGCCAACTCCCCCACCTGCGCCAAAACCTGCCCCAGCCTACGATAGGGTCTCTATCCCAAGCTTAGGTATGTCTTCGCGGTATGTCACCGTGGGACTCACCGCCACTAACGCCATCGATGTCCATGCTTCCCTTGCGGGATGGTGGAACGGCAGCGCTCAGCCTGGTAACCCAGGGGCGGTATTTTTAGATGGCCATAACCCCGGGGTATTTAGTAAACTACCGAACATTCAAGCCGGCGCGCAAATAAGCATCACGAAAGCCAGTGGAGAGACATTCACTTACACCGTAGTTCATACCGAAACGGTTCAGCTGTTAGGTATTAATATGCGCCAGGCTCTATCCACTTACGGAGGAGCAGCCGAAGGGCTTAACCTTATGACCTGTGTTGGAGCTTACAACCCGAAAACCGGTACAACTGACCAACGTTTTATTGTGTACGCTGTTCGCTCTTAGCTACACAGTAGCAATTTTGCGTTCAACAACTGATTCTTTGTACTTACGAAGTTGAGCAATAAGTTTGGCTTCGACAATATCGACAGCAGCCATCATATTAAAAGTTGAGTCACTCGCCGTTAAGATTCGGTCAGGTACGTGAACAATAACCTCGGCTTCATATTTATTGCCATGGTCACGGTTTACTTGTTTAAGTTTCACGTCGGCTGTCATTGAGCGCCGAGCGTGTGAGGGTAAATAACGATCCAGTTTGCCAACTTTTTCGGTTACATATTTGAGAGTCTTTGCGTCGACCTCATATTTGATTCCAGTTACGTCAATTGATGCTATCATATCTTCCCCCTTGTGGTTGGTTGATACTATCTATTATACCATTTAGAACTGAGGCTGAACTGAACTATAAAACTTCTTTATTACCGATGTAGCCGCGCAGCACTTCTGGTACGCGAACGGTACCATCTTCATTTTGATTGTTTTCAATAATCGCAATCATAGCCCGTCCGAGGGCAAAGGCGGTAGCGTCGTTGGTGTGAATAAGTTCCACGTTGCCGTCTTCACGACGAACACGGGTTTGCAAGCGACGAGCTTGGTAATCAGTCATGTAATCAGCAGTGTGGGTTTCACGATACTGGTTTTGGCCAGGCAGCCAGGCTTCCATATCAATACCCCGTGCATTTGGCTTGCCGATATCAGCCGTACACTTTTGGATCACACGGTATGGCACGCCTAAAGAAGCTAATAAGTATTCTTGGATAGCTACAAATAGCAGGTGCTCATTAAGGCCATTTTCGGCAACGGTAAAGCTCTCCATTTCAAGCTTATCGAATTGGTGCATGCGAAGAATACCTTCCATGTCCTTGCCGTAGGTCCCAGCTTCACGGCGGAAACTAGTGGCGTAGCCAAGGTAACGAATCGGCAAATCCGCTTCGCTGAGTATTTCGTTGGCGTGCATACTGCCCATAACGTGCTCCGCACTCCCCTGCAACCATAGGTCGTCATCTTCCAGCTTGTAACGGTCGTCACGGGGCTCAAGGCGATCCATGGCGTCGTATAGTTCGGTGCGAATCATAAGTGGTGGAAGCACGGGTGTGAACGGCTTCAACGAGACGTCGAGCCCAGCATCGGCGGCGATGTTCGCAAGCACCGTTTCATCGCTGAGTGAATCAATCACAAATTGAATAATGGCAAATTGTAATTTAACTAAGTCACCTTTTAAGTAAGCGAAACGGCTGCCGGCAACTTTTGCTGCCCGTTCCTTATCAAGCCATTGTCGTTGCAAGGAGATGTCGTTATGGTTGCGTGGCTCGAAGCTAAATGTCGTTGGCTCACCGACTACTTTTGAAACGATGTTTTCATCTTCACTGGCACCAACCGGAACATCAGCGGCAGCCATGTTGGGAACTTTTTTCTGAAGGCTTAAAATTTCAGCTTCAAGGCTGGTTAAGTAGCCTTCTTGTTCAGAAAGCTCTACTTTAATTTGCTTACCTTCATCAATCGCTGATTGTTCAGGCCGGCCGCCTTTCATCGAAGCGGCGTTAGCATTGCGACGTTCGCGCATTTCATCGACTTTTTGGCTTAGTTCGCGGCGCTGGCTATCAAGCTCTAAAAGCTGAGCAATATTAACCTCATAGTTTTTACGACGAGCATTTTCTTGCACCAAATCGGCATTGTCACGAATAAAACGAATATCTAACATAATTACAGTTATTGTACCAAGTTTTTACAGATTAGGCGATTAAAAGTGCTTAGCGAACCAACCGAGCCATAACAATGTCACGAGTGTTATCGCCATCAACCTCGAAACCTTTAAAAGCTCGAGTATTCGATGAATACCCAGCGGTTGGTGAAGTGGTGTCTGTTGTATCTAAATACACTTGATACGGTTCTATAGGCATCTCATTGCATATTCCTTCATACGCCTCGGCGGCGACATCGACATCGAAATTCCAGGCTGGCTGGCCTTTCTTGGTAACCGTTTCCTCAACATTTACAAACAGGTTGTGTGATTCGGGGTATTTAACGCGCGGGTCAAATTTAGTAAAATCTACATAATTATAGTTCTCTGCATGGCCCCCCGCCGTCAGTTGAATTCGAACACTTTCCCAGTCAACTTGTAAGTTGTCCATTGTCTGCTTAGCATCTTTAATATATCCAGAGGCAACCCCAAGCGTTGCCAGGTGCAGCAGTATATATATAGTTCCCTTTGGGGTTTCAGCAGTAATATAAGCGACAGGGCAATCTGCAGGCCGAGCAGCCATGACGATGTTTGGATTATAGGTATACATCATATCGCCGCGTACGTCAGGGCGCAGCAACCCAGTGTCGTCGGGTGTTAATGCGACAGTATCCAAATCGATAACCGTTAATGGTGTCTCGTAATCTCGCTCGGGTAATAATAAACGCACATCGGACTGGTTAATATCATTCATATATAAAAATGATTCAACGTTTTTCTTCGCGTCTTTTTTGCGATTTTTCACACTCAGCTCACTTGGACCATATTCATTCAATGGGCTCATATTGCCATCAATAATTTTGCGTTTATCTTTCAGTTCTCTCTTCACTTCTGGATCGTCTGTTTTTTCGTATTCCGACGATAGAATATCACGAGGTACACCAAGGCTATGAATTGACTGCAGCACATGAAGCGGACTACCCTCAATTACAAAAAATGATTTTAGATTATTTTCTTCAATTCGTTTATAGCGTTTAGTTTGCGATTCAAAGCCATCCGCTTCAATTTTTTCATACGACTTCATCGTGCATCTCCATCATTACTGCCCCTACTATACTATTTGTTTAGCGGAATAAAAGTTGGATAGCGTCAAAGTTCTCAAAAACATTGGCGACAATAATAATTACGACAGTAAGAATGACCGTTGCCGATATTCCCCGTTTCAAACGGCGGCCGCTAGCAACTGTACCCGCAACGTCGCTGCGTGAGTCGCGATAATTACTGGTTTGCTTCAAGGCTTTCAAACCAACCGTTTCTAAAATTGCAAACAGGCGTTGGTAGGTTTCGGGCTTATCTAGAAAGAACGGCCGGAGGCTATAAATATATAAATTATTATCAATAATTTCAGCGTTGTAGGTACTGGCTGTATCAATAAAGTGGGCCATTAAATCCGGTGTAAAAACATACAGGGCATCGGTTTCGTATTCTTTGGGTGCGTACAAAGTGAAATGGTCGTTAAAATCACCTTCCAACTTCAGCACTTGGTCTTTAGCGAACGAGGCGCCGAGTTGTGAAATGCGAATAACAGCAAATTTTATATCGTCGGATGTTGCATCTAATACCATATGCGGCAACTGCTTATCGAGGGTGATACGCATAAACCCATACAGGTGCGACCGAGACGCCCGGCTGTACGATGAACCGGTTTCGAAATAGTAATTACCTATTTCAAACGGACGTTCACCCATGCGGGAAATTCCATCGTAAATAAAACTTTCCTTCGTGCCCGGGTTTGAGAAAATCAAACCATTACGAATAGGGTTTTTAATTTTGAAATCATAATTCAAACCATTGGCTTTAGCGAATCGATAAATTTTAACCGAACGATTAATTTTCTTACGAAAAGTGAGCACAGTAAAACTAAGCGCAATCAAGGGCACGAAACCAAAGGCGATCATGGTGACCCCTGCCCTATGCTGCGTGACAGACGAGTCGTAGTTATAGGTACTAATACCCCATAAAATAAGTAGTAGAGCCACACCTAGGAATATAAACCATGAAAAATAATTTAATCCAAACGGTGTATGTTTTGGGTAAAACTGCTGCTTGAAGACAGCGCGCTCTTGGCGACCGACAGGCATGTCAAATAAAGTACGGTCAATAATCATCGGGTTTATTCTGTACGCAGCGCTTCAATTGGGTCGAGCTTGGCCGCCTTACGGGCTGGGAACCAGCCGGCCAGCATCGCAATAAGCATCAATGCGACAATCATTATAATAATTGGGATTGGTTGGAAGATGAGAATATAATTCCCCTCACCTATGCCAAGCTTTTCAGTCAACCATGGGTTAAGAGCTAAGCCGGCGGCGACCGCAATAATCGTGCCGATGATACCGCCAAGGAAACCAATCCAAGCTGCTTCAAACTGGAACAAACGGCTGACGCTTTTACCGCGCATACCAAGGGCTTTCATTAAGCCAATCTCGCGGGTGCGTTCCAGAACGGAAATATACTGTGTGTTAATAATTCCGAACACACTGGCAATCAGGGCAACTATACCAAAACCAAGCACAATACCTTGGAGTGTATTTACCACGGCGAACACCACGCCTTGCAGGTCTTCGGCAGTTTGGGCGTAGAATTCTTTTTGCAATAATTTATCTTTAACGGCAGCTGGGTCGTTACCATCTTTTACAAGAGCAGTCGCACCAACATACTTTTGATATCCGTCGGTTCCAAGCGTGGTGTATTCGCTAATGGCGCGAGCTTCCGAAGCTGGGATTTGAATTGCGCTGGTACTTGCTAAGGCTGTTGCAGATTTTTTTGTTAACGCTGATACCATAAACGTAAATTCTTTCGTTTCCGGCACTGTCAACGCTTCCACAGCCGCTTGCCCGCCCGTTGCATAGGCTTGAGCTAACTGCTCGCCCGAAGCTAGCGATTTAGAACTGACGGCTGTCATTGTAATCGTTTTACCAACTAGCTCTTGAGGGCTTTTAATGACCTTTTGGTCGACTAAGACAGTTGCGAATGATTCCGGCACAACCGCCTGGGTGTCGTCAATATCTTTCCCCATTACTGGCAGTGAACCAAAAGCTGCTTCCGATAGAATAGTTGGGTCATAGGCAGCTAGTTGGCCGGTAAATTTTTTATCATTATCGCCAAATTGCATATAGCGAACTGTTGGTGCGTAGGTTGGAACGACATTTTCAATATCATCACGTGCTTTCAATATATCGACATCGGCTTGTGTCATTTGCTTCAAAGTTAGGCCGGTACTAGTCGTGCCAATGTTTTGATCGTATACTTGCAAACCAGCCTGGCGACCGCCACCTTCAAAGATTGATTTATCTTTCACAATAAATAAGGCACTTGGGTTCACATTTGATCCAATTAACTTATCTGCGTATTGGCGAGCACCTTCACCTGCAGCCAACGATACGGTAATTGTAAACGCACCGACAGCAATAGCCAGGCTTGTAAGAATTGTTCGGGCTTTAGCGTTACGCAGGCCACGAACGGCTCGTCGGGCGATATCAACGGTTTTCATAGCTCAGCTCCCTCTTCGGTCGGCGACGCAAATGGTTGTGTCGTTACGTTGTTATCAATCCGATCAATTTTTCCGTCTTTGATATAAACCTGGATATCGCACTTACTGGCTAGGTCAGCATCGTGAGTAACGATAATAAGGGTACTGCCGCCGGTTTTATTTAAACCGAAAAGTAGGTCTTCGATAATTTCACCGGTCGCTGAATCGAGGTTTCCGGTTGGCTCATCGGCAAAAATAATACTTGGCTTATTTACAATCGCACGGGCAATCGCCAAACGCTGTTTTTGGCCACCAGAAAGGTTACGGGCTTTTTGCTTGGTCTTGTCGTCAAGACCAACCGTCTTTAGGGCTTCATCAACCCGTTGCTTACGTTCTTTGGCACTAACATTGGAGATTTCTAAAGGTAGGGCGACGTTATCAAAAGAGGTTTCGTTGGCTTGCACGAAGAAAGCCTGGAAAATGAAACCAATTTTTTCACTGCGGAAACGGTCGACGGCTTTATTTTTGAGTTTCAAAATATCAACTCCGTCAATTATCACCTGCCCGGCTTCCGGGCGATCAAGGCCACTCATGGCATGCATTAAGGTTGACTTGCCGCTACCCGACTTCCCGACAATTGCCACACTGGCACCATCCGGTACCGTAAAGCTCACATCGTCAAGCGCCTTAAACGCACTATTCTTTTTACCATAGGTCTTCGTAAGACTCGAAACCTCAATCACCATTTCCCCCTTTTTTACTGTTCTCATTGTAGCATGCTAACAGCGTACTACCTCTTGTACTGGTCTTGGATCATATCCTCTTCGCCAATAGTGACGGAAGCACAATTCGATTTATACGTCTTAGCTTCTTTTTCGGCGCCATTGTAAGTCATCATTCCCGAGGTCACGCCGAATACTGTCACGGTTGTAGAGTCGCCATAACTTGAACTAGCACATACATCCGGTTGAGTAACTATCAACGTTCGGACCGTTCCGGCAGTTACCCTAAGGTCTTGGTCGGAACGAATATCAAGTGATTGAATTGCACTCGAGCTCACATCAACATTACCTTTACCTTCAATTACTACCGATTGGTACTTACCGTCGACATTCACTTCGCCGTATTGTTTAGCTAGTGTTAGCTTCAACGTATCTTGCGCTGCGGTATTGGAGTAATTAAGTCGCACGCCGTTGCTGGTAATTGATTCAAGCGCTGGGCCATAAATTATTAAACTTGATTGCACGTAGCTATTACGGTAATCTTCCGGAATATCGAAGTCAACGTGCGCAGTTGTGCCTTCAGTCACAATTGAAGCTTTAGCTTTGGGCAGTGCCGTCAGCTCGTAGCGTGGCGCGCCTTCATCAACAATGTACTGAATAGAAGTTATAGATGTAAAGGCATCGGTATCTTCGGCCTTTGTCGGGTCAGCGAACACAACCGAACGAACATTTTGCATATCTTTTGGCAGGTTCATTTTGGTGGTCTTAACAAGTGCTTGCGCCTCGCTTGATGCCCGCCATGATTGAGAGGCTGCAATGCCGCCAGATACCGCAACTGCCAGTAGCCCGAGGCTAATGATAACGATACCACTGACAATCATTCGCTTCGTTACCTTTTTAGCGATAAACGCATAAGCTATAATCAAGAACAAAGCCGCCAGAAGTAAGGCACCAGCCACTACCAACCAGAACACTAGCCATACTAACCAGCTATTTTCGTAGCCAGCGCCTAAGTATTGGTCAACGACAGTACTGATACCGTTATGGCCCAAAACCGATATGGCTCCACCAATAGTAATGATGAATATTGTTGCCGCCGCGATGATACTGGCAATTCCGATTCCAACCATAAAGACGCGTTGCACTTTTGGCGCAATTGAGCGAGTTGGTTCGGTTTCGGCTTGTACGTTGAGTTCACGAATCGATTCTAACGTGACAGGTTTTCCGGCAAGTTTCAGCTTTTCAGCGGCCGTTCGAGCCGGTGGAATAATAATCCAAAGCACTGCGTATAACAAAATAGCCGTTCCAAAAGATATGAAGGTTAATATAATAAATGCCAAGCGTGTCCATAGCGCATTTACCTTGAAGTAGGTTGCCATACCGCCCAGTACACCACCAAATAGCGCTGTATCAATATTTCGATACAGACGGTGGTTTTCGTCGGTTTCTTCAAGTGCACCAACAGCTATGTCACCGTCAGTATCAGCGAATTCATACGGCTCGCCGAGTTGCTTACGAATAGCAGCAACATCGTCAGTACCAATGACTCCACCAGCTACTACGTTTCGCTCGCCGAGAAGTTCGGTAATACGGATTTCAATATCGGCTAGTACCTCTTTGTCTTGAGTGTAGGTCTCGAGGCTATGGATATAGGTTTCGAGTTGTTTCTTGGCGCCTATTTCAATGTCGTAGGCGACTTTTGCAATGTGAATGCGGGTAATTTCGTTCATATCGTCTCCTTATAATTTCTTTAGTGTGTTGTTTAAATCAGCAATCTTTTTCCCTACTTGCACTACTACCTCGTCACCAAAGTCAGTTGTTTTGTAGTACTTACGGGGCGGGCCTTGCTCGCTTTCCTGCCATTCATGCGACAGTAAACCATCTTTTTGCAGGCGGCTAAGAAGTGGATAGATCGTCCCCTCTACTACTACCAGTTCAGCGTCGCGTAACTGGGTAATAATATCGCTGGTATACTTTGGCTTCGTCGAGCAAGTTTTTAATACACAGTACGCCAGAAAGCCTTTGCGTAGTTGGGTAGACAATTGCTCGGCGTATAGTTCACTGTTCATATCTTGTTGTGTCATAGTTCTATGTTATACAAGGTACTATATAATGTCAACGACTTATTCAGTTAATTCGTTCGAAACAAGAACCCACCCTTCATTTTACGGCACTGTCCTGAGCTCAATGTATGTTTGAATAACATACATTTCGTGCGGAGGTGCCTTAAAAACGAGGGTGGGTTTCTGTTTCTCTACGGAGTAATTGTTTAAGCGTAGCTCGTAGTAGCACTACTCCTCTTCGGTTTGTTCGGACGGTTCTTCTTCGAATTTTACTTGTGGGTAGAGGGCTTTGGTAACTTCGTCGTATTCTTGGCGGAGTTGTGGGAATGGTACCCCTTCCCTAGCGGTGACGCCTTCAAAAATCCAGAATACGCGTTCGCTGAAGCCCCAACCACAGGCTGGTGGCATGCCGTATTCCAGCATTTCAACGTAATCAATGTCCAGCATCATAGCTTCGTCGTCACCATCGTCGCGCATTTGTTGTTGTTCAACAAAGCGGTTCAATTGGTCGATTGGGTCGTTTAGCTCTGAGAAGCCGTTACCTAGTTCGGAACCAGCAATAACCGGTTGGAAGCGTTCAACAACCCGGGGGTCATTAGGGTCGGCTTTAGATAGCGGCGAAATAAAGGCTGGCGTGTTAATCAGCCAAACCGGGCCAGCAACATCCTTACGAATGTTTTTCCAAAGCTTATCAATACCACGGGCCCGGTTTTCGGTTTGCTCAACTTCTAATTTGTTTTCAACCAAGGCTTTTTTCACCTCTTCTAGTGAACTTTCGTAGACGTCAATGTTATAACGTTCGCGAATAACGGTCGCATAATCCCAAATTTCCCACTCACCGGCCATGTTGATATGTTTGCCATTAAGGTCAAATTCTAAAGTACCGAAAGTTGCTTGAAGAACATTTTTATACATTTCTTCCATAAACTTCATACCATCTTGCCAGTTGGCGTAGGCCCAGTACCATTCCATAGCAATGTGCTCCGGAAGGTGTTCGTCGGAATAATTTTCGTTGCGGAATCGGGGCCCAATGTCGTAGACCTTTTCGAAGCCAGCCCCAATTAAGCGCTTGAGTGGTAATTCATGGCTAATACGAAGGTAAAAATCCTGGTTTAAGGCATCCATATGGGTAACAAATGGGTTAGCATCGGCACCACCGGTGGTGTGCTCTAATACCGGTACGTTCACTTCAATAAAATCATTACTATTTAAGAAATCACGAGTCGCCTGCCAAAACTTTGATCGTCGGACGAAACGCTCACGAACATCATCGTTAACGTTCATATCAACGTAACGGCGGCGCATACGCTCTTCTTTATTAGTAAAGCCTTCTTGCTTGCTTGGCATTGGGCGAAGCGCCTTACTTAAAAGTCGCATTTCGTGTACAAACACCGATACTTCACCGGTTTGGCTTTTACCAACGATACCGCCAGCTTCAATAAAGTCACCAATATCAAGTAGTGGCAAATCCTCAAGCCCAAGTAGGCCTGGGTTGTAGCTTTTTGATGACTCGGTTGGTGGTTCATCGCCAATATATAGTTCATTGGTAACATTTTCAGCATTTAAATACAGCTGAACCTCACCCGAGACATCTTTGATGACAATAAAGGCAATTTTTCCAAATTTACGAATCGCCGTAATTCGGCCGGCTACGAATACATTTTTGCCTTCAACCGTTTCGAAATTATTCTTAACATCGGCCGTATAGTGCGTCCGGTTGGTAGCTGAAGGGTACGGGTTAATCCCCTTCTCTTTTAGCGCCGCAAGCTTGCGCAGGCGCTCATCACGAAAATCTTTTAAAGTCGACATATTAAATAAAGTATACCATAGAAATTACAGAGGAGAGAGTAACATTCGGGGGTCAGGCTTTCGCCCGACCCCCTTCGAAGTGTCGCTATGCGAACGTCCAGCTCAGCGCCGACCTATTGTAGATCAGCTGTGCCGGCACGCGCCTGAAGCCAAGGTAGTCATTGAATTCGACGACGAAGAGCTCCATCGGCGTGCCCACGTGCGTGTGAAACAGCACGCTTCGATATTCCTCTTCGGTGATTGAAGCATCGCGGTCGGTGAAATCCGACCACGGGTCGACTTCGCTTCCGGGAGCTTCATACCGGAAACCAGTCAGCACTTCTGCCAAACCTTCCGGTGTGTACGGTTCGCCCGTCGTCTGCTCGAAATATTCCACTAGGTACCGGAACCGGCTTTCGATGAAAGGCTTGTGCAGCCGTTGCAGCTGTACGAACATCCGGTCCAACCGCTGCTTGAACGCCTGTTGCTTACGCTGCGTTGCCGATTGCAATTCGCTATCAGTCATAACAAACTCCTCTGTAAAGAACTCCAAAACTCAACACCGCAAAACGGCGTTTCGCAGTGGAATATGGATTTATCAGTTATACCATTTAATCTGTTGCACTCAAACCATAACCTCTGTAGAGAATTCAAAAAGTACCCTACATTTTACGGCACAGTCCTGACTCAATGTATGTTTGTATAACATACATTTCGTGCGGAGGTGCCTTAAAAATGAGGGTACTTTTTGAATTCTAGCGAAAGGTTAAAGTCTAACCAACAGAAACAATAGTGTAACTAATATCGCCACGAGGAGTAGTGATAGTCACCTTGTCGCTCTCTTTTTTGCCGTATAGCGCCATACCAATTGGTGATTCGTTGCTGATTTTTCCCTCAATTGGGTTAGCTTCAACTGGACCAACAATTATGTATTCGACTTTTTTAGTGCCGTTTTTAAGTTCAACACGGCTACCAAGCCCAATAGTGCTTTTGCTGGATGCTTTAATAATTTCAGCATTGTTCACGATTTCTTCAATTTCAGCAATTCGTGTTTCCAGTAAGCCTTGTTCTTCACGTGCGGCGTCGTACTCAGCATTTTCACTAAGGTCGCCAAAGTCACGGGCTTCAGAAATTTTATCAGCTACCTGGCCGCGACGTGCTTTCAGGCCGAGTAATTCGGTTTCAAGCTCTTTTTTACCATCAGCGGTAATTTGGTACTGCTTCTTCATTATTTTTTGGTTCTTTCTTCTAAGTTAAATTGGATGCCTACGCTATATGTAGCGTGTGCCCTGACTCACACATCTCTAGTCAGCTTATTTTAGCAAGCAGCTCATCTAGTGTCAATAACTCCGTGTCACTAGTGTTACGGTACGTCAATTCCAGCTTACCCTGTTCTATAAGCCGTTCACTAATAGTTATCCGGTACGGCAGGCCGATTAACTCGGCATCGGCGAACTTCGCCCCTGGTCGTTCATTACGATCATCAAACAAGACAGTCAGGCCGGCAGCCTTCAATTCTTCATATAATTCATTTGCCTGGTCGGCAATATCACCAATACTCACCAGGTATACTTTGTACGGTGCGATGTTGACCGGCCAAACAAGACCCTTGTCATCACTAAACTTTTCAGCAATGATACCCATGGCACGAGTAATGCCAATTCCGTAGCTTCCCATAAATACAGGCTTCTGATTATTATCGTCACTTGTAAATTGCAGTCCCATATCTTCAGCTTTTTGAGAACCAAAATTGAAAATATTACCCACTTCGACAGTTTTTACTTGTTCGAGTTCATCACGTGATATGCCAAGTTCTTTGATAGCATCATCAATCACTTCTTCGTTAATGGCAATATTTTTTTCACGGTGCAAATAAATGATATCTTCACCAGCATCACAAATAGTCTGGAATTCGTGGCTAAACTTCGTAAATGCTCCCCCGCTAGCGAAGGTCACATACGTATCGTCCCCGATACCAAGCCGTTCGTATACACGCTTGTAGGCTTCAATTGTACGGTTGTAATACGCTTCTAGATCCTCAGCAGAAGTGTGAAAAGAGTACATATCTTTCATTAAGAATTCACGGCCACGCATAATGCCACTTTTAGCTCGTAATTCATTACGCATTTTTGGTTGGAATTGATACAAACTGATTGGCAGGTCTTTGTAGCTGCGTACGTACTGTTTGAGCATTTCAACAATTGGCTCTTCGTGGCTCCAACCTAACCCAACTTCAGTATCGTCTTTAAGGCGGGTCTTGAACCAAACGTCAACTACATCATCACTCCAGCGACCAGTTTTTTCCCATACTTCACGGCGCTGCAAGCTGGTCATAATAAGTTCGTTTGAATCGATGGCATCCATTTCTTCACGAACGATTTGTTTGATGTTTTCAAGTACACGAATACCGAGTGGTAAATATGCATACACACCGGCCATTTCTTTATAAACAAAGCCTGCCCGAATTAATAATTGGGCGTTCTTAGCAACCTCATCAGTTGGGGCGTTTTTTAAAGTTTTGGTAAAAAGGTGTGATACTCGCATGATTTATCCTCCCAGTGTACTAAGAACTGACGGATTGATAAAGAGGAAGTAATAGGCAATGCCATTTTTTAGCATGTGAAGCATTATAGATGGCCATAAACTCTTAGACACCACCCTTAGCACACACAGTACAATACTGAGCGCAAACACGTCTAAGCCAACGTTCCAGGCAAAGTGTACAATCGCAAATAACAGGCTGGTTATAAAGATGGCAACCCAAAGCGGTGCGTGCTTACGCAGCTTGCCAAGTAGGTAGCCTCGGAATAATAGTTCTTCAGCAATTGGCGCAATAACAACCAACATAATGAAGGCTAAAATGTATTCACTTTGCGTGGTGATGTTAGTAAAGCCGGTATCTTGGGCTTGGTCGTAGTTCACAAATGTCAAGAAACTCATAGCCAGGGCCGTTACCAGCGCCGTCAGAATAAGATATACAATCGCCCCTGCCGGCACCCATAAAAAATCCATCCAATTTGGTGAACGTTGAATACCTAGTTCGGCCTTGGTCGTACGTGACTTCTTCACTAGACATGGCACCCCTATCACAATAAGCAGTGACAAGGCGTAAATAACCCCACCAGCGATTAGCTGGAACAATGAGGGGTTAATTTGGCTAAGCGGCACGCCTAAGTTTTGCAGTACCTCAATAAGTACTAATACCAACGCCTGCCCTAGCATAAAGCCTAAGAATACCCAGACTGGCAAGCCAACACATAAAAGTATTTTTCGATTAGAAGAGCTTAAAGACATCCGCTACCGTCACTAATACAATTAAACAAAGCAACACCATAAAGCCCGTACCGTGAATACTTTCCTCGCGTTCTTTGGTAAGTGGTTTCTTCATAACTCTAAACAATGCCGTAACGAACCAGCGACCACCGTCTAACGATGGAATCGGCAGTGTGTTCATGACCGCTAAGGTTAAGGAGATAATCGCTGCCAAGAAAACTACTTGTGAAAAACCGGCTTCGCTGGCGGCTGGGAAAATGACTCCCAAAATACCAATTGGCCCGGCGACACTGGCGCCAGCTTTATCCAATTTTTCAGTCGCTTCATCACGGCCAGTTTGGGTAGTACTTAGCTGGCCAAGCAAACCTCCAAAGAAATCACCCAGTAATTGGCCAAGGCCTTGAACCGTCACCCAAGTATATTGAGCGGTGGTTACTACCCCAACAATTGGTGCCGACCAAGTGGCTTTAATACTTTCGCGTTGGCCTAAGGTTGCCCCAAATACACCCCCTGAAGAGTCTCGTAAGGCCACGTTAACGGTAGTTTGCTTGTTATTACGTTCATACACCACCGGAACAGTCTCTCCCCTATGGGCTTTACTGACTTCAATCAGCTCTGCAGTGCTATCAATGGTTTCGCCGTCAAATTTCAGAATTTTGTCACCAGTTTTAATGCCAGCTTTTTCAGCTGGATAGCCAGCAGTTAAGGCACCAATTTGGACCGGAGCAGAAATCACCGTCGTATCAGATGGAATAGTAAATTGATTAGCAATAATTTTCGGTAAGCCCGTTACAGCCAAGATGCTGAGTAGCACAACCGCAATCAACCAGTTTACCACCACACCAGCGAACAAAATTTTTGTTTTCTGCCAAAATGTCGCGGCGCCATAATCACCTTTTTTATCAGCCGCGTCGTGTTCGCCTTGCAGCTTTACAAACCCACCTAAAGGCAGCCAGTTAAGGGTAAATAACACCCCATTCTTCAGCTTTTTAGCCCAAGCCCGAGGCGGAAAACCAATACCGAATTCTTCAACAACGACGCCATTTCGCTTGGCGACAATTGCGTGACCCAGTTCATGGGCGGCCACTAAAAATACTAGAACGAATAGCCCAACAATAATACCAATGATCAACATTTACCCTCCAAATCGGCGCTGTCTACGCGTATATTCTTCCATTATAGCCGTCACATCGTCTTTTGTCATATCTGGCCATGGTTTATCTAAAAACAGTAATTCGCTGTAAGCTGAACGCCACAACATAAAGTTACTGAGGCGCTGCTCACCACTGGTACGAACAATTAAATCAATTGGTGGAATCTCCGGAGCGTAGATATTATCAGCAATCAGCTGTTGGGTTACCTCATCAGCCGACACACCAGACTGAACAATTTTTTTAACTGCTTCAGTAATTTCTAGCTGGCCACCATAGTTAAAACACAGCGCAAATTCGCCAGCAGTGTTGCCTGCCGTAGCCGCTTCGGCCTTTTCAATAGCCTTAATAATCTTCGGGCTAATCCCCTCGCGCGAACCTAACACCTTTAAACGGATGTTATATTCATTAAACATTGGAATATCCGAAGTTAGTAGCCTTAGCACCAAACCGAGCAACTTTTTTACTTCATCGGCACTACGCTGCCAGTTTTCGGTTGAAAAAACGTAGGCTGACATATAGGTGACGCCGCTTTCAATCGTCGCAATAGCGACATCCTTTAAGGCATTATAACCAGCAAGGTGGCCTTCATACGCCGGCAAACCATGGGTTTTAGCCCAACGGCGGTTGCCATCAACAATATAGCCCACATGCTTTGGTGTGGTCGGCGTAGCGTCTGCCATTACAGTGTCAGGATTTCTTTTTCTTTATCTCTAAATAAACTATCAAGTTTGGCGTTGGCTTGGCTGACGGAATCATCAACTGCCTTTTCAGCTCGCTTTTGGTCGTCCTCAGACATTTCCTTGGCGTCTTTTAGGCGCTTGGCTTCTTTTAAAGCCTCTTGGCGGATGTTTCGAAGCGCAATGCGAGCTTCTTCTACCTTTTCAGAGGTCTGCTTCACAATTTGCTTACGACGCTCTTCAGTAAGCGGAGGAATAGGTACACGAATAATACGGCCATCGTCGCTTGGGTTAAGGCCTAACGATTGGTCGTTGCGAATTGCTGCTACCACCGCTTGAATGTTGGTTGGGTCAAAAGGCGTAATAGTAATTAACTGCGCTTCGGGAACGGTAACGTTTGCTACTTGGTTTAGGGGCATGCGCTGACCGTAGGCTTCAACGGTAATACTATCGAGCATAGTTGGGTGAGCCCGACCGGTACGAACCTTTCGGAGTTCATCGGCAAAGTGCGAAACAGCTTGGGTAAAACGATCTTCGTATTGTTTCTGATTAAACATGGGACCTCTTTCTTAATGTATTTATTATACAGCATTATTTTTCATATCTACCCTTTACAAGCATTGCTTTTTTTAAATATAAGTGGTATAATATATTCATATGGAAAAGAGTGTGTCGCCAGAGCCATTAGAGCTCGCTGACGAAATTAGATTTATAGACCGCAGCGATGTTCAAGATGGGTTAGCTTTAGCCCACGAACAACTCCAAGCGCTTAACGACGACTACCACAATCTTAGCATCGATATGAACCCACATTCCGCTTCTGACCCCTACGAACAAGTAACTTTGTTTACTATTGATAGCCAACCAACAAATCGCGCTTCGGCAATTGCCCAGGCTAATGCATATGGACTTGAACAAGATTCTCGCCTCGACTTCAGCCGGCAATCTATTAAAAATCGACGTGTAATTCTTAGTCAATCAGCCCTCGGTGCGGCATTAGATAAAAATAAACCACAGTATATGACAAGCTACATGAACAACAACCATGAAGTCTGGGCGCATCCTTTGTTTGTCGGACAGCAACAAACCGCCGCCATTCAACTGGCTTTTACTAGGAGTGAAGATTCTCGCTGGAATTTGCCTAGTAGTAATGACGTCGAAAAGGTGTTCAAAAAGCACAAACATTCTTTAGGTAAAGTAGCGAAGTCACTGGCAATGCTGTCGCTCGATACGCGTTCTTTATCAAAAAGCTTAGAGCTCCAACCCCCTATTACCCCTGATTCATTCATGATTTCCTGGGATGTTGTTAACTCTTCCGGTGATGTCCTCAGTAGTCGCTATCCAACCCACGAAAGGTACCTAGATGCTTTCAAAAAGAGAATCCAAGCCGATGTCACAACCGGCTACGGCGCCACTGCTTTAGACCGGGGCGATGGTGAGCACATTATTATTCCTATTAGTGGCAATCTTAACGATAAAGACTCCATTAAATTATTTGGACAACAGCACATCAACCCTCTCGTTGATAAGCTTCAGGCAACGCATGATGTTGTCGCAAAAGCGTACGCGAAAACGATCTCCCCTACAATTGCGCTCCGGGTTGGTGTTGGGAACTTTGAAGCCAACGTTAATGACTTCCTTACCAGCCAAGCGATTACCGAAACGGTTAAAAAAGCCCGTCGAAGGCAAGGTTCATCTGTGGCATACACCACTGAAGCCGGTAGAATACTGCGAACTAAATAAAAAACCTCCCGAATAAACGAGAGGTTTTTTAATTTTTAACAACTAATTAGTCGTTAACGCCCAGCTCAATACGAGTGAAGCGGCGAATAATCAAGTTCTCACCTGTTTTAGCGACGTTTTCTTTAAGAAATTCACCAACAGTTTGTGAGTCGTTCATGATGTAGGCTTGGTTCAAAAGTACTTTTTCTGCAAAGTGCTTCTTGACTTGGCCGTCAACAATTTTTTCAACCATTTCAGCTGGTTTGCTTTTCAAAGTATCGCTTTCCATAGCTTCGGTGCGAACACGAGCAATTTCTTCAGCTGGAATATCAGCTTCTGAAACATATACAGGGTTCATTGAAGCAACTTGCAAAGCAATCATATGAGCAAATTCTTTGAAGCCGTCAGTACGTGCTACGAAGTCAGTTTCACAGTTAACTTCCACAAGAACGCCAATGCGCCCACCGTGAACGTAACTATCAATGATACCTTCAAGTGCTTCGCGGTCTGCTTTTTTCTCAGCCTTAGTCAGGCCTTTTTTGCGCATTTCTTCAAGCGCTTTATCGAAATCACCTTCAGCTGCAACTAGTGCAACCTTAGCGTCAGTTAAACCAACACCAGTCAATTCTTTTAGCTTCTTAATGTCCTCAATAGATACAGCCATTTTAATTAAGCCTCCTTTTCACCCTTATCTTTTGCAGATACGCCCTTACCTTCAACAACCGCTTCAGCAACGTAGTCAAGAATTGTTTGGATTCCCTTAATTGCGTCGTCGTTACCAGGAATAACGTAGTCGATGATGCTTGGGTCAGCGTTGGTGTCTACGACAGCAATAACTGGTACACCAATGGTCTTTGCTTCCTTAATTGCGTTGTCGTCACCGATAACATCAATTAGGAACAATGCACCTGGCTTGCCATCAAGGTTCTTAATACCGCTATATTTAGCGTTTAATGCATCAATTTCCTCTTGGAAACGTTGCACTTCAAGCTTGTTGTAGCGCTTTTCAAGGTCACCAGCAGCCATGTTCTTTTCAAGGTCTTTTAGTTTCTTGATTTGAGCACCGATAGTCTGGATGTTGGTAAGTGTCCCACCTAACCATCGTTCGGTCATGTATGGTTGACCAAGTGCTTCAGCAGTTTGCTTAACAATGTCTTTCGTTTGCTTTTTAGTTGCAACAAACAAAATAGTCTTACCGCTAGCGATAGTCTTAGTAATGAATGGCAAAGCAGCATCTAAACCTTCGACGGTCTTTGTTAGGTCAATGATGTGGCTATCTTGACGTTTGCTGTGAATGTATGGCGCCATTTTAGGGTGCCAACGGCTCGTCTTGTGTCCAAAGTGGAGACCAGATTCGAGCAATTTCTTAATATCAACCTGTACGGTCATATTGGTATACTCCTTAATTTTCCTCATCCCCGGCCCTGAATATTCAGGAGTAATACTGGGGATTGTGTCGTTTATAAAATGTTACCTCTGTATTATACCATTCTTAAGGGGTAGTGTCTAGGTATTTGTAACGTGGCCGAAAGTTACGATTCGCGATTTAAAGAATTTGAAGTTTCGTTACGCATAATCTCATGGGCATTCGATATCACCACGAATGCCTTTTTATCTACCGAGTGAATTGCGGCCTTAATTTTTTGCTCCTCAAAGCGCGTAATCACCGCCAGTAAAATGCCGTGTGGCTCGGGGTCGTTTTTATTAGCCTCTTTTAAATACGTTACCGGCTCTTCAATGACTTCATTAATCACCTTACCAATGGCGCGCACTTTCATACTGACAATCCAGACACTTCGCGATTCGTTTAAACCTTCCACGGTGACATCGATAGCTTTATGAGCCACGAAATACGCAATCAATGAGTACAGGGCGTTTTCCCAACCAAACACAAAACCAGCCGCAGCAATGATGATCCCGTTAATAACCATAATCGCCTCACCGACGGTAAAGACGGTAATGCGGTCAATTAAGATTGCAATCGTATCGGAGCCGTCAATTATACCGCCGTAACGGATGACTAAGCCCGAGCCAATGCCGACAAAAATACCACCAAAAATAGCTGCCAATATTGGCTGGTTCGTAAAGCCTTCCGGAATATGTACAAAAGTTAAGGCAGCTAGCGCGACAATACCAATACTCGAATGAATGGCGAAATCTTTACCGAATTTTCGAAAGCCGACAATAATGAACGGAATATTAAATAGTAGTAGCAATACACCAAACGGCATACCGATTAAATAAGAACTTAAGATTGAAATACCGGTTACGCCACCATCTAACAGATGGTTCGGCAGCAAGAATGCCTGTAGACCAATAGCAGCAATACCACTCCCTAGCAGGATTAAAAGTACTCGCGCCACTTCGTTCAACTTAATACACGCTCCTCTACTTAATCGTTGCCTATCTGACTTCTATTGTACATTACCCCTCGCCCTCCGCACCGACCATAGTGTAGAATGTAAACATATGTTCTTTCGTGTTTTTCGCTGGTCGCTAATAATTACCGTTCTGTCACTGATTGCCGCTTACTTTTATGGTGGCTGGACAGCGCTCTTTCTGTGTTTTATGTTAGCTATTCTTGAGGTTTCACTCTCGTTTGATAATGCCGTTTTGAACGCGACTATCTTGAAGCGAATGAGCGAATTTTGGCAGAAAATATTCTTAACTGTTGGTATCTTTATTGCCGTATTTGGTATGCGTTTACTGTTCCCGCTACTTATTGTTGGAATTGTCGCTCAGCTAAGCCCGGTTGAAGCGATTCAGCTGGCGTTACAAAAAGGGTCTATCGAAGACCCTGGTACCTACGCTTATATTTTGAATGAAGCCAAACCACAAATCGCCGCCTTCGGTGGTATGTTCCTTTTGATGCTGTTCTTAACCTTCGTTTTCGAAGACCGTAAGCTCAAATGGTTGCGTTGGATTGAGGTGCCACTTGCGAAAATTGGCAAGCTCGAGCAAATGGCCATGGTTGTGTCACTTATTACACTTGTGCTGGTTGCGCAGTTCTTAGCCGAAAAACCAATGGTTGTGTTGCTTTCGGGAATCCTCGGTGTCGTCACGTACGTTGTTATTAATGGCTTGGGCAAGTTATTTGAAAGTGGCATGGAACACAAACTTGAAGATGATGACAAGGCAGCTAAAAAATCAGGCAGAGCTAGTGGCTTAGCGCTGGCAACTGGAAAAGCTGGCTTCTTCTTATTCCTCTACCTTGAAGTATTAGATGCTTCGTTTAGTTTCGATGGAGTTATTGGTGCCTTCGCCATTACCTCCGACCCTATTATTATTGCGCTTGGCCTTGGTTTAATTGGCGCAATGTTTGTTCGTTCAATTACGGTATACCTAGTTCGCCAAGGTTCACTTGGAAAGTTTGCCTACCTCGAACACGGCGCTCACTGGGCAATTGGTGCCTTAGCGGCGATTCTGCTACTAAGCATTGGCTACCATGTAAATGAAATCATTACAGGTCTAATTGGTGTCGTGTTTATTGCTGCCGCCTTTATTAGTAGCTTAATCCGCAACAAACACAAAGCCGCAAAAGCTTAAAGTTCTATACTCCGAGGTTTCTAAGAATCTCAAATAGCACAAAAGCGGGCCAAAAGGCTGCTTTGATGAGAGCGACTATAAAGCCCCAGATCGTCAGGTCAAATTGGAAGAAATAAATAACTGCACCAATATAGGCTGTAAAGAAAACCCAGGCTAATGGACCTTGGTCGGTTACTACCTTGATAATTTTTTCGTTGCTTTTGGCCATATAGCCTCCTTATATAATCTATGCTTATCATACTGCTAATGATTAAGAAATAACATCATTAGATATGAGAGGGCCCCGGGACGAATCCCAGGGCCTGCTAGCTCACTTCTCTTTCGGTCGAGGCGGACGCTCCTTGTAGCGACGCCTTTCTAGGGTGATGAATTCCTTCATCGACTGGGTTTGGACCTTGATGAACAAGTGCTGACCCTTCCAGACACCATGAGGCCTTAGTTCCGCTAGGAGTTCAGGCGGTGCGCTTTTCAGGATCGCCTTTTTGTCCAGCTTCGGCGGCGGGAATGTCAACCATTTCGCGCCATCCAGACGACGTACTATTTGAGCTACGACCGGCTGCTCCTTTGCAGGCCAATCCATCTCCGGCTCGTCATGGACGTATTTCACCACTCCCATGGGTCGGGTAATTGTGCCCCTGAAGCGACGCATCAGAGCAGTGCGACGTTGCACCAAGAATGCAGTCAACTCCTTCTGAAGCTCTGCAAACTCGGTAGGTGCACTGCCGACTTCCTCGTTATACACCTCGTCAGCCGCCTTGGTGGCAGCTTCGATACTGGCAGCCTTCGTTGCTTCAGCGGTTGCTAGAACCGTCCCAAGTCTATCGAACTCTGTCAGCAACTCATCAAGTCGGACTTCCGACATGATTCGCTTCCGCCGCGGCGAACGCGTTGTGGTTGAAGGGCTCATAGAGCCTCACCTCACCTTCTTTTTGTAGGTACAGCAGAAATGTCTAGCTTTTATATACTATACAACAAAAGTTTTGATGTATCAAAGCTATCTTCGCCTGATATACTTTTATGTACATCTTACAACCCTTTACAATTGGAGTGTTATCCGTTACAATAGTTCAGATTATGAAGACTAACCTACACCCAACCGATTACCGACCTGTCGTATTTAGCGATGATGTCGCCGGTTTCGCGTTTTTGACACAGTCAACAGCGCAGACCACTGAAACAGTTAAATGGGAAGACGGCAACGAGTACCCACTTGTAAAAGTGCACATCTCAAGCGCCTCTCACCCATTCTTTACTGGTGAAGAAAAGATCATCGACACCGAAGGTCGTGTTGACCGATTCAAAAACCGTGCCGCTGCTGCCGACGCTCGCAAAGAAGAACTTGCGAACAAAGCTAAAAAGCTTGCAGCTAATAAAGCTCGAAAAAGCGACAGCTAATTCGTTCTTAAATAAAAAACCGCTCGTTGTTACGGGCGGTTTTTTATGTATCAATATCTTGAGGCGGTTCAACATACACCGGCTGCCGTTTGCGATGCCACGACATGACCTGCTCGAATATCAGCGAAGTAAACGGAGGTATTCCAAGCAAAATAGCTGAGCCAAAGCGCCATATCCCCCACTGCATACTACGAGCCGTTGCAACAACCGAAGCAAAGTAGGCTACGAAGAATATCCCATGCAATCGGCCAGCTACGGAAATAAACGATTCGTATTCCGGCAAGCCGAAACTACGATAAATAATGGCACTAATTAAAAGCGTCCAACCGGTTGCTTCCATAAATGCACCCAACCGGAAAATCCACCAAGCTTCTTTATCGGTGAACCAATGAGTCTGGTTATAGCCCCAAACAATATACCCGCCTACCCTGCTCAAGAATTCTTTCATTAATTCTATTATAACTTGAGAAAGAAAAACCCGCACTCGTAAGTGCAGGTCAGTTGCATGGTGGAATTATTCATTCCTTTAGTGCCCATGCTCACAACCACGACTGTGGCTGTCCGGGGTTATTGCCCGTTCAACTATTGCCTCCTAGAAGATATCGCTCAGTACGTTGTCGCTATCCGCGAATGTCGTCCTGAAATCCATGAAGACTTTTACCAGCGTGCGCGCATCCACGAAGTCGTCATACCCCTGGATATAGCCAGCAACGAATGGTGCCGTTCCGGGCGGCAGAAGTGCAACGAGCGTGTTGATATCAATCCGATTGCCTTTTGGCATCCGAGTTAACACCGTCCGTCCGTCGACTTCAAGGTAGCGCATCAGGCTAGGCAGGTCAGATGCGACGAGTGTCGTGACCTTACCCTGCTCGAAGTACCGGTCGACGAAAGCGACGATGTCGCCGTTTCCATCTTCCGAGAGATCGCTCTCGTCGCCTACCAGCGAGCTAGAGCCATTCACGAGAATGACCTTCTGCCCGATGGTGATACCGTCGCCATCCGTAGCTATTAGGTCGAAGTGGTGCGGTCGAATGTACTGCTGACGAATACCACTGAAGCCGTGTTCCATGTAAATGGACAATGTGGTCGCTTTGCGAATAATGCCGTTCATGCGTATCTCATTTCTAGGGACAGAGTCCCTGGTTGGTCGGATGTTTGAAAAAAACTCACGAAAAACGAGGGCCTCAGGT
The DNA here is from genome assembly GCA_028289065.1 of Candidatus Saccharimonadota bacterium. Taxonomy (GTDB): domain Bacteria; phylum Patescibacteriota; class Saccharimonadia; order Saccharimonadales; family Saccharimonadaceae; genus Microsaccharimonas. The sequence goes on from JAQGHA010000011.1 coordinate 27,677, forward strand.
ACAATCACCCGAAATTAACTCTCGTTTGATTGTTAATATTATAAATCTTTTAGCATAATTAGTCAATAGTTCTGCGTTTACTTTACAACTCCTCTACTACTGTTAATTTTAGCCTTTTCCTGGTATAATACAGTTTAATATGCCGAAAATTTCACTAAATATTGACGAACTAACAGCCGAGCAAAAAGAACTCGACTCTTTCTTGGCGCGCCCGGATGCTTACAGCGACCCGGACTTCACTAAAAAGAACAAACGTTTAATTGAATTAAACACTATCCTTGAAAAAGCCAACCTGCGCCAAACCCTTGAAGCGCAACTTATTGAAGCCAAGGAATTATTCGGCAGTAACGACGAACTTGCCGAGCTTGCTAAAATGGAAGCGGCTGATGCTGAAGAACAATTAGCTAAACTTGAAGAAGAACTCTTTGCCATGCTTGCCCCTAAAGACCCTAACGACGAGAAGAACGTTATTGTGGAAATCCGGGCCGGCGCCGGTGGTGACGAAGCCAGCTTGTTCGCCGCTGAACTATATCGTATGTATTTGCGCTACTGTGAAAACCACAATCTCAAAACCGAACTTATTAGCGAAAGCGCCAACGATACCGGTGGCTACAAAGAAGTGGTTTTTGGTGTTCGTGGCGATTCTGTGTACTCTAAGTTAAAATTCGAATCAGGCGTGCACCGCGTACAACGCGTGCCAGCTACCGAAAGCCAAGGCCGTATTCACACCAGTACTGTTACCGTAGCCGTGCTTCCGGAAGCCGAAGAAACCGACCTCGAAATTAACCAAAGTGACCTTCGTTTTGATATCTATCGTTCTGGTGGCCACGGTGGGCAATCAGTGAACACCACTGACAGCGCGGTGCGTATTACCCACATCCCAAGTGGTTTAGTGGTTATTAACCAAGATGAAAAATCCCAATTAAAGAACAAAGAAAAAGCCATGAGTGTGCTTCGTAGTCGCCTATTACAAATTAAAACCGATGCCGAAAACGCTAAGCTAGATGCCGAACGTCGTGGCCTTATTGGCTCTGGTGACCGCAGCGAAAAAATCCGTACCTATAACTTCCCACAAGACCGCATTACCGACCACCGAATTGGCTATAGCCGTTCCGGCATTCCTGGCGCTATGAACGGCCAAATTGATGATTTAGTAGAAAACCTACAAGCGTATGAACGAGAACTTGCTGTCAGCACTGAGCGTTAATGATTGGCTTGCCGAGGCAACTCGCCAGCTGGTTTTTAATAACGTAGCTAGTGCCCGTTTAGATGCTGAGCTTTTATTAGCCCATACCCTTCGTCAGCCACGCACCTGGCTACACGGCCACGGTGACTTCACTCTGAGTGCCCGAATGAACGAAATTGCCAATGCCCGCCTCGACCTGCGCCTGGACCGCGTGCCAGTGGCGTATATTATTGGCCATAAAGAGTTTTACGGCCGCCGATTTAAAGTAACAACTTCGACGCTCATCCCCCGCCCGGAATCAGAAAGCTTAATTGAGCTACTCAAAAATGCTTTACCAAAAAATGAAAGTATCCTTAAAGAACGGCCACGACGTTTGGTTGATGTTGGCACTGGTAGCGGAGTACTTGGTATTACGGCCAAGCTAGAACACCCAGAACTGGAAGTCATGCTAACCGACATTAGCCGCCATGCTTTAAAAGTTGCTGCCGAGAATGCTGAAAAGTTACATGCCGAAGTAGGTACTATCAAAACCAGCTTGCTTGTCGATTACCCGTTCGTAGCCGATATCATCGTTGCTAACCTGCCGTACGTTAACCCAGAATGGGAACGTTCACCAGAAACCGACCACGAACCGGCTACCGCCTTATTTGCCGAGAAAAACGGCCTGGCCCTTATCTTTGAACTGTTACTTCAAACCAAAACGAAATTAGTAAATGGTGGCCGCCTTATATTAGAAGCTGACCCCGAACAACACGCCGATATCATAAAAGAAGCCATAAAAAATGGCCTCGTACATACCGAGACCAACGACTACGGGTTGTTATTCGAAAAGCTTAAATAGCCGTTCCGACGCGGTTGAAAATAATCAATAACACGGCAATCACGCTGAGGGTAAACAACAGCGGCAAAATAATATCAGTCATGCGGATTTTAGCGTTCTTGTGGAACGAATCGTACGATTTGAATGCCAAGAAACTCATCAGCGTTACAATAATTGCCACCTGTGGAAGGTGCAAGTTTGAAGAGAATGGCAGGTTGTAAGCAATCGTCCAGTGGTATGCCACCCAGGCAACTTGCGCCAGCACCACTCCCCACGCCAAGCTTAAAAACAGGCCATGGGTTTCATCATCGTAAGCACTTAAAATGTGGCGAGCGGCTGTGTAGCCAATTAACCACATCACCAACACGACAACTGATGCTGGCCAGTTATATGAAATAGCGAATAAGGCAGATGTTCCCAGCATTACCGCGACGCCAGCTTGTACGGCAATATACGCCCGTTTTGAACGCGGTTTAATATATAGCAACCAACCAATGTACAGAACCGTAAGGATACCAAGCAACATCAACTTGCGTGGCTCGGCAATCACCGCATCGTTAACGATGTACATGTGCAGTACGAAGCTAATACTGACTATAAAGTCCACTAGGTTAGAGCGTAGGTTGGCCCACCAAAAACGCGGGCGAACCGCGAATACGCGCCACTTACTTAATACAACTAAGCCAATTGCAAACCCTACCGAACCGGTGTAGCGAATCACCACCACTACAGCAATTGCCAAAGCGATATTTAAGACTGTATAAATTGCTTCACTCAAAAATGAGCGTTTGCGAACTAGTTTCAAAAACTCCATATTCTATACATTATACCACGGGGTTATTGAGTTGCGGCGGGAGCTTTACCAACAATAATCACAAAATCAGTTTCACCGGTTACACTGACTGGTGGTGCAGTCGTTTTAATAGTAACGCCATACAGCTCTTTCAACTTAGCAGCGGTGGCGGTATTGCCTTCACCAATTTGGTAAATTTCAACAGCGGCGTAGGTACCTTCCGGTGCATTAGCAACATCATCAACCGTAAATTCTTTTTCGGTCAAAGAGTCAGCAACGGTTTGGCCAGCGCCAGCTACCCCACTACCGTTCAATACGGTAATATTCGCGCCTTCCCGGACAACTGGGTTTGAGGTGAGTTGCTTATCAAGGTAGGCTTGCAGTTCAGAATAATCGTTCACACCAGCTTTCGGATACACCGAGCTTCCTGCTCCTGGTAATGTTCCGGTGGTAAAGATAGGGTTTTCGGCGGTGTATAAGTCAATCGAAATAATATCAGTTGATTTAATATTTTGACCTAAGTCCATGAGCGTACGGATTTCTTTAGTTTCGACGTTAGTACGAAGGTTACCGCCTAGGGCATCAATCAACCCAGAAACTTTACCTAAGTTAGTTAACGTACCAGCGCTTAAAGCTTTATCGCGGATGGCGACCATAATCATTTGCTGGTTTCGTTCGCGGTCGAAGTTAGATTGCTCAAAGCCGTAGGTTGGGGCTATATCGCCACGAGCTTGTGCTAGGTATAAGGCGTGTTCCGCATCAATCGTTACTTGCCCATTAGGATAATCGATGAAGTGGCCACTTGGCGGGCAGTTTACCTTACGGTTAGTCCGTCCACACTTCCAGTCAAAGTTACTATCCATTACCCCCCGTGGGTCACGACTATCAATATTAACCGTAATGTTACCGCCAATAGCATTCACAACATCACGCATAACGGTGTAATTCACGTGGACAGCGTATTGAATATCCATACCAACAATTTCACCAATGAAACCACGGGTTTTAGTGAGGCGGTCTTGCTCGGCGGCATCATCATCGCCATCGTTAGCACACATAAAGTACACGTTTACCTTGCCACGGTAGCCTGACATACAGGCTTGGTTATATTCAACATACAAGTCGCGAGGGATACTAAAGGTGTAAGCGTTTTTATTCTTTTGGTCGACACTTAATACCAAAATGGAGTCCGTAAGGTAGCCAGCATCGTGCCCTGGGTCATCTTCAGATGTACCGAGTAGCAAGAAGTTACTTCGGCCGTTCTCGTCTTGCTTCAAAGGTTCGTTTTTCACGAGATCAAAAATATTACCTTGCAGCACATTGCCGCTAGCATTCAAGCCTTTTACTACAAAGTAGCCAACTACCCCAATAACTATAATAAGCAGAACAATGAACACCCATTTAATTATGCGGCGAGCTTTGCTTTTAGGCTGTTTGCGAGCTTTTTTATCCCTACGTCGTTGACGACGGGATTTTTTCCCACCATCTTGTAGTGATTCGTCATCGATATTACGCAGTGAATCATCAATGTCACCACGGCCAATTTCCATACCTTGGCGAGGCGCCCCTACCATAGCTTGAGCCGGAGCTGCAGGTGCTGACTGAGCAGCCCGACGGCGAGCGAGATGAGTGGTTTCGGTTGTGTGAAGCGACCGATCGATTGGCCTAATAGCAGCATCGGGTTTTCTCACCTGATGCAATTCACCCAATCTATTGCCGGGCCGACGTGGGACGAACCCGTCTATGGACGTTTGATTTTTGTTCATAAATACTTTAGTTATTATATCGGATTTTAGTCATGTTTAGTAGTGTTTGGGCAATTTTAAATATAAGCGCTACGCTGACCGCCCATGGTATAATTAGCAGAGTTCATGGAAGCTTCCTTTTTCACCCGTCATCCATTTATGAAAGACCTGCTCAGCCTGGTCATTTTTGTTGCTTGTGTCGTTATTGGCACCGTTTTGATTAATACCTACGTATTTCGCAGCTTTAACGTTGTTGGGCCAAGCATGGAAACTACCTTATATACCGGCGATCGCTTGGTCGTAAACCGCGTACCAGTTACGTGGGCGCAAATTCAAGGTAAATCGTACATTCCCCACCGTGGGCAAGTAATTGTCTTCAAAAACCCTCACTACAGCTTAGGTATTGAAGATGAATACATTGTTAAACGCGTTATTGCCTTCCCTGGCGAGCGAGTGCTGTTAAAAGATGGCCATTATTTAGTGTTTAATGCGCAGTTCCCCGCCGGCTTTGACCCAGACGACAGCAACCACGGCGAGCCAGGCTCCCCAACCACTGGCGAAGTCGACACCGTCGTACCTGAAAACGAACTATTCGTCAGCGGCGACCACCGTACCGGAAATTATTCATATGACTCTCGCAACGGTTTAGGAACGATTCCTTATTACAATATTGTTGGACCTGTTAGCGTACGAATATTCCCGTTCAATAAAGTGCGAACGTTTTAGCACCCCTACACTTTACAACGCTTGATTTTTATTTTAGTTTATGGTATAGTACCCTACTATGAATAACGAAACACCTGAATTTTTTTCAGCAACATCAGGTATCGAATCACTTAACGGTAATTTAACGACCGCTCTTGAAGTGCTTGAGCAATTAAAAAACCAGTATAACTATGATGACATCGATGTATACGACTTCAATCAAAAAGATTGGTCTGCCTACCAAATACAAAACCATCTGAACATAGCCTTAGCCGAACGTGCCATATTACCTATCGGCGAGCGTATTGATATGAGTGGTGAAATATCAGCTATACGAGATGAGCCTATAGCCGGTTTACTCATGGGGTATCGTATAGGGAAAGTAATTTCACACCGTCACCTTGAAGGCCGTCTAAAAAGCGTAGATGTAGTCACATTGCCAACACAAGTGATGTACGACACGATGGAACGTGATCGACGCTACAGTAAAGAATTTCCAGATTTTACTCAACTAGGCTTAGCGTTTTCGCTTGATGAGATTGCCGTTATTGAACCTTCGAAGCCCGTAGACCAGGTTCTTTTCGGTGAAGTTGCCGAAGGCGTTTTCCCAGTACAATACCCTGGCTTAATACTGAGTACAGCAATGCCTCGTGAAGAAGTAATTGCTAAATACCGCCCTCTAGCCGAGTAGTTCTTGGATTGTGTTTAGTAGTATGTTCTTGACGAATTATAAGTAATACAGCATAATATGCAGATTATGTTTAAGAAGAAAACACCCGATACTCAACCTGATACATTTTCCGTATCATCCTTAACTGATAAAGATGCTCTTTTCGATAACTATCGTCAACAAAGAGACGCTAAGCAGACTGAACAGGAAAACCTTATCACAGAATCTTACGACAACTTAAGCCCGGAAGATCGTGAAGCAAAGATCCGTTACGACAACAACCTTAAAGCTATGTTGAAAGATAAAGCATCAGCCGACAAAAAATCCGGAAGACGCACATATAGTCCAAGAAGCGGCGTTTTTGCTTCTGATCGTTCATACGACAGTCGCTTCTCTGGATCTGGTAGAGGCTCTGCCATAGTTGCTGTCGGTTCGGTCGCTATAATCGTTGCTTCTATTACTATCCCAGGCTTACTTGTGGATTCATTTTATGGAGAAGAATCAGCTACCCAATACATAGAAGAAAATGGCTATACAAATGTTGAATTAACTGGCAAAAGCACTATGCTGGTAGGAATTCAGGGCTGTGACAATAATGATTTTGTTAAATACTCGTTCGAGGCAACCGCACTGAATGGTGTCGATACAACTGTTATGGTGTGTAAAGGCTTGTTTAAGTCTTCGACTATCCGCGACTAGCCAAGTAGTTCTTGGATTCGCTCAAGTTCTTCAGCGCTCTTGAACTTAATGACAATATTACCAGCACCTTTGCTATTCACCCGGATAGCAACGTCAGTTTTAAGGCGAGTTTTTAGCGATTCGACGCGGCCTTCGTATTGAGCCGAAATTGTTGCAGCTTCTGGCTCGTCAGTTTTTTGCTGCTTTTTCAAATTCGTCATATACTGCTCAACCTTACGAGCGCTCCACTCTTCGGCAATAATGCGTGGAATAAGTTCAGCAATTAGCTCTTGATTTTGGCCAATTAATGGGCGGGCTTGGCCTTCGGTTAGTTTGCCTTCGGCTAAGGCCACGATCGCTTCTTTAGGAAGTTTCAAAAGGCGCATGGTGTTAATAACGGCCGAAGCGGATTTATGCACACGCTCGGCAATTTTTTCAGCGCTCAAGTTGAACTGGTCGCGTAATTTTGCGTAGGCTGTAGCTGTTTCAATAGTGTTAAGGTCACGACGTTGGATGTTTTCAATTAAGGAAACTTCTAGTTGCTTCTGGCCCGACATAGTCCGAATAACAACTGGAATTTCAGTTAAGCCAGCTAGTTTGGAAGCACGGAAACGGCGTTCACCAGCCACGATTTCAAAGCCATCACCTTTTGGTGTCACGATAATTGGTTGAATAACACCGTGCTCTTTTATAGAGTCGGCTAATTCTTGCAAAGCCGTCGCGTCAAAATGTCGACGTGGTTGGTCGGGGTTAGCTTGAAGACTTTTTAGTGGTAAAGTTTTTTGTTCACTCACCTTTTGTTCTTGCTTAGCAGTCGTATCGAAGCTATCATCCAAAAAATCAGTTGGAATTAAAGAATCGAAGCCTCGACCGAGGCCTTTATTGGCGGCACTCATACGTTAGCTCCTACTTTTGCGGCTTCGGCTGCTTCAGTACGGTCAATCACCTCTTTCGCTAATGCCTTGTAAGCCCGTGAACCCTTGGAAAATTTATCATAGACACCAATTGGGATACCATGGCTTGGCGCTTCAGCCAGGCGAATATTCCGAGGAATGGTAGTAGTAAATACCTTACCTGGGAAGTGGCGTTTAATTTCGTTGTGCACTTGAGTACTCAAGGTGGTGCGGCTATCTAACATAGTTGGCAGCACGCCTAATAGTTCAAGGTTCGGGTTCATACCCTTACGAACAAGCTTCATAGTCTCTAATAGCTGCCCTAACCCCTCCAGGGCGTAGAACTCTGCCTGAACCGGCAAGAGGACGTATTTGGAAGCAATCAAGCCGTTGACCGTTAAAAGGCTAAGGCTTGGTGGGCTATCAATCAAAATATAGTCGTAGTTAACGGCTGACGAATCAATTGCCAACTTCAAACGTGAAAAACGTTTGTCAGTTTGAGCCAGCTCAACTTCGGTATTTGCCAGCACGGAGGTTGTTGGAGCCAACCATAAATTCTTATAAGCCGTGGCAACCACCACTTGGTCGAGTGAGCACTTGCCGGTAATTACATCGGTCATTGTTAGTTGTAGCTCGCTTTTATCTACACCAAGGCCGCTACTGGCGTTGCCTTGTGGGTCGAAATCAATCAAGAGAACACTTTTGCCAGCTTTAGATAAAAAATATGCGAGGTTAATAGAAGTAGTGGTTTTACCCACGCCCCCTTTTTGATTGGTAATAGCAATAACAGTCGCCATAGCCTTTAGAAAAACCCTCGTTTCATTGGGTTAATTATAGCATGTAGCGGGGAGAAAAGTCGTACACAAACCGTTCGATTATACATATGCTTGCAGTAATGTTACTAAAATTATATTCTTAGCATATCTTGTACCTACGAGCTAAGGATGAGAAATGATTGCTCACATGTACAGCGGACATAAGGTCAAGCTGTCGACTGAAAGCACTTTCGTTGGGTTCCTCGTACTAAATGATGACGGCCTTTTTGACTGCAGCGAGGACTATCAGGTTTACATGGAATCTCCTCAAGCGGGCACAAGGCCATGGATTGCGTATGTACGGAAGGACCTAGACGAAATACCCGACTTCAAAGGAGCCATCCGCGTTCTACACGACAAATATCGAGTCCTTAGTGTCAGTTATTAACGAGATACTCCCGCATCAATAGTGAGCAAATGAACGCTCCTAACGGTGCGGGCATTTTGCTATAAAAAAGAAGCCCCTTTCGGAGCTTCTTTTAAAGAGTTATTACCTACTTGATTGAAACAATTTCAATCTTTGAGTACTTCTGGCGGTGACCGTTTAACTTGTGCACACGCTTTTTAGCCTTGTAACGGATAACTTGAATTTTGTCACCCTTTACGAGGTCTTCGATTACCTTAGCGGTAACGATCACATCTTTAACAGTTGGCGTACCGATGGTAATGTTATCACCATCAATAAGCAACAGTGCGTCTAGAGTGAGCTCTTTAGTTCCTTCCTGGAGGAGGTCCACCAGTAGGGTCTCTTTTTCGGCGACAATAAATTGTTTTCCACCGATCTTAACGACTGCTTTTGTCATATGTATTCCTTATATATTTGTCAATCAGTTGTTCATTATAACAGGGATGGGGGTAGATGTAAAGTCATGTACTCCCCTGCAAAACTTCTTGTACTTATTTCTAGACGGCTTCGCGCCGGGTTCAATTGGGGCCTTTGCGCCCAATTTCACTCAGGCTGCAGAGGTCGTAGAAAGAAGTACAAGAAGTTTTTAGGCGGAGTAAGGCTTTAAATTGAGCCGCCGCCGGTGGCGATGATGATTAGAATGCCCAGCATAAGGGTTCCGATGAAGGTATACATGCCGTGGTGGAGACGCCAGGATTTTTTCCAGGCTTTGGGGAGTTGGTTGCGGTAGTGGTGTGCAGCGGCGCCGACTATGGCGACGATGGCCAGGACGGCTAGGATGGCGATGGTAACCGGGCTGAGCGATTGTAAAGCCGTGCCAAAGAACTCTAGTGGGTTCGAGCCCTGCTGTTTTGGTGTTGAAAAGCTAACTGGTTCGGTAGCGCCTTGCACGGCAGCAAAGGTTACGGGGGCACCATAAAAGGCCACAACTAATGTAGTTGCTCGGCCGTCAAGCGTGCCGTCAACAACAGCAAAGCCTACATCGACATACTTACCGTTTAATATATTCTCACGGTGGCTGGTAGAGTTCATCCAAGCATCAACCGTCGCGTCGGCAGTTGGGTAATTTTTTGCCAAGTTCTCCCCGGCTACGCTGTAATTATAGCCGGTATCACCGAACCATTTCCAAGGCTCAACGCCGCTTGGTGAGGTGTGCGCCCAGTAATTATGGGTCAACATATCTTGAGCTTTCAAAAAGGCTGCTTGGCTAAGCTGGTCATTGAGCTTCAAATCCCCCAGGCTTTGGGCTTGGCGTTCTTTGTTGGTATCAATTAATAAATCGACGGTCTGAATGTCAGACGTTCGCCCTAAGATTTGAAAATTCCCAGTGGTCGTAAAGCTGTACACAGTTTGCGCCAGCAAAGCGATAATCAGCACCGCTACTAGGCCATGCGCACGTATTAAGTGTGGTCGAAAGTTATTTCCCTTATGTGGCACAAGCATACGCTTCGCCTGGTGCGTTACCTTAGCGTGCACAGTTTGGGGTTTTTTAATCTGTTTTTGTTTTGCTTTCACAGTGTGCATACAGTATAGCAAAAAGCCCTTACAAGCGTAAGGGCTTTGCTGTTATTAAATATTTTTGTTAGTTTTCAGCGTTTCGTTTTCGAGCCGCAGCAATCCACCAAGCAATTGCAGCGATGCCGGCGATAATAAGTAACCACCAGTACCAACCCATACCCATGAATGAGCCTTGGTTAGCTTCAGAATTAGCAGCTTGAGCAAGGGTTTTCTCGGTTGAAACACCTTCGACACCAGCACCATCTGTATCGTTAGTATCGGTGTTAGTCGTGTCAGTTGAGTCACCTAGAATTCCAGCGAATGTGGTTGGGTTGATGATAGTTGGAACGATTGTTGATACCGCTAGAGGCGTTACAACTACAGCTTCGGTTTCAGTACCTGCACCGGACTCGGTATCAGTCCCCGTTCCGCTGTTATCAGGGTCTTCTTCACCTTCGCCGTTATTGTCATCGGCATACGCAACGGTGAGTGTTCCGGTAGCGGTTGCAGATCGGTTGCCAGCAGTGTCTCGGGCTACTACGGTGACATTGTAGGTTCCTTCTTCAATTCCAGAAGCAGTGTATGACCAGTTGCCGCCAGTTACAGGAACGGCAAATTCAGGGTCGTTATCGATAGTAATCAGCACTTCATTCGCGCCACCAGCCGTTCCGGAAATGTTTGGTGTATCGGTTTCATCTTCGAATTGGTCGAGTGTTACTGATGGAGCAGTTACATCGTAGGTAATTTCGAAAATGTTTGAGCCAGCTGATACGTTACCTGCAGCATCGACTGCAAATACTTGCATATAATGAGTGCCTTCACCTTGGTTAAACACACCAGCAGATTCTGAGTTAGTCAAACCATTGACGGTGTATGGAGATGCCTGGGTGTATGGGTTGCCAGCAATATTGTTCCAGTATTTGTAGATATATGAGCTTGCATCCGATACATCGTTCCAATCGGCAACTACTTCGTAAGAAGTTGTTGCGCCACCGCTTGTCAGCGCTACACCAGCGCCAGTACGAGCTGTCAAAGTTGGCGCCACAGGAGCAGTGGTGTCAGGTTCAAAGTTGTAAGTTGTTTTATCAAGGTATGAACCGTTCACATTCAAGCCAACAACAAACTGATCAACGTCGATGTTGTAGTTCAAGTTGTAAGAACCAATACCAGTACCAAGGGTCAACACTTTTGCGTTAGGCTGCAGTGATTGAACTTGTGAAAGTGAGTAGAATGGAGGGCCGCCAGCACCGTTTTCAAGCCCGGCTACACTATTGCCGCCAGGGATACTTGCCCAGAGCTTACCAGCGTCAACGTCCCAAGTTTGCCAGCTACCAGGTTGTGAAGTATATCCAGTTTGCCAGTATGGTTCGTAAACTAATGTCGCTCGGTCAGTGGTGGTCGCTAAGTTACCATCGGCATCGAAGTTAATTCGGTAGGCAGCATCACCTGAAGCGATTGATGCAGCGTTTTGTCGTGATTTGTAGCTTAAATCAGATAAGTCTTTTAGAGGGATATTGGTTGGGGCCATTTCAGCACCAGCCTTTGACGCCGTATTACCATCGGTAACAACATTTAGCGCGCCCACACCAGCAACTGGGTTAGTGACTGTTTTCAAGCTTGGCACACCACCAGCAACGTTTGTTAACGCCCAACCGTTAAGGTTGTCTGATGATACCACGACTTCACGCTCGAAGTTGATATTAGTAGACCAGATGTTGCTCCACGGGCCTTGAACGCCATCGAACAATCCACGAACTTGCCAGAACAATGTTCCGCCAGGAAGGCCGGTAGTGCTGACGGCGTTTTCAGTAGTTGCAAGAGTACCAAGTGGTGCATCCAGTTGCCCATCAACATTATTCGGAGTTCGGCTTGGGCCTTGGCTGTAGCGAACTTCGTATGAAGTTGCGCCGTCGACACCATTCCAGCCAAAGTTAGCTGAGCCATTGTTTGATGTAGTCGCGCCACCGTTTTGTGGAGCGGTTGGTTGTGGAGCGTTATACAGTGTTAACTTGGCGTTATCAATTGCGACATAGGAAATGTCAAAACGGTCACCAGTAAACCAGCCGTAACGGTTCCCACCGACGACGTCGCTAATGGTATCGCTTGGGTTTGAAAGCACCCAAGTTTTAAACACAGAACCGTTTGATTTTTTAACAATCGACATCGTTACTTCAAGCACACCATTGTTGTTCTTAAAATCTTGCTTTAATGTATACCAGCCATCTTGAGTAATAGCTACGTTATCACCAACGCTTGGGTTGCCAGGAGAGTTGTTACTGGCGCTTACCAACCACTGGTTGCTGTTAGTAGGGTCAGTTCCTAGGTGGAAAATGAAATCACGGAGGTGATTACCACTTTGGTTGTTGATTGCGGATGAATAGTCGACTCGTAAGTCAGCACCGTTTGAGGCAGTGTTCATGTAAAGGAATAAGTCGAGGCTTGTTGAGTAACCACCGGCTGGGAATGTCTTTCGATATTCACTTCCCCACTTTGTAAATGCACCACTTGAGGCACGAGCATATTTAGAACCGTCACTAGCGGCAAAGCCATCGGCGCCACTATTTACGACAGTACTGTTTGTCCAGTCATTATCATATTCGAAACTTTGTGAATATGGCGTTGCCATAGCGGCTGCTTCTTGAGTCAAAAAAAACGGCACTGCCGTAATTCCACCACTGATAGCCAACACAAAAGCCGTCGCAAATAAGGTTGTCTTCTTAAAAAAGGCTTTCGCCATAACTCTTTTCATCTCGCATACCCCCGGAATTTCGGCCATCCACTAGCCTAGTAATTAGTTTTTACAAATCTCAACTTTTGTATTTTTCTTAATTTTAACACTATGAAGCAATATAGTAAAAGGTGTTACAAGCTTAAGGGGTACTTATTATTGACCGAGAGTACTTTGAATAGCATTCTTGGCAGATTGCACGCTAATTGGATCCGGAATCATGACGTAGAGCTTTTGACGGCCCATGCTGTAGGTGTAGTCGGAGGCACCGGTGCCATCAACGATAGTTGAGGTGACGTTCCACTTCGCCATGCTATCTAATTGGTTGCGAAACAGCGTCGCAATATCAGCCGAGCTCATATTAGTCTGGAAACTATCCTGCATAACAGCTAGAACTTTTTGATAATTCACAATCGAACTTGGTGTGCTCATTTTATTAATAATGCCTTGAATAACCCGCTGTTGGTTTTGGCCACGGGTACGGTCGCCAGCTTCAAATGAGTGACGTTCACGGCTGAATGCCAGCGCCTGGGCACCATTAAGATAGTTCTTACCCACCTTATAATTGTTACCTTCAGCGGTGAAAGCGTATTCCGATTGCACCTCTACTCCACCTAATGTGTCGACGATTTTTTCAAGTGACGAGAAGTTGATGCGGATATTATAATTAATATCGACACCGTACAAATCTTCCATAGTCGCAACAGACATATCAATACCATACAGGCCAGCATGGGTTAATTTGTCTTTAAGGCCTGTTGTACCGTGGAGTTGTACGTAATAATCACGCGGCGTATTTACTAATAATATTTTATGAGTCACCGGGTTGACGACGGCTAATATATTTACGTCGCTCCGTGATGTGGTTGAGATTGCACCATAGGTATCGATGCCACTGATATATATAATGAATGGTTTCGACATATCTATGCTGGGCGCAACACCGGCTTGGTCGGCCTTGACCTTAAAGGTAGCTAATACTTCAAGTTGCCCAAACAGTTCGTTATTGTTAGTTTCTTGTAATAGCTTTAGGTACGAAGATTTCAACACCGCCATGTGAATTGTATTGTCTTGTAAACTCACCATCATGCTTGATGGGTTATCATATTCGTTTTGTGTAGCGGGTGTTTTCTTTTTCGCTTCATCCTTAACGTCGCTGAGCTTATTCTCGTTTTTTAATAAACCGATTTTTTGGTTAGGCGTATCTAGTTTAATGGCACGTGATTTTAAGGCGACGATAGAATACTCCTCGTACGATTGCGGGGAATCTTGGATGGAATTCAAAAAGCTGTTCGTCATAACACCAGCCGTAATAATACCGATGTTTCCAATAATCATCACAACCGAAATGGCCGTGAGGATGATGCTGGTTTTTAAACGAATAGTAGGTTTGAACTGGGTGTATACAACAGCGGCCGTAACGAGCGCCGAAAGAATAAAGCCAATACCTAAGTACTTACCGGGAATAACTTGCGACGTAAAAGCGGCAATGGCCATGAACGCAAAAGTCACCGCTAATATGAGAGCTACAATTTTTCCAGTACGACGCATACATAGCGCATCTTTAAATTTAGATATAATAAATTTTTTTAATATCTTATAAAAATCCGTTAGTTTTTTTGACGTTCCTATAAAATACAATATACATACTGCCAATGCACCTGCAGTAGTGTCGATAAGAACATCACGCATTTCCCCGCTACGCCCCGGAACAAATAGTTGATGAAACTCATCGCTTATTGCATAAAAACCAACAAACAAAATACTAAGAAATATGGTTATCC
>JAQGHA010000016.1 GCA_028289065.1 Candidatus Saccharimonadota bacterium
TGGCGTATTAGACGCTGATGTTATTTCATTCAGCTTTAACGGAAAGTTATCACCTTGTATTTTGAAATCAACTGATAAAGATACGAATTATTACCACGTTATCATGCCTCTTAAGAGTTAATAATTAATCTTAATTTCACAATGTGAAAAGTGATTCATGACTTCTATACAAAAACTTTCCGTTCAACACCTTCGTTCGCACGATGTGTTTACGATTGAATTTTCTCCGGAAGTAACCATTATTACTGGTCCGAACGGAAGTGGAAAAACCAGTTTACTGGAAGCTATTTATGTATCCCTTCAAGGCAGCTCTTTTAAAGGTAGTGACAGTGATTTATTAAAAAGAGATACACCGTGGTGGCGAATTGACATTTCATTTGACGATAAGCCAAACCGGGTCGTTAAATTTGACCCTGAAAAAACCACCAGCCGTAAACAATTTAGTATTGATAGTAAAACGACGGCACGGATTCCAGCTAAGTTGAAATACCCGGTGGTATTATTTGAACCAGAAGACCTTCGTTTGCTACATGGCTCCCCTGCCCGTCGTCGCCAATTCATTGATAGGTTTATAAGCCAACTAAACCCGCTGTATGGCCCGGCACTGCGTAAATATGAACGTTCTCTTAAGCAACGAAATAATTTGCTTAAAAACGCTCAGGTGTCCAATGACGAATTATTCGCCTGGAATATATCTTTAGCTGAACATGGTTCGTTTATTATTGAACAGCGCATTGCTTTTATTGAGCAAATTAACCAAAACCTCGGCCGTTTATATCAAGAAATAGCCGGTACACACGACGATATTTCTATCCATTATTCGCATACATTCGTAGGTGATATTAAACAGAAGTTAATTAATGAATTACATACCCACTTAGAACGTGATCGCTACCTGGGCAATACTTCGGTTGGCCCACATCGCCACGATGTTATATTTCAAATCAATAACTCCCCCGCCCTATCGGTCGCATCCAGGGGTGAGGCTCGTACTATTGTCTTAGCATTAAAATTTCTAGAAGTCGATATTATTACCCAGTTAATCGACAAGCAACCAATCATTTTACTCGACGACGTGTTCTCTGAACTTGATGCCAACCGCCAGCAACTTTTAACAAGTCAATTAAAAGGTCATCAAATCATTATTACGTCAGCTACTAGCCATGCTGGTACTCACCTACGCCACGTAGATTTATCTTAATTATTCCCCGTACGGTTCGTCGAAGTTCGTTTCTTCAACAGGTGCTTCAAAATAGGTCTCATAATCATCTAAGTTAAAGCCACGGCTTGTAACGTCATCAATTGCCGATTGTTTGGCTTCCGGTTCATATAACGTTATACAAATTGCCACCTTAGATATATCATCAGGGTGTATTTTAGATTCACACACGTTTATGGCATAAAATTTATCAACAATAGGAAGTTCGTCTAAAAGAGGATATTTTTTAGATAACGAATTTGCTGCTTTGAGCATATTTACATTCGTAACCCGCTGGATGATTGCTTGGGATTTTTCGGTTTTTAACAATTCACGTGCTTCGTCAGTCTGCGCTACTAACGCTTGAAGTATTTCAATGCGTTGTCCGTTTTTAATGGTGATTGTTTGCGTGTAATCCTCAAACCCTTCCCTTGATAACTTAAAGGTTACATCACCTGGGGTGACCGTAATAGCATCACCGGTTTTAACCTTATTATCGTGCCCATTAATCGTGACATTAAATTCCTCAGGCGCTACGGACATTATCAGCGTTGCTCTAGGTATTAATGAATATGTAATTAACCCAACTATTAACAATAAAAATACTACCACAATAATTCTTATAATATTTTTACGTGACATTATTTTACAATCCTCGCTAACTCAATTTCGTTTTGGCTCAACATCCACTGCAATGCTGATGAACTTCGAACGCTTGGTACACGGCCGTTTAACGACGCATCAACCATTGGGTATTTTTCTTTACCAGTATAAATAGTTGTATGCCCAGATATGTAAAGAATATCGCCTGGTTGCAAGTCGGTTAGTTTCGGCTTTGTCATGACTATATATTTTGCTGTATTACTTTTTACGTAAGCTAACTGGGTGGAAACACCAACAGTTGGATAATTAGTATCGACTCCACTCGCATAGAGTGCTGTAGCAATATAGCCACCACAGTCCGTCCAGTCTACTGACGGGTTGAATTTTTCTTTTGCTACTTGATACGTATCTCGTGCGTCAGCCTTACTCGTTTTCCCTTCAGTTGCCGGGGTTTCTAATGCAAAATTTATAGCTGTTTGTACGAAATCTCCAGCTACAGCTGATGCGGTTGTACTACAGGTGTTAGCGCTTCCACCGAACATAGCGTACACAGCCGCTGCCGCTAAGATTCGTTTGTCATCATGCGCTTTAAGTGGGTCGGCACGTTCAAAAACAACTCGAAAACGTTGCGCTGCTACACTCGGGTCGGTGGCTGAGGCAAACTCGGCATCTTTTAGTACTGCTTGTTCTGAACCTTCCAATTCGGTTTTTAAATACGCCAGCTGTACGTTAATGTCGTCCCACGGTTTTGCTTGTTGAGCTGCAAAATTAGATAGGTTCGTCCATCGACCAAAGGTCCACTGTACTAAACCATGGCCTTTGTCTGCCCGACGGGTATCTTCTATTGAACTTGGGTTTAGCCCGCCCGATTCAACATACATGTTACCAATTATTCCGGCGGCCTGAGCAGGAGTAAGTGGTTTATTATTGTTTGTCGTGAAGGGTGTTGAAGTTAAATAATTATAAATTATCGTCGCATTTTCAGTATTCTTGATAGTGGTGTTGGTTGATACAACCTCTTGCCCGGTTGTACAAGACGCTACACATGGGTCAAAAAAAGGTGGCACTTCGTTTTCATTAAGAAAAGCTTGAATTGATTTGCGATAATCTTCATCACAGTTCGCCGTTTCCACAGCCGAGCTGATTGTCGACAAAGGAAGTAGTACTGTACTTGTAGCACTCAATATGACTAATATGATGTATATAATAATCTTCTTCATCATATTACCCTCCATTAATTGACCAGTGCCAACCCTCAGAACCAAGTTTTGAGAAGTGGTATTTACCAGCATTAGCAACCAACCATTCGTATACTCTATTTCCAGGGTAAGTACTATTCGTTACAACCTTGTAACTAGTTGAATTACCACCATTAGCTGCCCCCATATTTATATCGAGTGCGAATCCCATCTGGTGGTTGGAATACCCAGGTTTAGCCGCTTGACGACTACCATACTGCGCAAATGCTCGTTGCTGGTCGGCCATAGTTCGGAAGCTGTCATTTAAGGTAACAGCACTTAACCCTAAATCCGTTTTCATCTGCTCGAACATTGCGAAAGCAACTCCGGATGCTCGTGAGTTTACAGCTACAGGAGCATTACCTTTTTTGGTATTAGGTAATAAACATAATTTAATAGGGATTGGTGTACCCTTGTTATACCCAGTTTCTGTACCGGCATCTTGAGTACCTTCGGCACAGTCAATCGAAGTGGAGTCGTTAAATAAATTAGCATCATCAACTGAGGTATTTGCTACTGCAGGAGCCGATGGCCCACCTTCGTCACTACCGTTTATCATCTGAACTTGTTGGTAGTCAAGTAAAAAGACAGCCATCGCTTCAAGTGATCGAGGGTCTTTAAGGCCGGGTAGGTCTGAATCTGTAACTGCTGCACCACCGGTCGTAGATACCGTGCATCCCGCAGCATTAAATATGTAGTCGCCCGTAGAAGCATCACCACAAGAACTCATATAGTCTGAAAGTGGTGTGTCGGTTTTAATAATATTTTTAGATAATAAATCATCTAATGTATCTGTATCACCAATAGGTTTTGAATTATCAACCCAACCCTCTTGAATCATTAGTTGCAAAGCAAAGTCGGTATCCATAGCAAGCTGGGTATCTGTCAGGCCAGTACATGGCAACCCGGCTGCATTGATAGCTGGAGTATCATCAGGGTTTTCTGTTTCTAAACCAAAATCCTTCGCGTAGTCACAGTACTTATCTTCATAAGTTTCAGCATTTACATTTGTCGATAGTGAAGCGCGTGAGAAGTTCATTAGTCCTGGAAGTAACGACAGGATACTACCATTATAAGTTCCACTTTGAAGAACCGCGAGCTGTGCATTATTAACGATGCTTCCTAGAAAGGTGTATTTGCTAGAAGTATCGAATGGACTTAAGGTAGCTATATCCATGTTACGGTCTTGAGCTGCGTTTTCTAATGCTGCGGCTCTAAAGGCTGGAAGTTGTGTTTTCTTAAGTACCGGTAAGTGCCTAGCCATTCCCCCAGCTGAGAACATCGACATGAGTGATATTCCCGTGACATCACCCAGGGCTTGGCCTGATGCTTTGGTTATTTTATCATTTTTAGCTAAGTCAATAACCGCTGTTTTTGCAGCATTGCCGGCAACGTTGACGGCAATTTCGGTCACAGCTGCAGATGCGAAGAAGTCGGCGACTGTTTTTACAACACCTCCAATAACTGTAGTGGATAACGCAATGGTTACGCCAGCACTGATAGTCATAGCAGTATACATTGCCGCTGGGCTCATTAATACATTACAGGCAGGCTCTGATGCGGCACTTGCTTGATTCGCAGCTAATATAAGCGGGTTTCGTAGTATAGAATACCCAGGGGTATAGTCTTTCGATACTGGTGGTTTTGCAGAACTAACACCGGTGGCTGATTGTAGAAGCGGAGAGTCTAAGGCTGATGTCATTCTTCCATCGCCTTCACGCGCCGTTCTGTTTGTATATAACGTACCGACAGCATCAGCATCCTCGCCTGAAATACTGTTTGCAGTATCAACACCCGATGCTTGGGCTTTAGCTCCAGGAGACAATATACCGTCCATTCCAACTGGCATAACTTGGGCTAGTTGAACAGCTGCAACACCCGATGCTATATATCCCGGGGCTTTTACGGCAATACAACTAGCAACCGCAAAAGTATAGACAGCGCCGGCTTTACCCGCTTTGCCAAGGTGGCCTCGGATTTTTCCTTCAACTGCACTAGGCACGGTACTAATTTTTTCAGAGCCTGGCATTCTCTCTCGTAATTTTTTGTTAATTGCGGCTAACTTTTCTACTGGAGTTGCCTTTTTACCAGACCCATCAGCTAATCCACCATCTCTTTTTAAGCCGAATTTTTCATATAACCCTTTTGTAATATGTTTTCCACTCCACGTACTTGCACGAGCATAAAAGGCACCAGCTCTACCGAGAACTTTGGCCGAAAGCTTTGGATCGTCAGATATATACTTAAGGAATTCAGGCGCAGGCACCCTTACCGGACCAGCACCATTTTTCATATCAATATCATAATGAGTTGGGTTTTTACTAGGGTACCCCGTCTTTTTTCGGTTAGTGTTATCCTCTTCGTTATCAAAAAACGGCGTAATATCTTTACTCGCCAACTTATCGAGGGCTTTGTTGGATATCCGGCCCATTTTACACTTTATAGTTTTACTGCTTCCGGCGCATATCGGGTCAGACGCTGCAGTTGTAAAACCGAATACTTTCATGAAACGATGTTGAATAGCTGTTGAGCTGGTGTCATTTTTTAGTGTAGCGTTTTGAGCTAAATTAATGAGCATTGAAGCCGGCCCAAAGAAAGTACTCAGCGCCCCGCCACCGATTGCGAGTGCTATGATAAGCCCAAGTATACCTCCACGTTTCTTGAAAAAAGCAGTTACCTTTTTTGGAAGCGTTATTTTTTTAGTACTACCACCTTGACCGCTATTATCTACCCAGCCGCCAGAAGCCACCTTATCCCCTTCTGACTCTTTTCGATTAATATCTATAGGTGTTACGTTGGACGGTAGGTCGTTAACATTACCTTCTTGTTCAGTATCTGATAGCTCCTGCGATGTATTATTTGGTACAGCACTAAGATTCCCTCTACGAGGGGTTGACTGACCTCCACCCGGAATGCTTCTTAAGTCTGGGCGTATGTCTGGTTCGAAGTCAGGTGTATGTTTTCGATTAGGCTCCATAATTGAGTCTCATTATACTCCCTTTAAGGGTTCTGGATTCCTTGTGCTGCTTGTACGGCAGCTTGCGGGTTGGTTGTGATAAGTTGTTGCTCGGTTGGGCTAGCCTGAATTTGAATATGGACGTGGCTTTGGCCGGCAAAGAACAAGCCTTGGCCAATTGGGAAATTCGCTAAACGCTTCTTTTCTTCCTCGGTCAATTTAAATACATCCGAAAGTACATCAACGGCGCTGGCCGATTGTTTCAGTAGTAATTGCATTGAGCTGTTGGCAACAATCGCTCGGCCCATTTTGCTGCTCATGAAGTCTTCGACGTCTTGAGTAATGGTAGTTAATCCGAGGTAATATTTACGAGCTCGCTTTGCGAGGCTAAACAAGAAGTTCGCCGAATCGTCGTATTTCATTAATTGCCAAGCTTCATCAACAATCAACATTCGTTTCTTCTGAATAGTACGAGTTATATTCCAGATATGGCTGAGCACAATATACATAGCTACCGGTCGAAGCTCGTCTTCAAGGTCACGAATATTAAAGACAACCATTGGGTTATTGATATCAATATTCGATTGCTGGCTGAATATACCGGCGAATGTTCCGGTTGTATATTTACGAAGGCGCTGGGCCAGTGAAGGGCCAGTTCCACCCATGTGTAGTAATGTGTCATAAAGGTCACTGATAGTTGGCGGTGGTGAATTATGTGTCAGAGGGTCGCTCGTAATACCAACCCGAGCGTAGGTATCGATGAGTGCTTGGTCGAGGTCAGCTTCTTCAACGGGTGTTAAAGCACCAATCGGCGCACCGTTTGAACCCATTTGGGTGCCACCAAGCATTAAGCGGAATAAACCGTGTAACGTAACCAGGTTTGCTCGCAAAGCGTCATCGGCTTCATCGTTATCGATAACACTCGGGAGGTCGAACGGGTTAATACGTGTATTTGAGTTCAAACTCAAACGAATATATGCCCCACCAACCGCTTCGGCAAGTTTTTGATATTCGTTTTCTGGGTCGATAATAATAATTTCGCTTCCCAGCATCATACTGCGCAGCGCTTCAAGTTTCACAGTAAACGACTTACCTGCACCGGATTTTGCGAACACAATCATGTTAGCGTTTTCTAGTTTGAAGCGGTCGAAAATAACCAATCCGTTATTGTGCATGTTGATGCCATACAAAATACCGCTGTTATCGGTGAGGTCAGCGCTGGTGAATGGGAAGCTGGTGCTAATTGCACCGGTGTTCATGTTGCGACGGATTTGGAGTTGATCAGATAATTGCGGAATAGTACTGTTAAGCCCTTGCTCTTGTTGTGAAGAAGCGACCTTACTAAATACCAATTGCTGTCCGAAAATAGTTTCAACTTTTTGTTGAACAAAGTTAAGTTCGTCCATACTGTCGGCCCATAAGGTAACGTACAAACCAAAACGGAAGAAACGCTCAGCACCAAGTTGAATTTGATCACGTAATTCTTCGGCGTCGCTAATCGCAGCTTCAAGCCCAGGGTCACGTGTTCTCCCCTTTTCATTGTTAATAGAAGTGCTAGCTTCAAGCTGAGTTACTTTTTTGCGCAGGTTATTAAGCACTACCTGGCTATCAACCGGGTATACATACATACTTACATCTAATACCTCGTCGATATTAATAAGTGAACTTAACCAACCAGTGTAAATTTGGCGTGGGTAGCCGTATACATATAATGTACGGCCGTATTTTGTACCAAGGCGGAAATAAGACGAATGAATTTCAATACTACTTGGAGCAATCAAATCGCGGAGGGTTGAAACACCCTTTAAGAAAGCCTGTTCAACCTCGGCTTGTTCTTTGGCGCGTTGTTGAGCGGCAACGTCGACTGCTGAAAGTTGCTTAGCCATAATTAAAAGCCTCCGTTCTGTGGGTTTGGACCAGCGTTATTAGGCGCCTTTTTAACAAATGTAGTTGCAACGTTATCGAAGTTACCAAGCGGTTGGTTAACTGATGTATCTGGGTTGTAAAAGTTGTAATACAACTCACCAAGCGCTTTAGTATCAAGTTGTGCGCTTTGAACGCCAATCTGGAACATACCAGACACTACAACATCAACTCGGTTTTTGATTTCATCTTTTGCTTTTTGATAAGCGGCCGTATCAATTTTAGTAATGTTGTTTTGTGGTCGGGCAAATAGTTTTCCAAAGAAACCCTTCCCCTGTTCTACTAAGTTGGCGGCATCGCCCAGTGGGAAGTACGGTACAACAATATAAAATGACTTCTCCATAATATTTGCATCCTGTGCCAAAGCATCCATAAAGCCGATGTAATCATCCATTAATACACCAAGCAACATATTATCCTGTGTTCGACGAGTGGCAATTAACTTTTCAATGTATGGACCAATATCGACGCGTTGAGAACGAACCAAAATTTGAACCGGGAAAGTTAACGAGTTTAGGAAGTTTTGATAACTATACTCGACACCTTCGCGTTCACGGTCACTCATGAGGTCGAAATTAATTGATTTACAAGCAATTACGGCCCTAAATGAACCATCCACCATAATAACCATACCGTCACGAAGTTCTGAAAGCTGTAAGGTGCTTTGGGTTGAATTATTATTTTTAGGCGTTGGTTTGGTTGGCGCACCCGAACCAATTGGAGCGGCTGGGAATTGTTGTGGTTGAGCCTGAGGAAGTTGTTGTACTTGCTGGGGTTGTTGCATAGCAATTGGAGCCCCTGGTATTTGAGAAGCTACTGGAACCCCGTTAACGGGTGGCATGGGGTATGAAGAATTATTTGGCGGCATAGCCTGGCTGAACCACTCCTTTAGGACGACTTAACGTAAGGTTATCACTACTTCTTCAGATTGGTCTTCGAGTTTCTTATGAATTCGATGCCCTTCACTCTGAAGCGTAGCAACAGTCAAGTCAGTGTTGTTTACAAGGTTTATTATATCAGCTGGGACAGGTGAATCGCTAGTAGTAACTGAAGTTTGTTTTGTTGGAATTGGCGCTGTCGGTGTAACACGGGCTGCTGGCGTTGGTTTTGGTGCAATTACCGGAGCTTGTTGAATATTCTGTTCCGCCATGTGTGAGGGGTCATTTAGCGGTTGAATGACTGTTTGTTGAATATCAGTTGGATAAGGGTCAAATTCTGGCATTTCCATATTTAATACTGGCATCAATGAAACAGCTGGGGGTGGAGTTGGTGCAAATTGCGTCGTCTTCATAAGCTCTACCGCTTCTTCTTTGGCCTGAATGGTTTTCTCGGCCATCATATGGTTAAACGATTGTGCTACCGAGTTGTTATCATCAAATACATCTACCGCACTTTGCGCTTCAATAAAAATGTCATTATTTATCGACGTACTTGGAGCTGCGTTCGTTCCACGAATTGCCCATCCACCTGAGTCAACAATATTTGCTAAGTACCCCAGGCGTTGTTCGGCTTCGCTTTGGGATAAACCTTTAGTTCGGTTTTCAATATAGGTTTTTGGTGCAGTAATCTCAATGAGGGTTTCAATCCCCTCTGGATCCCAAAGTCGTTTGCGAGGTTTGAGAAAATATGAAACCATCGCCGCCATATACACCTCCATCGGCTGATCTTTACGAAGCGGTAATGCTAAGGCTCCAAAAAAAACAATGACCGGCAAAGGAATAATCGCTAAACCAATAAATATTTGCGCCAATCCCCAGGCGGCTATTCCCGCCAACACTACGGCAATTAAGTATATAAATTGGCGAAAACTAAACGGCCCGATGAGCTTATCATCTGCTTCTACGTCTTGGGGTACTTTATAGGTTGCCATTTATGGTTATTATAACAGTAAAGCTATTTTATGGAGTAGGTGTATCACGGGCTATGGTTTCAATAGTAACAATGTTATGTTTAATTTTACCCTTAAGTGTTTCGTTCATTAATAAGTCTTTAGCAGTATCTTGCATACGTTTTTTACCTTTATCGTTTGCTTGTTGATACGCGTACATCATATTAACTGAAGCTTCTGAGGCCATTTTTTCTTCAGAGTAGACACCTTTGGCTGTGTTATCAGCAGAAACAGAAGCCACAGTTCTTTTTATAGGTTGGCCAGTACTGTCGAGAATAACTTCGCCTTTTTCGTTTTTCTGTACTAGATTTCCTGATGCTATATCGTCAAGGTCAGACGCCTTCAAGAACTGTGGCCCATTCTCTCTTAACGAACCAGAAATTGATTGGCGTAAGACACTATTTGCCGGATCTTTATCAGTACTGTACTTATTAACATATTTTTGATAATTATCAGGGCTACCGATTTTTATCATCCTATCAAGCAGTGCGGCTGTTCGTGCTTGCGAATTGCCTGGGTCTTGAAGCTTTGTTTCTAGGTCAGGCATTTGCAGATTAGAAACGAACGACTGTTCGGCTTTAATATCTTCAAATTCAGCTTTTTCGATAGTAAACTTAGCTCCAGCTAACGCACGTTGCAATGCCGCAGGGTCGGCTGCTGTAGTCAAAGTACCACCAGCTACCCTATTTGCAAATGGCGTAGCTTTTCCATCTTTAGTCATTGAATCAGCAAGATATTGTTGTTCTGTTCTACCGAGCTCAGATTTCGCACCGGATATTTCGGCGTTTCGTCGAGAACGCCATCTCACGTATGCTCCCCGGCCAAATTGACCAGCACCTTTAATAGCTCGGTCATCTCGAAGAATTCTTTGGTTTTCAGTACGCTTTCGACTGGCGTTTTTCAATCGGTCTACTGGACCCTTCTCTACACTGTTCACAATTCCACCAAACCTATTTAGAACCCCACCAGCAGTCTTCATAACAAGCGGTGTAATTGCTAATGGCAAGATGGCGATACAGGCACCCATAATCTGAACCACTGTATTACCTTCAGCACCGTGCATGACAATCATCGATGCGAGAGCTGATGCCCCAAAAATACCAGCAATTATTGGATACATTAATAACAATGTCATAAATAGTTTTCGCCACTTAGTGAATAAGTCTTCAGTATTTGGTAGAAGGTAAGCTACAAATGCTAAAGGCGATACAACAATTAATAGGATGATTAACGCCTGGCGTAGTGTTAATACTAAGAACACAGTAACAATTGCGACTACCGCTGCAAGTAAGGCTGGGACAAGCGCAGATAGCGTTACATAGTATAGAGCTGTACCTGCTGCTGTCGCAACAAGGGCTGCTCCAACCATATCGGTCCATTGCCCGCCGTTCAACAATTTATCTCCAGTGTTGAATCCCCCACTTAAACTATCGCCGATTCTGTCTTTAACAGAATCAAAAACCTGTATAACCGAAGCCCCAATAATATTTGAGAGGTCCACCGCAATTGCACATACCCAAAATGATATATTCACTAATATTGCCGCCACTACTAAGCGAGGTAATAATTTCTTAACACCATAATTACTCACTCCAACCCCAGTTAACTGCGAGAAGATAACAATAAGAAAAGCAATTACAAAAGCTATATTTGCGACATTTCGCATGACAGCCCACGCTAAATATACCCCTTCATTTTCACCGGTAGTGACAAGGGCTTTTACTACCAATAACCCCGATACGAAATTATAAGCACCATCTACAATACCACCCATAAATACAAGTACCGGGCAGACTATCCAGCCCACACCCTCGATGTTACACGTGCTAACAGGGTCACAGGTGTCGGTAACGGTACAATTAGCGTCACCTGATCCTGTGTTGGCTACCGAATCGGGTGTGTCGTTATGTTGTTTATTCCAAAGTAAAAATGACGGCGCGCTTGAATTGATTTTAGAAACTAATTCTTTACAGCTAAAATGCTCTCCGTCCGAACCTGGATAATTAGCCCCCCGGTAATTCCATGTAGATGCGTAACTAAGAAGGTTATTGCCAGACGTGTCGTCGCCTGTCGATTGTCGGCTGGCAGCATAGGTATATACGTAGTCAACTACGGCCGAGTCTTCGACAACTTTTATGACAGTATATGTAACACCGTCCCTAAATTGGTTTTTGTTTGCTGCTTCACGTTGGGTAGCGTCTACCGCTGATAATTTTCCAATTTGTTTCGCACTACAATCACTAAGGTTTTTATCTTTACTGCTAAATATTCCCATGTAAAGGGCGTACTTTGCACTATTATCAAGCAGGTCGACAACATTACCGACCTTAGATAATACAGCTGATTTGAAGCCATCAAACCTTTTATTGCCATCTGTGCTTTTGTTTCCTTGGACCCAGGCTGGAATATCACTGTCAAATGTATAGCCTATGTCTTTAAGGAACGTCTTGTAATCAGTCCATCCCCATAACTTAAGCGCATTGACCATGACCTGGTCGCAATCCTGTTTATTATTTGGATAAACAGTAACCCATGCGTCAACGTCGTCAAACCACTCGCCTTCATCAGAACCGTTCGAATTACCACTACCAGATTGGCCGGGTTTCGTATCGCCATTCGCACCGACCTCAGTTTGAATTGTTGCACGCATGTGACTGGTTACGCATCTGCTTGTCGCTTTCCAGTAGCTGTAAGATGCAGCTCTGGCAGATGGCGCTGTGTCTGTGGTCATTTTTGCCATTGCGTTTGTTGATAATAACAAACCAATTAAGATAGAAACTAAAAGAGCCACCCCGGATATCATGAATAAACTTGGTTTTATATCTTTGTAAGTTTTTGCGTTAAAAATAAACATAACCGCTTACCATAATTAAAGGCTAAACGGTTATGTTTTACAAGAGGAGGCTTGGTTTAATTGGTGTCAACAATATCTAGGCTGGTGACAATCAAGCTGTCAGGTGCTTTAGGGTTTGGTACTAAAGTTATATATGTGTCAGAAGTATGGCCATCAAACGGAAGTTGCCCAGCATACATTGTTTTCTCGTCGTTAATTACAGATTCTTGGCTAATGATAAGTTCAAGTTCACCTTCAGTTTGACTAGCGTCTTGAACGCCGGTGTTTTTATATTCACCCTGTAGAGGTTCGATGTTCTCGGTATTACTATTCGGGGTTTCTTTGTCACCGTATGTGCGAAGGTAACCAATAAGGGAGGCCTTATTACTAGCTTCGAGACTTGAGATCGCATTTATTATGTTGGGATTAGTACTAAACGCATAATCTTCACCAAATAAGGCAGTTGCATACACAGGGGTATTCTTTTTGGCAATTTCAGCTGCATAAATTTCTTCGTCAGGTAGGCCAGCGTTCAGCCAGTCATAGAATGTCTTAGAAGTTGCACCACCCATGTCCCAGCGTGAAATAATTGAACTATATTTTTCACCGGCTTCCTGAGGGTTCATAGTAGAGGTGAATCGTAGACTTTGTAGAATCTCTTGTTCATTTTCTGCGGTAATTACAGGATCATTTTCACCTTGAACGGGTTGTTCAACAGGAGCTTCGGGATTATTTGAAGCATCAGGTTCTGATGTGTCTGGGTTTGGTTCAGCCGGAGCGGTTGCAACCGGTTCAGATTTCGGAGGTTGATTCATGGCGTTTACACTAAATACTGCCCCGGCAGCAATTGCAACAGCTGCTGCTGCAGCGCCAATATAAAGACCTTTTTTTGATTTCTGTTCAGGGGGTTTACTGGTCTGCTCAACAACAGGAACTATAAAACTACCCTCTTTAATCGCCTGAGTAAGTGGAGTTTTATCGAACTCACGAAAAGGTTCTTCGGGCGATTTAGGTTTGGGTGCCTTAGTAGTTTGATCTGCGTTGTTTGGTTCAAAAGGGCTTTCCATGGAAGATTGTATCCTTGCTAGCTTATTACGTTGAAATAACAGTACTATTAAATATGCGCTTTTTGAGGTATCAAATGTTGATTGATTAAAATATAACACAAAAAGCTTAAAAAGTAAAGAGGAGGCGCCTTGTGCTATTAACACATTAACCTCCTGAATGACTTGCAATCTACCCCAAAACCTCGTAATCTATAGATAATATGAACAAAAAACAAACAATACGAAATGTGATGGCGGGCTTCTTTTTACTATTTGGATTAGCATTCTTTTTAACCCCTGTGTCGGCTGTTGCAGCTACAAACAATGGTTGCGAGGTAGATACAGCTATTATTCACTGTTCGAATGTTAATGCAGACGGTGGTATTAAAAATACCGGCCTTTGGAGTATTTTATTGATGGTGATTAATATCCTCACCGCTGGTGTAGGTGTTTTGGCTTTAGCGGGCCTGGTGTATGGTTCTATCCTATACACCTCTGCTGGAGGGAGCCAGGAGCAAACTAAAAAAGCTATGACGGTATTTTCGAACGTCGTTATTGGCGTAATTGCATTTGCGGGTATGTGGGCCCTGCTTAACTTCTTAATTCCTGGTGGGGTATTTAAAGACCTATGAACCGATTTATAAAAAATATTATTTTTGCTGGAGCTTTTGTGTTTCTGGTCGCCTCACCTATTGCAGCCGTAGCTTTGCCTCAGCCAGTACTCGCAGCCGATTCGGGTAATTGTGAAAAAAGTATTCTGGGAATTCCACCATGGTACCGTGGCTTAACCCAAGCTGATAGTAATGGTGACTGTGTCATTAAATCCCCCGATGACAGCGGTGGCCTATCGGCATTTATTTGGAAAATTGTTTTAAATGGAATACAGATTGCCTTAGTGATCGCGGGTTATGTTGCCCTCTTTTACATCATTTATGGTGGATTCCTGTTTATTACCGGTGGCGGTAACGCTAGCCAAGTTGAGAAAGCTCGAAAAAGCATTTTAAACGCGGTTATCGGGTTGGTTATTTCTATCGGGGCGATCGCCATTACAAACCTTATTTTTGGGGTTTTCGGCAGCGCAAGCACAACAAATAGTTTGGGTGTACCAGAATTAAGTGCCGATGACCTGCTTCGTAATGGTATAAACTTGGTGTATTACATTGGCGGTATTGTCGCGGTGATTGTTATTATTATTTCGGGAATTATGTACAGTATTTCTATGGGTGACTCTGGTCGAGTAACCCGTTCAAAAAATATGATTCTTTACTCACTTATCGGTATAGTAATTTTAATCGCAGCCTTCGCAATTACTAATTTTGTCTTTGAAAGGTTTTAAATGAAAAAAATTCAAACGTACATCGCAGCTTTTATTCTACTCGCCATGAGTGCTGCTGTGTTAATGCCAATCGCATCGGTTAATGCACTTGGTCCTTTCGATCGTGTGTGTGCAGATGATAATTCTGATACGGCGGTATGTAAAAATAAGAACGATTCATCTGACAGCCTAGTTAATAACATCGTTAATACGCTACTGTTCGTAGTTGGAGCGCTTTCTGTCTTGATGATTATTATCGGTGGCCTGCTTTATGTTACCTCTCAAGGCGATTCCGGTAGTGTTACCAAAGCAAAAAACACCGTTTTGTATGCAGTCATTGGCTTAATAGTGGCACTTCTGGCATACGCGATTGTTAACTGGCTATTTGACCGTTTTTAATAATTAACCCCTTCAAGAGTGAATAAGGGGTTAACAAACCGTGTTAAATCTGCTATAACTAACCTAGATTTCATAAGAAAGGAAACTAAATTAATGAACGTAACAACAAAAAAGACATTGACCGGCATTTTTGCGGCTTTTGTATTCGCACTTGTGGCTTTATTCAGCCCAGTTGCCCCTACAGCAAGCGCAGCTGATTGTGGTACTGCATCAGAAGGTATCCAAGCTGGAATTAACTGTGCAGAAGGTAAAGATGTACCGGGCACCCTATTTGGTGGTTCTGACTCAATCTTCACTACAATCGTAAACGTACTATTGTTCCTTATCGGTGCAATTAGCGTTATTATGCTGATCTATGGTGGTATTCGTTACACTACCTCTGGTGGTAACAGCGCAAACGTTACAGCAGCTAAAAATACTATTATGTACGCAATCATTGGTTTGATTGTTGCCTTCCTAGCATTTGCAGTTGTGAACTGGGTACTTAGTGCCATTACAACTAACGTTTAATAGCGTTTACAAAAATAAAATACCCTGCGCTATGCGGGGTATTTTTTTATGCAAAAATACTGGGTATAAAATAACTCCCCTACTAAATATTAGAGGGGAGTTATTTGTACGAGCAAATAAACTATTGAATTTGAATCTTTTTAGCTTGTTCTTGCTTGATCTTATTGAAGCTTACTGTTAGAACACCATCTTTTAAAACGGCTTCTACTTCGTCTTCTTTAACACTTACAGGAAGCGCTAGGGTGCGACTAAATTCACCCCAGTAACATTCTTGAATGTGCCATTGGGTTGCATCAGTATCGTCGCCGCTACTAAGGGTTCCACTGATTGTTAAAATACCGTCACTAATGCTGACGTCTAAATCTTCTTTGTTTACACCGGCTGTACGAGCCTTAACAACAAGCTTGCTTTCAGTTTCGTATACGTCAACCGCAAGTTGGCCTAAGAATTCTTCTTGGCTGTCGTCCCAGTCAGCGTTGCTCGCAGGCACGTTACTGTCGTCAGTTTGTGTTAGGTCGTCATCGCTTAAGAAGGCTGCTGCCAGCTCGTCTTCGATGAGTAAATCTTCGTTTGGTTTACGCGCCATGATATCCTCCACTTTCTCTAGGCTCATTTGACAAATAGTCCCTCGTATTATACCGGGCATATGCGGTATAATCAACTAAATGGGTGGTATAAACGTAAAAATTACAATGATCGAGGCGCTTATGCAAACAGTGGCGCCACACCCCTGTTTTGGGTGTGGTAAAATTGGCACTACTTTATGCGATAATTGTAAATATAACATCATTGATGAGCCATTTTCTGGCTGTATTCTATGCGGAAACGTTAGTCCAGAAGCCCTATGCGCACAACACGATGCGCCTATTTGTAAAGCCTGGGTAGTTGCTGAACGCCGCACGGTGTTGAGAAGGGTTATTGATGCGTATAAATTCGAGTACGTAAAAGCAGCTGGCCATACGCTTATTGAACTACTTGATGCAAAACTACCTATATTACCGGCTGATACTATTATTATTCCTATCCCAACCGCTCCTTCACATATACGGCAACGTGGCTATGACCATCTAGAAATCTTAGCTCGGTTGCTTGGACGACGACGCGAAATGCCCGTTACTCACCTATTACTACGTTCATCTGCCAAAACCCAGCATCGTTTGAATAAAGTCGAACGCCAGCAAGAAGCCAGCGGAGCATTTCATATATCCCCTCACCTCTCTATTGATAGCAACACGCCGATACTCTTGCTCGACGACATCGTTACAACCGGTTCAACAATAACTTCAGCTGCTCGCGTACTGGCGGATGCCGGCTTCAAGACAGTTTTTGTAGCAGCCCTCGCCTATCAACCTCTCGACTGAACGGCTTCAATCTGTTAAAATATCCCAAGTACCTACACCTGGAGAGGTGGCCGAGTGGTTTATGGTAACGGTCTTGAAAACCGTCGTGGGGCAACTCACCGAGAGTTCGAATCTCTCCCTCTCCGCCAAAATTATTAATATCTCCTATAACTAGGAGATATTTTTATGTGCTATCGGTAGTTTCTGCCCCTGTTTTATGGTACAATCAATCACGTTGTTCCCTGTGAACATACCAAGGAGGAGTACCCAAGTGGCTGAAGGGGATGGTTTGCTAAATCATTAGTCTGGGGAAACCTGGAGCGAGAGTTCGAATCTCTCCTCCTCCGCCAAAAGAATTCGCTCGGTTTTACCGGGCGTTTTCTTTTTGCGCTCATGGTATACTAAATTTGTAATGGCAACAGATGAAAAAAATAATTATTGGGAACAAACTCTTGATGAACAGCCGCTCGATGGCCAACAGCCTTCTGTTAATGCTGAACCCGAGCCTTTGCAGCCCGACGAATCATCTGTAGCTCAATCTCCTGTTGTTGAAGATACACCTGACAACCCCCCTATTACCTGGACAGCTCAAGAATACGTTCACCTAGATAAAGGTACCGGTTGGTTTGTTTTATTTGTACTGATCGTTCTTGGGCTTGTCGCGATTGATATCTTTCTGTTAAAATCTTGGACTTTTTCAGCCCTGGTGGTTGTAATGGCTGTCGCAATTATTATTTATATTCGCCGTCCACCTCGCACACTTACGTATGCCCTTAGCCCTACTCAAGGCTTGTATGTGGGCGAGCAACTCTATCATTTTGATGAATTTAAAGCCTTTGGCATTATTAAAGACGGCGACGACCATTCAATTATGCTAATCCCACGAAAGCGTTTTTCACCTGGTGTTTCAGTTTTCTTCCCCGAAGAAGCCGGTGAACGAATTGTTGATATATTGGGACAACGCTTACCAATTGAAGAGTTAAAGCTTGATATTGTCGACCTTGTAGTACGTAAACTACGCCTTTAACCGAAAACCAAAGTATAACTACATCTGTTAGACTAGTAGCATGACTGAACAAAACAACATGCCAACCGACGCAACATTATTAAAACCGATAGATAGTGAATTCGCACTTCCACCCGCTCCAACCCTTCCTTTTACAAGTAAGGCAAGTTTTTCTCAATACAAAACTAAAATAGGAACCGGAAGAGTTATTCTTGCACTCATCGTTTCTCTGTTCTTTTGGTTTAAGTTCGGACCAGTAGTGTGGATTGTAAGCGTTCTTGGGCTTGCTGTAGTAATTGGAATCTTTATTTACCTTGCGACTCACCGATCAGTAACCGTTGATCAAAATGGAGTGCGCTATAAGGGTATGTTTGGTAAGACAACTTCTATTAATTTTGATGAAATTGAAACGGTTAAAAGCTTTCCCTTCTACATGGAAGCAGGTTTCGGTATATTGCCACGGATTATCATAGCTAAGAAAGCTGGTGGATATTTCGTTAATCTTACCGGTATGTTTTATACAGATGAATCAATTTTTAACCTGTTGTCGGCTTTACGAAGTAAAAACGTTACATTAGAATTTTATGAAGACACTGTCGACTATTCAACAATCGCTAAACAATTCCCTCAACTTGTTGCTTCATATGAACGTAACCCAATTGGACTAGGAGTGGTTCTTGCCCTCGTAATTGTTGTGGTTGTCGCTATCATCACCTTCAACTTCATGTAGTATTTGGGTGTAAATCATGCTACAATTACCTCTGTTCGCTTGATTTTTCAGGGGAAAGCACCTTCTAGTTACAAAGATAGAGCCCGTTGTTCTTAAGACAACGAGTTCTATCATATGCACCTGTAGCTCAGCTGGATAGAGCGCTGCCTTGCGGAGGCAGAGGTCGTAGGTTCGAATCCTGCCAGGTGTACCATAGAAAAAAGACGAGATTTGCTCGTCTTTTTTCTATGGTTTGTTCGATTAGATTAAAGTATTGTGGTCCTGTCACACTATGTTATAGTAAGTAAAATTACAAAAAACAAACAGGATCCATATGAATAGCAATGAAACCCCACGCCCACTTGATGTAGTAGCTAAGGATGCGCAACGCCTTGCCGTTGAACATCAATCGCTCTCCGAGTTACAAGATACGGCCAAGAAAAATATGTTTAATGCGTCTACGCGTGAAGATAGGTTTGCAACGGGCAACGTCTACGAAAATGTTGTGAAACTAGGTCGTGAGCAAGCGACTGCGGCTCGAAAGTTTTCTGCAGACAACCTTCCAGAGTTGAAAGAACTTGCCGAACGCGAGGCGGTGGCGGCTGGAAAGTCGATTGTGCATTTTGAAGAAGAACCACTGTTTATAGAGGACGTAGAGGAATATCACAGGGTACTCGATGAGGCTGAAAAATCCGAAAAGTTTCTCCAAGGACAGCCTGATTACAATTTTGCGGCAAATCGAGTACAACTTGGCCTACTTGATACCTATACGAAGGAGCGCGGTATCTCGTTGGCAGACCTTCGGCCGCAGGATATGGAAATAATCGCAGAATCTATTGAATGGCAGGATGCCGCACGTCAGGGCGCACGTATGTTTAATGATCTCGTGGTTGATAAGAAGTACGACGAGCGCAGAGAGCACGAAAAGGGTAAACGCGCCGTCAAAGCATTTGTTGTAGAGAGAGAAGATATGAACACAAGATTTCAAGCGGTCGAAGATGCATTCAGTCGGGGCGAAAATGTCTCTCGTTAACAATACATTTGAAGCGTCGTTCTAACTTCGTCTATTGTGTTGTACCATAGAAAAGAGACGAGACCTACTCGTCTCTTTTTATAGCCAAAACAACAAGTTACGTACACCCGCTTTGACGCACATATTATTGATGGGCAGTGATAGAATAATTCTAATGAACAGAATTAAAAAAACCTACCCTAGTTATTACTACTTTGAAAAAGATGATATCAAAAAGCTTTGTAAAGAGCTTGCCTCTATTGGTTTAAGTACTCAATCGTGGAAAGTCCCTACAAACGGCAGGTATGATCTTGGGGATGGGATATTAACTACTGAAAAATACTTTTCTTTGAATTATAATTTTGCTGCTGTAATTGGCGTTTTCGAAAATCCGACCAATAAAGATATCGTCAAAATACTTTTCGTGAATGTATCTGGCGCAAAGAAGACATTCAATGACTTTACTTTCCCCAATAGCGAAAGCGAAGGACCAAAATATAGCATTGAATCGGTTGATGAGATAAGAGCAAATGGTATGAATAATTACATTAGGAAAACATTAAAGACTATTAATAGGAATGATGCCCCTCAATATGTTTTCGTAAGTATCCTCAATCTAATTTCTTTTATATATGTCATTCTCTTTTTCTTCTTATTCGAAAACATAAATAGAAGCTATCCGGCTTTAGCCCCCGCTAGTGTTATATTGCTTGTGATGGCGGTTATTATAGTGGTTTTTTATTTTGTATCTATCAAACGGGGAGTGTATATCAATAGCTTCCCCCACCCACTTGTTTCGTTTGTAGACCAAATGATTAAGGGTAGTTTCAAAGAGAACCCAATAACATATATATTTTTGAAATTATTGGCAGCTTCTGTTGTTGGTATTATTGGCGGATACGCACTGAGCCTTTTTCAAGCTGCTTTCTAGAAATGATTACTATTACGCTTTATGCCGGAATACTAATAGCCCAAGGCACAATATCATCCACTGAAAGCTCATGTTCAACCATTGAACTAAACTGACGTCCTTGTAGCTTAGCTACCCTTTTTTCGAGATCAAGAAATAAGCTTGATCGTGCGGAAGCGTCTCTTGATATCCAACCATCTTCATAACTTTTAGAAAAATCCTCTAAGGCATTTGGCTGGTCATATAGTGCCGTAAAGGCAATTTTTAATTGAGATGCTACCATTCTTTGATAGTTGCTATCGTAATTACTAAAAAAAGCATTTGCCCAGGAATCTGCTGGAATATTTGCAAGTTGTGGAGATGAAAGAAGCCCTATCGCTTTTCTTTCTTCGGCGTAGATATGGTCCGTTCCGCCAATGCGTTCGTAGGGGTTAAATACTTCTACTTGTGGGCCATGGCGACCACTAAACGCAACTTCGGTGCTGTGTGTTACGAAAAATTCTTCGAATACACGTCCTTCTAAAGGAGATGATGATTGATAAATGAAACCACCTTTACTAACACATCCACTAGCATGAAGTAATTCATGAAAGGCAATTTTTTCAAGGTTAATACTAATCCCGTTCTGTTCTGTGGCTAATGCGTAAAGGTTCGCTAAGACAATGTCTTCGGTGTCAAAATGACCCATTTCCTGAAGTGCCCCAGCTTCAAATGAATCCATAGCCTTAAAACGGGGAAATGTTTCGGCAGCGAGGCGTACTCGTCGGAGTGCTTCGCCTGGAAAAAAGCCGAGCTCCATGAGTTTTAAAACTTTTTTGATGGATAATTCAACCAGTTTGTCATGATCGTGGGCAAGCTGAGCCTCAAGTGATCTTCGTCGTTCGACATTCCACTGCGCTAATTTTACAAATGCCGCGTCGTCTGCGCCGGCCAACCAGTCGAGAATTGGCTGCTCACCAAGTCGATGCGTACCAGACACGGCTTTGTTGTAGGTATATTGATCGTTAATACGAAAATTACTATTTATTTGAGCGGCAGCTTCTTTATCCGCTTCTGTCGGCGACTCTAGGAGTTTTAACACCCCCGATCGTAATGTTGCAACGGCGTGTGTGACTTCTGGAGTAAAAGACATACTCTCGCTCATTTCTAAGGCTATAGCATGACCAAAGGCAAGCCCATCGCAATCGAGTAGCTCGATAGGTTCACGTGCAGATGAAGATATATTTTCGGACATAGTGAAGGTCATTTAATACTAATTTAACCCTTTAAGCAAGCATAAGAACCATGCATATACTTACTCATTGTATTTTTAACTACGGGTAATTAGAAGGTTGAATAACTGGTAACTGAGGTTATGAAGGCTAAGGTGAATAGGATACTCGTTAAAGCTGCTAGGCCACCCGTGATAATTCCTGCAATAGCTAAGCCTTTGCTAGCTGGATTTTTAAGTGCTAATGCACCCAGTACAACTGCGGTTGAGCCTGAGAGCACTCCCCAAAAAGGTATCCAGCCGCTCATGAACGCCACAATACCGACGACAAATGACGCAATTGCAAAACCGTTACTTACTGCCGGTTGAGGTTTGCTGGTAGGTGTCACTTCTTCCGTTTGAATTGGTTTGTCTTCTGGCATTTAGTTTCCCTTCATATGTATTACTTTTATAATACACTCTTGGTTCCAACCCCACTAGTCAGAATTACCATCCTATTTCTGCTATAATACCCCTGCTGGAGAGGTGCAGGAGTGGTTGAACTGGCCGCTCTCGAAAAGCGGTGAGCCGCAAGGTTCCGAGGGTTCGAATCCCTCCCTCTCCGCCAAGTGGTGAATTTTTACTTTGAATTTATGGTTACAATTTGCTATTGTTATGTACATAGAACATAAGCGCAAATGATGGCAATAATTGCCGAAAGACGGGGGCTCATATGGGATTTGGTAGTGGAGGTAGCGGAGGCAGCAGTGTTGCTGGTTCTAATGATGTTGCGTTAAGTAACCCAGCGAATACGGAAGTTCTTTCCTACGATTCAGCCACTTCTAAATGGAAGAATGCTGCGACCATCACTCCAGCATCTCTCGACCTAAAGGCACCTCTTGAGTCACCGGCTTTCACCGGTACGCCAACTGGTATTACAAAAGCGCACGTCGGTTTAGGGAGTGTTGATAATACTTCCGATGCTGCTAAGCCTGTTTCGACAGCCACCCAGACTGCGTTAAACACAAAACAAGACACATCTGCTAAGGGTCAGGCAAACGGTTACGCTTCTCTTGATGGTTCGACGTTAGTTCCTCGTACCCAACTTGGTACCGGCACGCCAGATGGAACAAAAGTGCTATACGGTGATGGTACTTGGGCAGTTCCAGCGGCTACCGCTGCACCTGTCCAATCTGTAGCTGGTAAAACCGGCACAGTCACACTTGTAAAAGGTGATGTCGGCCTCGCAAATGTGGATAACACGGCTGACTCTGCGAAACCAGTTTCAACCGCTACTCAATCTGCGCTTGACCTCAAGGCGCCACTCGCCTCACCTGCCTTTACTGGTACTCCAACCGGAATTACGAAAAACCACGTTGGGCTAAATAATGTGGATAATACATCCGACATTAGCAAACCAATTTCTAGCGCTACTATAAACGCACTCGACCTTAAGGCTCCAATTCTTAACCCCTCCTTTACTGGTCAGGTTGGTGGTGTGACTAAAGCTCATGTTGGTCTTGGAAATGTCGATAATACATCGGACGCAAATAAACCGATTTCCGCTGCAACTCAAACCGCTTTAACAGGTAAGGCCTCTACGATTCACTCTCATTCCGCAACTGATGTTACTTCTGGTGTATTTAGTACCGCACGCTTACCAGCTGCAACCGATACTACTGTCGGTGTAGTAGAACTTGCTACAACAGCGGAGGTAGTGACTGGAACCGACACCATTTTAGCTGTCACTCCTGCAGGTGTTAAGGCTGCTGTAACCGCTTCCCTACATCCAGTAGTATTTATAAATACTCTTGGGGACTTGCCTGCAGGTACTCCAGTTGACACACTTGTGGTAGTAAGGGCGGCTTAATGGCCGCTCCTGTTTTTGGTGGCGTAACCACACTTCGTACTACTTCTAATTCTCCAGTGTTAAGTATTAGTTCGGTTTCTACTGGTGGCTGGATGATAGTGTCCGCGATGGCATCGGTAAGTTCTACTGTGGTCACAGCTCCTAATGGTTGGACGGTATTACACACACCTGAGATATCAGGATCTCGCAAAAATTATTTGTTTGCAAAGGTTAAAGATGTTTCCGATGGCTCGTCTGTAACATTTTCACAAAGTGCAGTAGATACGACTGCATATAGTCTCAGCTGGGGCACGGGAAGTGGTGATATAAGTACCTGGACGATTGGCGCGAGTTGGATACGAACATCGAGTTTACAGGCGAGCGGCTCACGCACAAACAGTATCGCAAAAAGTATTACGACACCGTCGAACGATCAATTAGTATTGGCTATATCGCATGAGGCGACTAACCTTAAGTCGGTTCCAATGGAAGTAACAGGTATTAATCCAAGTGGTTGGACACAGCGATTATGGCTTGAGCAAGTAGCGCCTAGTGATAATGTTGAAACCATCTGGATTGGTTCAAAAGATATGACTACAGCCGGAAGTACAGGTGACCTTACCCTTACCTATGCTAGTCCGCAAGATGCCAATGGCTGGACAATCCAGCTAGCTATCTCTGCGCCTACTTCAACTCCACCGGCGGCAGCTCCGGAAATTATTGGCACACCGGTTAACTTTTCTAGTAATGCCGTCCTTGATACATTTACGATTAATCATCCTACGGGCGTGGTTCAAACGGGGGATTACATTATCGTTACCATTCGAGGTCAGTATGCATCTGCAACTGCCGAACCTTCAAGCTCTAACTTTACTCGGTTAGGTGCTGCTTTTGTGCCCTCAAGTAGCGACTCGAGAGTGCATGGTATTTACGGTAAGGCTGTAACAGATGCATCAACTGAACCGTCATCATATACATTTACCGTACTAAACAATAATAACCGAATGGTGGCTACCTGCTTTGTCGTGCGCGGTGTTGATCTAGTCAACCCTGTAGGCGGTTTTAGTAATAGTTACTCTGGTACTGCACTAGGATCGGCGAGGCGCGTAGAAAGCTATGCTCCCAACGCCATTCCTATCCTTAGTTTATTCGTAGGAAGCTCAGAATTTGGTTCACCAGATGACCATACACCAACGTCCTATCCATCTGGATACACTGAAGTAGCAAACGTTACGACAAGTACCAATACAGCCGTTTCACGAACCTATATGTGGGTTGGTAAAAGAACTATCACTCAACCTCCTGTTGCTGCAGCAGAGATACAGTGGAGTGTTACATCTGGAAGTGGCGCAGAAGGAATTGCCTTGAGAGGAACAGGATCGACGTTACCAGAACCAGCAGGCAATGGTATTAGCGCTCGCGATGGAAACGGCAAT
Organism: Candidatus Saccharimonadota bacterium; assembly: GCA_028289065.1. GTDB lineage: Bacteria > Patescibacteriota > Saccharimonadia > Saccharimonadales > Saccharimonadaceae > Microsaccharimonas. The sequence continues at coordinate 25,361 of JAQGHA010000016.1, forward strand.
GTTACCAAGGTGTATTACAAAACCGCCAGCGGCGCTAAAACCCCAAGTGCGTTAATTCCAATGCGCCGAGGTTTTAGTACTGTCCAAGAAATGCTGGCTAAACCTGGCTTCACCTGGGCACACCGTGGTGGATCAGGAAATTATCCCGAAATGTCGCTTTATTCATACACGCAATGTGTTGCACTTGGCTATGGGGTATTAGAAATTTCCTTAGCGCGTACTAGCGACGGTGTCTGGTTCGGTTTACACGATCAAACAACTGACCGCACCTCTGGCGGAACATTTGGAAATGCTTCTTCGCAAACTTGGGCGCAAATTCAAGCTCAACAAAATAATACCGGAGCTCAAGGCGCGCCAAAACCATATATGCGTTGGGAAGAATTGATTGCTAACTACGGAAATAGCCATATTATCGTGGCTGACCCTAAATATGCACTCGCCTCGTACCGTGTCGAATTCTTGAATATGGTGAACCGTGACCTTGGCCCAACTCGAGCAATTATTAAGTTTAGCGGGTCAGGTTCGGGTGCCGTCTTCTTAAGTAACGCCGCTAAAGCCATGGGCTTTGAAACCTGGGGCTTTTTCTACGCAGTTGACGCGTCGGCTGCTCAAGGCGGAAACGGTAACTTGCAAACCTGGGGAGCTGATTGGACGTTGATTGGTATGGAATATACCGCTTCTCAAGCTATTTTCAATGAAGCCTTAGCCTTCGGAAAGCCAGTCATTGCTCATATTATTCCGAACCAAGCAGGATATGATTCAGCGATCGCCAAGGGTGCGGTTGGTGGCCAAATTAGCCACGTTGCTAACGTTGCCCCTGTTTCATGGTGGACGCCTTAATACCTCCAGTAGTACCATAGAGGTATGCAAGATTCTATTTTCACGAAAATTATTAAGGGAGAAATCCCTAGCCATAAAGTGTATGAAGACGAAAAGACTTTGGCTTTTCTAAGTATCTACCCTTCTGTTATTGGCCACACCCTAGTTATTCCTAAAATTCAGGTTGAAACATTATGGGATTTACCCTCTGAAGACTATTTGGCTGTTATGCGAACTGCTCAAAAAGTCGCCTTGCGGCTTAAGGAAGTGCTTGGTGTTGAACGGGTTGGGGAAAAAGTTATTGGTCTCGACGTTCCTCACGCGCACGTTCATCTTGTTCCGTTTACTGCACCAGAAGAATATTATGCCAAAGAAACAACCGATGAACCAGATTACGCTGCCCTTGCAGCCTTATCTGAACGTTTGAAGTTTTAATAAAACCTATGCCAATACATATCATCACCGTTGGAAAGAAACACGAAAGCTGGGTTGCCGAAGGCATCGAACGCTATCAGAAACGCTTAAAGGCACCCTTTAATGTTGAATGGGTAACTTTGCCACACTCATCACTTGAAGGCATTAGTGCCCGCCAGGAAGAGTCTGGGCGCATACTTTCCAGGCTTGATGCTTATGATTATATTGTTTTACTCGACGAACGTGGAAAATACATTGACTCACCTGCTCTCTCGCAACTTTTCGAAGCTCGACTAAACGAATCGCAAAAAATTGCAATTGTTATTGGTGGTGCCTACGGCGTAAACGATGAAATTCGAAACCAAGCTCACTTTACACTGTCATTCTCACCCCTGGTGTTTCCTCACCAGCTCGTTCGTTTAATGCTCGTTGAGCAGATCTACCGTACCCAAGAAATTGCTCGTGGCAGTGCTTACCATCACGACTGATAGTTGACATTTTATCAAGCTTATGCTACAGTGTTATTAATCAATAAAGATTAAAACACAAATATGCAAAAAACAATAAACCTCGCCACAATCTTTTTCACCCTAGCTGTAACCGCTGGTGTGCTGTTTCACGACATGCACCTTGATAAAGCAACGACTGTTGCCTTTGCGCTTCCTGCGGTGCTTGCAACCTACGGTGCTGCTCACTTAGTTGGAGGTAGCGAACATATCCACGTCGAACGTGTGGCTTTTTCAAACCAATCAAGCGTGTATCACTCGAGCTTACCTAAAGTAACACCCCGCGATAACGAGAACCGTTATATACAGGGTAAAAAGTCATACACTAGTGGTGATAACGGTGACACCCAATTATGGCCATCAGTTTAAAGACTAATTAAGAACTTCAAGTTCATGTTGCAGGCGTTCAATGAGCGCCTGTTTTTCTGTTTGTTGCTTCTTACTCTCTTCAACCAGTGCGGCTGGGGCTTTAGCAAGGTAACCTTCATTGGTTAAGCGGCCAGTTAATACCTGTAGCTCGTTGTGAGTAGTCGCTAAGCGAGCTTCGAGGTTCGTTTGGTGCTCTGCTAGGGTTTCCGCAGACACATCAAGCCAAGCGTCGCGTCCGGTAAGGGCGAGGCGAATACCACGAGAGTCGTTCGATTGCTCAATCCCCTTCAACTTAGCTAAACGGGTAATCAGTTGAGCGTTATCTTCAATGAGGCTGTCTTGTTGATATAACAACCCATATCGGGCGTTACCTGGCAATGAAGTAGCGACAAAACGAGCCTCGGTAACGAGCTGTTGTACTTGGCCAAATTCAGCGGCGGAAATTTCATTGAATGAAAGCATTTCAGGCCATTGCTCACTGATAAGCAGGTTATTGTGCCATGAAAGTGTTTGCCAGATGGTTTCGGTGACGAATGGGGCAAACGGATGCGCTAATTTAAGTGAGGTATCAAGTACCCAAACCAGTAAATCGAGGTTATCTTGGTCTTTCGAGGCTTCAACGTACCAATCAGCGACGCTATCCCAAACAGCATGGTATACACTGTCCCCCGCTTCGGCGAACCGGTAACCGTCCAAAGAACGGTCAATATTTTGTTTAGCAGTAGTAAGTTCGCTAATTATCCAGTGGTCTGCAAGTGTTTGAGCTTCTGGCAGCTTCGGCTGATAATTTTCGCCAACTTTGTTTTCAATGAACCGTGCAATATTCCAAAGTTTATTACAGAAGTTGCGTCCAGCGACGACACGGTCAACGCTAAAGGCTTGGTTTTGACCGGGGCTACGGCTGGCAATAAGCCCTAGGCGCAAGGCGTCCGAGCCGTACTCGGCGACTAACTCCATAGGGTTAATAACGTTACCTTTACTTTTGCTCATCTTTTGGCTGTGTTCATCAAGCACCATACCGTGAAGGTAAACGTCTTTAAACGGTGCCTGCCCAGTGGTGTACAGGCCGAGCATAATCATGCGGGCAATCCAGCGGTCCAAGAGGTCGGTACCGGTTTCCATAAGGCTGGTTGGGTAAAAACGCGCTAATTCACCTTTTTCAAGGAATTCTGTCGTAATGAACGGCCACTGACCACTACTGAACCAAGTATCAAAGGTGTCTTCCTCGCGGCGATAGGTTTTACCGTCAACAACTATTGTTTTATTGTCAACGTTTTCATTGAAGATCCAGTCATTATCATCGGCAACGTTTTGAAAGGCAGGAATAGGAATACCCCACGGAATTTGGCGTGATAAGTTCCAATCGTGGATATTATTTAGGTATTGGGTAAGGATGTTCTTTCGCCCAGCTGGGTAAAAGTTAATCTCTTCCCGTTCAATAACCTCTAAAGCTTTTTCGGCTAGTGGCTTCATATTCAAGAACCACTGCTCTTTGATGAGTGGTTGAATAGGCAAGCCACTTTTGTAGTCATAGCCGACGCTATGTTCGATAACTTCTTCTTTGCGAATCAGCTCTTCAGCTTGAAGCGCCGCTAAAGTACGTTTTCGTGCTAACTCGACATCGAGGCCTCTAAATTGCTCGGGTACGTTCATCATAGTGCCGTCAAAGTCGATAACTTGGATACGTGGTAAGTTATGGCGCTTCCCTACTTCAAAGTCATTAGGGTCATGTGCGGGAGTAATTTTTACCGCACCGGTACCGAACTTGGGGTCAACGTATTCATCTGCTATAACCGGGATTTCACGGCCAGTTAGTGGCAACATAACCCGGGTACCAATAAAATCTTTATAGCGAGGGTCATCTGGGTGAACCGCAACCGCAACGTCACCATACATGGTTTCCGGGCGAGTTGTAGCGACGATGATTTCACCAATTTTATCAAGTAATGGGTAAGCAATATGCCAGAGTGTCCCCTTCTCTGTTTTGTGGTCGACTTCAATATCAGCGTAGCTGGTTTGGTACTTTGTGCTGTAGTTAACAATCCGTTCACCACGGTACACAAGGCCTTCATCCCACATCTTCTTAAAGGTTTGGTAGACGGTGTGAATTACCTTTTTATCGAGAGTAAATACACCATGGTCCCAAGCGGCGCTAATACCTAAAGCGCGGACTTGAAGTTCCATGTTACCTCTTTTTTGCTCCACAAAGTCCCATACATTCGAATACAATTGTTCACGTGAAAAGTCGAAACGGCTTTTACCTTCTTTTTGTAATTGCTTCTCATACACAACCCAAGTTTCAAAACCAGCATGATCGGCACCAGGAATATAAATAGTATCGCAACCATTCATCCGTTTGTAACGAACCATAATATCTTTTAGGCCCATATCGAGCGCGTGGCCAAGGTGTAAATCGCCATTAGCGTTTGGTGGTGGCATGACTGTACTAAAGGTTTCACCAGTCCCAGAGGGGTTAAAAGCACCGCTCTTTTCCCAAAGTGCATAGACATTTGGTTCGTACTCATTAGGGTCGTAAGTTTTAGCTAATTTCACGTGAAATCCTGTCAATTCATTAGAAGATTGTGTCTTTTCTCTTATTGCCAAGTATACCATAAAATAAGGCTGTATAATGGGGGTATGATTGAACTTCAACGGTGTAGCGATAAAGAGCAGTGGGATGACTATATTTTAGAAAACGGTGGGCATCCGTTACAGCTCTGGGGATGGGGCCAAGTAAAAACCGGTCATGGCTGGAAAGCCGAACGGGTATTTGCCTATGACGATGAAACTATCGTAGGGGCAGCTCAGGTATTAATTCGTCGTCTCCCCTCACCCTTTAAAAGTTTCGCCTATATCCCTCGAGGACCATTGGTTGAAAGTGCACATTCGGCTGACTTTTTAAACGCATTGTCGGGCCTAGTGAAACGCGACCACCATTCACTTGCATTAAGTATTGAGCCTGATGAGTTAGATTTTGAGATACCAACTGGCTGGGTACGGTCACCGAATAAGGTATTACCAGCCGAGACGATTTTGCTTGATTTAACGCAAACCGAAAGCGATTTATTAGCAGGAATGGCTAAGAAAACACGCCAGTACATCCGTAAATCGGCTGCTGATGTGGTCATTAAACAGGTAAAAAACCGCGACGAGATTGACGCCTGCCTGGATTTATACGAGCAAACTTCAAAACGGGCTGGTTTTAATACACATGACCGACAGTATTACCTCGATGTATTCTTGCAAATGCAAGACCACTCCCCTATTTACATCGCCTATGATGGCGATCAGCCAGTGGCGTTCTTGTGGTTGGCTATTACAGAAAAAACCGCTTATGAGCTGTACGGTGGCATGAACGACAGGGGTCAAGAACTGCGCGCTAACTATGCCCTTAAATGGCATGTCATGAAAAAAGTGAAAGAATGGGGTCTGGAACGCTATGATTTCGGTGGGCTAGTCGCTGGTGGTGTTGCTACCTTTAAACAAGGGTGGTCGCCGGATAGCACCTTGTTTGCCGGTACTTTCGATAAATCACTCTCCCCTCTTTACGCACTCTGGGTTAAAGGGTTGCCAATTGCTAAAAAGACATTGCAAAAAGTTCGTCGCAAAAAATGATAAAAACCTGAGATAAAGCTTAAAATTAATTCTGTAACAGAGGTTTAGACCAAGCTGTTTTGGTCATAGATAAACTTGGATGGATTTCAAGGCTAAAAGGGGAGCTTGGTGCGACTTTTTCGGCGTAGAAACAGCCGAGGGTCGCAATCATGGCTGCGTTATCGGTACATAGTTGCATAGGGGCGTATTCAATAGTAATCGGTAACCGGTCTTGTAGTTCACGGCGAAGTTCTTGATTCGCTGCAACACCACCAGCTATAACAACCGAGGCAGGGGAGTAGTCATTAAAAGCAGCTTCGGCTTTATCGACTAACGTTTCAATTGCAACGCGCTGGAAGCTGGCAGCAAAGTCTTTGCGCTGAACGTCATTTAAAAGCTCTGGAAGCTTAAACGAAGGAAAAGTTGTATCCACACTTACTTCGCGTTGAACCGCTCTTAGAACGGCTGTCTTAAGGCCAGAAAAGCTAAAGTCATAAGCACCTTGCATTTTTGCTTTGGGAAGTGGGTATTTTTTTGAATCACCCTGCAAGGCAGCTTCAGCAATTGAAGGGCCACCAGGGTAGGGGAGTCCAATTATTTTAGCGACTTTATCAAACGCTTCGCCAACGGCATCATCTTGGGTTTGGCCTAAAAGTTCATAATCACCGTGGTCTTTGAACAAAACCAGTTGCGAATGTCCACCGCTAACAATTAAAGCAAGCATAGGAAAGGCGGGTTGCCGAGAGGGGAGGGAAAGGTTAATATGCTCTGCTTGACCGGTAATAAAGTTTGCATAAACGTGGGCTTCAACGTGGTGGATTGGCAAAAGCGGTTTGTTTTTGAGCAGTGCTAGCGTACGAGCGGCTAGGGTACCAACCAATAGTGAACCCGACAACCCCGGTGCGTAGGTAACGGCTATTCCGTCAATATCGTCCCAGCTTAGGTGCGCGTCTTGGAGCGCCTGCTCTATTACGGGGTTAATTACCTCTATGTGGCTTCGAGCCGCAATCTCGGGCACGACGCCACCGTATACTTTGTGAATATCAATTTGCGTACGAACAACGTTAGAAAGCAGCGTTTTGCCATCTTCTACAATGGCCGCTGCCGTTTCGTCACAACTACTCTCAATTCCAAGTATCTTCATCTGTTATAGTGTATCACGTGTTGTAATATGATACGAAGTATCTTGAAGTTTGCTGAGAGAATGCTTAGAATATTAAGCATAGACTAAGCTGGTATTCAGCAAGGAGGACGCATGTGGTGGGCGATTTTTAAGTATGCAAAAGTATTGTTTGTAGCGGTGTTAGCTGTTTTATTATTTACTACCAGCGTCCAAGCTTGGTCAGTACACACGACACCAGAATATAGGTTATCGGAAGTGAAGGAAAATAATCCTCAACCATGTTCTGGAATGTATGGAGATATACGCCTAAACAACGGAGGGTCGGTTCAGGCCTGTATTATGGGCACTGCTACGCAAGTTGCTTCATATTTTCCGGCTCAAGGAGGGGTAGCGTATGCAATTCGATTTCCATTCACAACTAATTTCTATCATTTAGATGTTTGCCAGGGAGTATGGGGGTGTGTGTATTCCGAAGAAGCTGATGTGCTTGCTGGTATACCCGGGGGTTATACGCAGTTTGTAAAAAGCCTTGAGAAGAAAGTGATAAACGGGGTAGTTCGGTATGTACCAAAGGATGTATCGCGCTATTTCTCAATAAGTCAGTTTGGCGGTAAACAATTTTTGCCCCAATCGGTCGCTGTATCTGCCAATGGTAAGTGGCTTTTGGTGGAAATGAGAGACTACGGAATTTTTCGAATTAATGTTCAAACATTAGAAAATCGTCGAGTTATGGCACCTGGCTACGCTTACGGGTATGGGTACGACCCTCGTTTAGAAATGGCAATATCAAATAATGGCGCTACGATAGCGGTGATGGGAACGCGAGCCGCCCTGCGAGTGATTGCGATTAACGACACTTGTGGCGATCGCCCAACAAGCCTAATGGAAACAAATTACACAGGGGCCGTGAGGGCCTGCGACTACCTAGATACACCCACTGAAAGTTATATTCCAGGTTTTTTTCATGCAATTAGGCCGCATTTTAGGAAGGACGGTTTGATGTTGGCTTTTGATGTCTATTCAAGTTTGACGGCACCGCAACACGTTAGCTTGTTTTCCAATACCACCACTGCACCTAGTGATAATCGTTATGTCGCACTGGGCGACTCGTTTACAAGCGGAGAAGGTGAGCTAGACGATTCTCGCTACTTAGGAGGTGCTGTAAATAAATGTCATGTAAGTTCGCGGTCGTACCCTTATTTATTAGCGACCCCTTGGAACGTATCAAGCCTAAGCCTGGCCTGTTCAGGGGCAACGATGGATAGTTCGCTGGGTTCGGTATTAAAAACGAACCAACCGGTTCAATTGGATGAACTAGAAACGCACTTTCCAAATATTACTACCGTTGGTATTGGTGGTAATGATGCTGGGTTAATTGGAAAACTAAAAGACTGTGTAGTGCCTGCTACGTGTGAATGGGCCGAGACGCCAGAAGCTCGGCGAGCTACTGCAACGGAAATAAAAAATTTATTTCCACGTTTAAGAAGCTTTTATAAAGCTGCAAAACTTCGGACTTCAGGTCCTGTAATAGTAATTGGCTACCCGCTTATTATTTCGATTGAGGTGGAGTGTATTGATCCTGTTGGTCTTCTTTTAAACGAGATCGAACGATTATTCATGAATGAAGCGGTTCATTATTTAAACGAGGTTATACGGGCAGCCGCCAATGATGCCGGAGTGGAATACGCCGATGTTGAATATGCTTTTAATGGCGAATTTCTATGTTCGTCACTCTCTTCACCGGTAATGAATGGTATTAGGCTTGGGGATGACTACCCAAACCTTACTACCTTACCTTTTCTGAAGATAATAGGATCGGAATCGTTTCACCCAAAACCTGAAGGCCATGTAAAGCTTGCAAATAAAATAGTCCAGGACTACCCAAATTGGAAACGAATCGATGGCTGTGGAAGCTGTAATATACCAAGAAGTGCACCGGAACCTAGCGACTATTGGGATGGACAAAACACCCAGCCGACGCGATACGCGCTGCCGTTCTTGAAGGCAAACTCTGCTAAAACGGCTGATATGTTTGATATTTCACTACCTGCTTTCAGTTTTGCGCCGCTATCAGATGTCATTTTTGAACTTCATTCTGTCGTAAAGAATTTAGGTACGGTTAAAGCGGCTGAAGATGGGAGTGTGCATGTAAGTATTCCAGCAATCGCCGCAGAGCCGGGGTTTCATTCTATCCGCGCGATTGGAAAGGACTTTACGGGAAACAACATTGAAGTATACGATTTTGTCACTATTGAAGAAGATTCGGTGGTGGATATAGTACCTAGCTCAGATATTCGTTCAAATAGTACTCCACTCGTTCTTGAAGAAAATCTCACAAAAGCGATTTCGTCCGATCCATCAGCAGATGTACTTGGTGTTTCCGTTGCTGGACCGCCAAACCTTGCCGTTAATACGAAACAAACCAAAAACCCTATTCATCCAATTGGCACTCATAAGCAGCCATTGTCTAATGGGTTACTATTCGGTGTGATTTGTGGAGCTGTATTTATAGCCGTCGGCGTATTGGCATATGCATACTATCGACAAAAACGGAGCCGGATTGAGGCGGGATAGGTATAATGACTGTATGGGTTTTAGAACAATTGTTAAAAAAGTAATTCCAACCAGCGTCTTTCGCACTATCGAGCCAACGGGACACCTTGTTGAAGCTATGATAATGACGATGCGATACGGCTTTCCTGGTCGTAAACTTAAGGTTATTGGTGTTACTGGTACAAACGGTAAAACGACAACCTCCTTCATGATTCATACCATGTTACATTCCGCTGGTATTAAATCAGCCCTTATTACAACCGTTGGGTATGGTATTGGTGATGATATTGTTCATCAGAAACAACACATTACCAGCCCGAAGGCCTCGGTATTACAGCAGCGCTTAAAAAGTTTTGCTGAAGCTGGTGTTGAATGGGTTGTACTTGAAACTTCCAGCCACGGGTTGGCACAGCACCGGGTATGGGGGGTTCCTTATCAGGTTGCAGTCATGACCAACATTACTCATGACCATCTTGAGTATCACGGCACTTTTGAACGATACCTTGAAGCAAAAACCAAATTATTTAAAATAGCTAATAAACACGGCTTAAGGTTTGGCGTGGCTAACGCCGAAGATCCTAATGCCGATGCGTTCTTAAATTACGTTGAAAATAAAACAACATACGGTATAAATAAAGGCGACATACAGGCTAAGGATGTCGACTTAAGGTCAGATGGCTCAAATTACACCGCGGTAGTTGGTGATGAAACCTATAGTATTCATGTCAAAATTCCTGGCGAATTCAATGTCAGTAACTCGTTGGCGGCTATATCAGTCGGGCGCAAACTTGGCCTTAACAAACAGCAAATCGAGCAGGGAATTGCTGCTCTTGAAACGGTTGAGGGTAGAATGAACTTGATTGATGCTGGGCAGAAGTTTAAAGTAATCGTTGATTTTGCGAGTACTCCAGATGGCTATCAAAAGTTCTTTGAAAGTATGCGGCCGTTGGTAAAGGGTAAGTTAATCGCCGTGTTTGGCTCTGCTGGCCGCCGTGATGAAACTAAGCGGGCCGAACAAGGGGCAATAGCCGGCAAATATGCTGACGTATTAGTTATTACCGAAGAAGACGACCGCGACGAAGATGGTCTGCAAATTATCAATCAAATTGCCGATGGTGCTAAAAAGCATGGTAAAAAAGAAAATGAAAATATGTTTTTCAAACCAAATCGCGAAGAAGCGATTGGTTTTGCGATGACTTTAGCGACAGATGAAAACGATACGGTTGTTTTACTCGGCAAAGGCCATGAAAAAACTATTGAACGGGCTGATGGTGAATATCCGTGGAATGAAACCGAAGCAGCCAAAGCAGCTATCGAAAGCTTATTGAATCGATAAACTCGTGCAGCGAATGTAACCGCCACCCTTGGCCAACTCGCTCACTTCAGGGGTTATGACGTTTAGGCCGCGTTGGCGTAATTCGTTGGCAAGAAGGGGAGCGTGGGCACTCATGATGACCGTTTCGCCGGTTGATACTAAATTACAGGCAAAGGCATGTTGAGCTTCTTCTAAGCTAATCTCTATTTTTTCAATATCAGTTAGCTCGCTCAGTACTCGGCGAGATTCTTCAGTAAATGCTTCTGGGCAGTAGACTATGAGCCCGTTTCCGGTTTCCGAAGGAGCTTTTATTATTGAAAGGGCTAAATCGATATCATAAAAGAAACTGTCGGCCCAACCAGATATCGCATTTATAACCGGTTCACCATTAGTGTCGCGTTGCGGAATGGTTTCGAGTTGAATTTTCGTAAAGCCCAGTTCATTGGCAGCAAATGTTTGAGCTGCTTCGTCGCTACGGTAGCCTTTGCCGCAGAATAAATAATCACCAAAAGCCAATGCATCGCCTTGGCCGCTGAATTTTAAACCTTCTGGTGCATCAATCACCTCAATACCCAGTTCAACTAAGTGTTGTCGAGCCCAGTCTTCTTCGGTTTTTCGTACTTCCGGCAAGCGTGATAGGATAGCTTTTTTATTACGAACCAGGGCCCAGTTGGCGGTATATACACCATCTTGGCTGGTAGTAGGAGAGGGGACTTGAATTACTTCAATACCAGCAGTTTCAAAAGCTAAACGGATAGAGTCATGCTCGGCTTGGGCTTTCAGTGTTTCGGTATGAGAATCGCCGTAATAAGGGTTAATCGCTTGTTCGGCGCTAAAATTGAGGGCGTCAGACATAAGGACGGTGCGGTTAATCATTGTTTCTCCTGAATTTAGTAGTAGTAATCTTTAGTACGTTGGAAATAAAGCCGGCGATGAATTCGCTCGCCAAGCTTTGTCCAAATTTTGTAATTGGTTATAGAGATCACATAATCGTAGCAGCCAATATAATCAGTAACTTGCTTATTGAAAGCGGTTTTAAACATACCTACCCCATGGTGTGGATGATCGGTATTATTTATCTCTTCACTAGGAGGTGACCCGCAAAAATCATGCAGTTTCACACCACGGGCTTTCGCCCATTTAATAACATGCCATTGAAGCAGGTGACTAGCGCCGTAAGCAGTACGTTCCCGAACCGAGGCGCCATCTTTGTAGGTGCTTTTTGTACCAAAAGTCATAGCGTATGCTCCAGCAACAACCTTGCCTTCAAAATGAGCAAAAAATAACTGCCCAAGCCCGGCTTTTTCAAATGATTGCCAAAACTCTTTGTAGTAATTATAGCTACGTATACCAAATTGGCCCTCGGCTGTGTCACTAAGAAGCTTAAACATAATTTTACAATTCTCTTCGGTAGCCGCTTCGGTTGTAACTTTTACACCATCGCGTTCGGCGCGGCGGATAGCATAGCGACCCTTTTGTGGCATATCTTCCAGTACTTTTTTGAGCGACGACGATATATCAAGGGTGATAGTCGATGGATTAGGAATAATTGCCGCAGCTTTTTTCAACCCATGCCGTTCTAAGGTTGGTTGGCAGGCCCGGTCTAATTCGCTTTCAACCCTAATCGCAAAAACCCCAGCCTTTTTAGCTAAGGGTTTTAATGCCTTTAATGTATCAAATAATTGCTTCGCGGTAGTGACATTAGGGCCTTTTGGAAGGTACCATAATTTTCCTAGTGGGGGAGTTTGCTTTTCTAGTACCGTAATAGCCAGCGAGCTACTGATAATAAATCGCGGTGTATAATTTGTAAGCTTTTTTATTTCGCTATATTCAAAACTTGAAAAAACGTTGCCACCATCGGGGTTTGCAATAATTAAACTATCCCATTTAGTAATTTCATCAGGCGTAGCATAGCGAGCGGTCATTAGGTTCTATTGTACCTTAAAAATGATAAAGCCGGCCAGCCCTCGGTATAAATACCTTGGGCCGACCGGCGTGGGCGCATCAACGCCCGACTACCACAAGCACGTAGCCGAAGGCTTCGCAATCTTTCCGAGGAAAGTTCACGAGCACGGTATCACCGTTGCTTGTTGTTCCAGCTGCTTGCAGCTCTTTCACGGTGAATTCCTTGAAAAAGACATTGCGTACAACATCGCGTTTGTCGTCGTTCTCTACGTCGATATCGATGGGCTTCTGTTTGTCGATGCTTTGCTGAATCGACTTTCGAAGCTCTTGACAGGACATTGAGGAAACGTGCGACGTTTGGACTGAGACCACGACCCTCTCCGCTCTCTCGTAGTGTAGACACTCATATTATAGTACATTGAGCTAGATGAGTCAATTAATGACCGAAATGATTTTTTGCCAGCATCCGAGCAGCCGTAAGTTCTTCAGGTGTAAGAGTAGGTGCTTTTACATGTTGAGGGCGGTTAAGAGTAAGTTCATCATCCCGTATTTTAGAGAATACTTCACGAATTTCTTCAGTAGTTATACCAAATTCGTCAAGCCGCAGCATGGAGTTCATGACATTAGTAATATTATCGTGAGTGTACCGACGCGTACTATCTGCATTCTTCAGTTTAAGACGGGCGTTTTCAGATGTCCTGTCTTTTTCGAAGTCGCGTTCAGCCTGTACGTGATCCTTTACGGTTACTAAGTAGTTAGTCCATCTTTTATTAACTTTTTCAGGAAAAAGGTCATAGGGGTAGAAATATTCGTTTACTCCGGAATCCTCACCAACTTTAACTTTTAAGCCAAGTGTATATAATGCTAAGTCAGCATTTTCTCGGTTTTTCGGCACATCTTTTAATAAGTTTTGAATATTATTTCTTGCATCTTCAACACCTTCAATACGAAAGTAGTCAGGAAGATTAAGTGTATTCACGATAAGTTCTGTTGCTCTTGCGTGCCGAGCTTTCATTTCAGGTCCGTAGGAATCACCACCACCGCGCTTTCTGTTTTCTGCAGCGCGACGCTTGGCAAATAATTCTTGATAATCAGGATCTCCAGAAAGGTATTCCGTTACTGCCTTTTCAACCTCTTCATCGAACTGCTCACGATCAATCTGGTAAAGAGCGGAGAGCCGTTCGTTATCGGACATAGTTCGTTCATATGCAGTAAATACTCGTCGTGCTAAAGCACGTGCTTGGTCGCTGAGGCCTCCAGGTTGAACAGGCTCAGCATCAATTGGGGTAGTGGTTGGTTGTGATTCGACGTTAAGTACCATGGTGGTTTATCGTTTTATACCATTTAAACTATTTGTTTGATAGTAGCATAAAAACTCACCAATGTCAATAAGCTAGAGGTGTTAATAGCTGTATTTCGAGTGAACTAAAGTTGAGCTTGATCTTTTTTAGAAAGGTAGTCAATTTCTTTGATGATATCAAGGAGAGCTTCAGCTTTTCGCTTTTCATCGGTAATGCCAATTGCAGCGGTATGCGCAGGGGCGATGAGGCTTGCGTCATCGGTGCTACGGATAAGTAGAAGGTAAGTATCAAACTTTTCTTCTGGTGGCAGGTCGATGTGGTCAATAAGAGGGCGAAGTTCTTGGATAGCATCCTTTTTTACGCTTTCGAGGTCAGAAGATGGCGCAGGTGAGTCGTAGAACGGCAAAACAGGCGTTTCGGCCGGAACAATTGGCGATTCGTCTAGAGGTGCAACAGGCATTGGTGCCGGTGTTTCTTCGAATTGCATAGCACTAGAATCGGTGCCGTTTACAGGCATGTTTGGATCGTCTGGAAGTACGCCAGCAAGTGCCTTGGCGAGTTCTTGGTCGTCGCTAATTGGTTGTGTTGTTGAATCTTGCGGAGTAATATCCATGGCCCACCTCGAATAATATTGTTATGCTTATTAAAAATACTGTATCATAGATGAAGATTGGTGGGAATACTCGTGACAGATATATTGGATAACATTAACGTACTGAGCCAGAGAGACCCAGAGGGTGCTTTGGAAATTGTGGCTTCACAATATCAACAAGCTTCATTTGAAACAGAAGTCTTTAATTCGGAGCATGACACCCGTGAAATTACCTCACTGATTGTGACGGGAATGGGCGGTTCAGCCCTGGCTGCTTTAGTAATTAAAGTATTATTACAATCGAAGTTAAGTATTCCATTTGATATTATTCGTGGCTACGATTTGCCAGGCTACGTAAATGAAAATACTCTAGTGATTGCTAGCAGCTATTCTGGTAATACCGAAGAAACGCTTTCGGCGCTTGAACAGGCCCAGGTAAACCAGGCCCAGCTGGCTATTATCGCATCCGGTGGAAAATTAATTGATATCGCCAAAGAAAAAGACGTTGCTTACGTACAATTACCAACTGGCGTTCAGCCACGCATGGCCATGATATACAACCTGCGTGGTGTTTTATCGTTACTCGAAACCTTTGGTATTATTAATGACGAATTAAATAATGAAGTAAAAGCTTTATCTGGCTGGTTACAAACTGAAACTGCCAAGTGGACGCCCGATGTTGCCTTAGACCAAAATTACGCCAAGCAACTTGCCCATTTAGCTATTGGCAAAACGCCAATATTTTACGGTGGGGCAGTGACAGCACCGTTGGCCTACAAGTGGAAAATTAGTTGGAATGAAACTGCTAAAAATACTGCTTGGTGGAATGAGTATTCTGAATTTAACCACAACGAATTTATGGGCTGGGCCTCGCACCCGGTTGAAAAGCCATTTGTGGTATTTGATATTTTAAGTTCGTTTGAGCGACCACGTATTTTGCAGCGGTTCGAACTGACCGATAAATTATTAAGCGGCAAACGTCCGGCGGCTAATACTATTCAGCTTCAAGGTGATACACTTTTAGCCCAATTACTTTGGGGAGCTATTCTGGCTGACTTTGCCAGTACGTATGCGGCTGCATTAAACGGCGTTGATCCTACGCCGGTTGTGCTGATTGAGAAATTGAAGCAAGAACTAACAGACGACCCACGTTAACGCGGATCAATCGTATTGTCGTAATGCAGCTATAGGGTCCTTCTTAGCTGCTCTGATTGCTGGGTAAAGCCCAAATAGGGTACCAATGACTAATGACACAATAAGCGCTGTACCGGCGATCTCCCAGTTGAAGACTGGATCGAAGGTCAGGAAGGTGCTGATAGCAAAAGCTAAAATGTAGCCAAAAATGTAGCCTGTTATTCCGCCACCGATACTTAGTGCTAAAGATTCGATTAAAAATTGAGAAATAATATCGCTGTTTGTAGCGCCGAGTGCTTTTCGAATACCAATTTCTCGGGTGCGCTCGGCCACGCTTACTAACATGATATTCATAATACCTACTCCACCGACGACCAGTGAGATGGCAGCAATTGCAACCGACACGCCGGCTAAGGCAGTAAATAAACCACTAGTCGGCTGAGCGATTTCATCACCTGATAAAACGGTAAAATCAGCTTGGTTAAAGTGGTTCTTTAAGAGCGTTTTATTAATTTCGGTAATAACCCCACCTAGGTATTCAACTGATTCACTTTGGACGTTAATTTGCTGAATTTGCGAAGCGCCTTGATTCAGTTCACGGCCATTAGCAAGATTTATAAGGACTGCATTATCAAAATCAACCGTATTGTAGTTGATTGGATTATTAGTTCGTTTCAAAATACCAATAATCGTAAAAGGCTGGCCCTTCACCTTGATTGTTTTACCAATCGATTGGTCGGTACCAAATATATCAATCGATAATTGTGGGCCGATAACAGCGGTTGCGCCGTTAAGTTCGGGGTCGAGGAACTGACCGTCAGATACCTCGATATCGCTAATTTGCTCAAGGTTTGGTGTAGTTGCCAAGATAGGGGTGTGGGCCGAGCCTTCCGTTACGCCGCTAACTGAACCGCCTAAAATCATCAGCGGAGCCACCGCTTTGACGTGTTCAATCCTTTCAATTGATGCAATATCAACATCACTAAGGCTACTGGCGGCGTATTGTTGGCCGATTGGGATTTTCGCTATACCGTCGAGCGTATTGTCTGAATTTGCTCCGGGTCGAATAACGGCAATATTTCCACCTAGTGAGTCGACTTGGTCAACGACAATCTTACTCGCGCCAGCGCTGAGCGCCAATATTGTTGTAATACTTGCAACGCCAATAGTAATACCAAGCATTGTCAGGGTGCTGCGCATGCGGCTACTGGCGATTGATTGCCGAGCAATGTGAATGTGGTTGGCAAAAAGGATCTTCATTATTTTTTATCCTTCTTTTTGGTAGTCGATGCTTTTGGTTTCTTAACAATGTTTAAAGGTTTTTTCGTACTGGTTCGGGATTGCAAAGGCAGCCGGAATGTATCGGTATCAATTTGGCCATCAAGCATCGTAATAACACGACTGGCGTACGTAGTGAGGTCGGGGTTGTGGGTGACCATAATAATTGTGTTGCCCTGTTTATGCAGGTCGGAAAGTTCTTGCATAATAATATGGCTGGCGCGCGAATCAAGGTTACCGGTCGGCTCGTCAGCGAGAATAATGGCCGGGTCATTTACTAAAGCCCGGGCAATGGCAACACGTTGCATTTGGCCACCGGAGAGTTGGTTGGGCATATAAAATTCTCGTTCACCCAGATGGAAACTTCGAAGCATGGTGCTGGCCTTTTTTTGGCGGGCTAGTTTGGTCATACCTTTATATATGAGCGGCAAAGCAACATTATCAATAACGTTCAAACGAGATACTAAATTGAAGCTTTGAAACACAAAACCGATTTGCTGGCTACGAATGCGTGCTTGGCGCTTGGCCGAGAGATAGGCGATTGATTTACCGTCAAGTTCATACTCACCTTCAATATGGCTATCAAGTAGGCCTAGTACATTTAAAAGCGTCGTTTTGCCGCAGCCACTGGGCCCCATAATGGCAATAAATTCGCCTTTTTGAATGGTCAAATTAATACCATCAAGGGCGTAATGCTCAGCATCACCGATGCCAAACCGCTTCTTCAGCTGCTTTAATACAATGACGGGAGGGGTTTTTGTGTCGGACATTACCCTATAGTATGAGAGGAATTTGCTGAATCGGCAACTATTTCGATGCAGTGGAAATAACAATGGCTTGAGAAAAGCGCATTTTTGCTTACAATAAAGAGTCTGGAGAGGTGGCCGAGTGGTTGAAGGCGCACGCTTGGAAAGCGTGTGTGCGAGCAATCGTACCGTGAGTTCGAATCTCATCCTCTCCGCCAAACATGAATAGAATTCAGAAAGTCTCTAGCAATAGAGACTTTTGTTATGATAAAGGTAATGGCAGATGTAATTATTGTTCCTGGACGAGGTGTGTATCCTGACGGAAGCTTGTTTAAGGATTCGCAAGCTCGCGTTCAAAAAGCGGTAGAACTATACAAGCAGGGTACGGCGCCGAAAATTATTATGTCTGGTGGTGTTAGTAATCATGTTGGAAATAAGGCCGAAACCATCGAAGCAAAAGCGATGAAAAAGTACGCTGTAGTGCTAGGTGTAGAAGCGGCAGATGTTCTCGAAGAAAGTGAATCGGCCAATACGATCGGTAATGCCTATTTCAGCAAAAAGGTTTACTGCGAACCTAACGGCTGGAGTGATATTCTCATTGTCGCATCTCGCGAACATATGAAAAGGGTTCGATACGTTTTCAAAAAAACCTTTGGTGATGCATACACGCTTTGCTTTGAGGAAAGCAAAAAGGTAATCAACCCGCTCCAATACCTTCGACAACTCATTCATGAAAGTATATCGATGAAATTAACCAGAAGTCGTCTTAATAGTATCGATGACGGCGACGATGACACTATTCGAGACGAAGTACTCACTAAATAACCCATTTATACTTTGATATAGTTACTACATGAGAACAATCAAAAGAGATATCGCTGGTGGCTTATTATTTTCCAACGACGGGCATGTCCTAATTGGCAAAAACGTCAAAGGTGGTGTGTACGAAAACCTATGGGTTATACCTGGCGGTGGAATTGATGAGGGAGAATCTAAGGAAGACGCTGCGAAGAGAGAAATCCTTGAAGAAGTGGGAATTGATATCAGTAATGCACAAATGGAACTTCTACCAAATGTGCAGCACAGAACAGCAGAAAAAACGTTACGAGACACAGGCGAACGTGTTTTTGTTGATATGACATTTTATGATTTCAAAGTATTAATCGACCTACCTGCACAACAAATACCGATTATCCTTGAAGATGATTTTGGCTATGCAGAATGGGTGCCTATTGCCGAGCTGGCCAAGCGAGGCTATTCGCCATCGGTTGAGATTTTATTGCAGTCGCTGGATCTTATTTAACTGAATTACCTAGTATGAAGAGTGACTCTAAGATTACCGGCGTCTATCGACACTATAAAGGTAAAGACTATGAAGTTATTGGTGTTGGAACCCATACTGAAACCGATGAAAAGTTCGTCGTATATCGCGGATTGAATGAGCCATACGATATGTGGATTCGGCCATTTGATATGTTTTTCGGCACAGTAACAGTCAATGGCGTCAAGCAATTGCGCTTTCAAAAAACTGATAGTTAAATACACCACATCTAGCGTTGTAAATAACAAACACTCCACCACCCATGGAATGTAAAGTGTTAGCGCAATCAGAATTGCTGTGTAGTCAAAAAAACCCGCTAAAATGCTTGAAAATCTACATGTAGGGGCCTATAGTCGTCACTAAGCACTACGCAAGGTAGTGGATTAAAAATAAACATGAGGCAAGGAGGAGAAAACAACCGACTCCATCGGTTTCTTCTTGCACCCCACTACAAAGTAGAGGGGTACCTGGGGAGGTGTCATGAATCAATCAAAAAAGGGGATATAGGGGAAATGAACAATATTACTGTGGTCAAGCGTGATGGCTCTCGCGAGCAATACGACGCTAACAAAATCAACTTGGCACTTGTTAAGGCCAGTGAAGGTTTAGAAGACCAAATTTCGAAAGTTGTTGAGGTTGCCTCGCAATTACAATTGACATTATTTGATGGTATTACCAGTGAACAACTTGATGAAGCGGTTATTCAAACTGCACTCCAAAATGTTAAAGATGACCCAGACTACGACAAGATCGCTGCTCGCTTACTTCTAAAGAACTTATATAAGAATATTCTTGGTGACTACGATACTGCCGAAGATTTGAAAAAAATGCACGAGAAAAAATTTAACGCTTTCCTTAAAGATAACGTTAAAGATGGCCTCCTCGACAAGCGTTTAACTGACGGCCGCTTCGACGTTGCGGCACTTGCTAAAGCACTCGACCCAAGTAAAGATGACCTATCGAAATTCCTTGGTGTAATTACCAACAAAAACCGCTACGCCCTTCGAAAGGGAAGTGGTGAACCAATTGAAGTTCCACAATTCACCCACATGCGTATCGCTATGGGACTATCTATTAACGACACTGACCCAACCGCTGCTGCGCTTGATTTCTACACCCACATGAGCAACCTAGACTACGTTCCCGGTGGTTCAACCCGAGTGAACGCTGGTGGTGCCTTCCCGCAACTATCTAACTGTTTCTTGATGAACGTTGATGACGACATGGAATCAATTGCCCGCAGTGTCCGCGACACGATGTTTATCGCTAAAGGTACTGGTGGAATTGGTATTGGCTTTACGAAACTTCGTGCTGCCGGTAGCCCAGTAAAAACCACCAATACTGAAAGTACTGGCCCTATCCCATTCATGAAGATGATCGACACCGCATTATTTGCAGTTAGCCGTAAAGGTAAAAAAGCTGGCGCCGCGGCAATGTACATGGAAAACTGGCACCTTAACTTCCCGCAATTCCTCGACCTTAAAGCTAACTCCGGTGACCCTTACCTCCGTACTCGTTTTGCTGACACCGCAACCTTCATTAGTGATGAATTTATGCGCCGCGTTGAAAAGGACCAAGACTGGTACCTATTTGACCCAGCTGAAACTATGGATCTTACCGAACTGTACGGCGACGAGTTCTCAAAACGCTACAAAGAATACACAAAAATGGCCGATGAAGGCAAAATGCGACGGTTTGAGAAAACTTCAGCTCGCCAACAATTCCGCCAGATCCTTATTCAACTGCAAGCAACTAGCCACCCATGGCTTACCTGGAAAGACACTATTAACGTTCGTGCCTTGAACAACAATACTGGTACCATCCACATTTCTAACCTTTGTACTGAAATTACCTTGCCTCAAGATAACGAAAACATCGCTGTTTGTAACTTGGTCAGTATTAATTTAAGTGCTCACCTGAACGCTGATAAAACTTGGGACTGGAAGCGCCTAGAGGCAAGCTCACGCAGTGCTATTCGCCAACTTGATAACTTAGTTGATATTACCGAGCTACCTGTGCCACAAGCGATGCACGCTAACAGTACAACTCGTGCACTTGGCCTTGGCTTCATGGGCTTTAGTGATGTTATTGAAAAGCTAGGCTACAGCTACGAATCTGAAGAAGCCTACGACTTAGTCGACCAACTTACTGAATACATTAGTTACCACGCCATTGATGAATCAGCTGACCTTGCTAAGAAACTCGGCAGTTACCCTAACTTTAAGGGCAGTGGTTGGAACAAAGGTATTTTGCCAATTGATACACTCGATACTTTAGCGGAAAACCGAAAAGTAAAAGTTAAAGTTGACCGAAAAGTACGTCTTGATTGGGATTCTCTGCGTTCTAAGGTAAAGAAGGGTATGCGAAACGCGACACTTATGGCAATTGCGCCAACCGCGAACATTGCGCACATTGCTGGAACAACACCTGGCATCGACCCTCAGTTCTCACAAATCTTCAGTCGCTCGACTTTGAACGGTAAGTTCCTTGAAGTGAATGAAAACCTGGTTCGCGACTTAAAGCGACTTGGTATTTGGGATGAAGTAAAAGATGACTTGCTTATTAACCAGGGTGATATTCAAAATATTGAAGCCATTCCAGAAGAATTGAAAGCTGTCTACAAAACCAGCTTCCAGTTATCGCCATATGCTTTTATTGAAGTTGCTGCTCGGGCTCAAAAATGGGTTGACCAAGCGATTAGCCGTAACATGTACCTCGACACTCGCGATATTGATGAATACGAGAAGATTTACACCGAGGCTTGGAAGCGCGGCCTGAAAACGACCTACTACCTACACGTTAAACCTCGTCACCAATCTGAACAAACAACCGTTAAGTCAAACAAGGCCGAAAAGATTCAAAAGTCGAGTTCCGGTAAAGTTGGCTTCGGCTTCGCAAAACGTTAACAAGAAAGGAGTAGGGCAATGGTTATTAAAACAGCTATAGTACCGCATCATACCGAAGAGGTTCTTGATGAACAAGATCGGGAAGAAGTACACCGAATGATCATTGCCCTTCGACAATCGTACGTTGAGCGGCATACCGAGGCGTTGTCGACCTATCACAAGATAGAACGAGACGCTAACCGAGCGCTTCATGAGGTGAACCGCGTTGAACGGCACCTTGAACGAATAAATGAATTTTGTAACAAAAACGGCATTCCCTTCGGCAACGAAGTAACGAGTGAGAAATAAGGAGAGCATCATGGCAGATACATCAAACGAACATTCACACGGAATTTTAGGTACCGGCCTTCGAGACGGTTTGCAGCTTAAGCCAATTCGTTACCAGTGGGCATACGACTTGTATACTCAAGCGGTTGCCAACACCTGGTTTCCAAACGAAGTTCAATTAGTTCAAGACTTAGCTGATTTCGACAAACTAACTGAAGAAGAAAAGCACGCCCTTAAAACAGTTATTAGCTACCTTAACCCAAACGAGCTCCTTATTAATAAGTCACTTGCTTTTGGTATTTACCCATATGTAAACGCCGCTGAAGCGCACATTTACCTCTCAAAGCAGATGTGGGAAGAAGCTAACCACTTCATGACTTTTGAATACATTATTGAAACCTTTCCGTTTGACCGCGAAGAAATTTACGCGGCCGGAAACGGTAAAAAATCACTGGCTGATAAAGCTGCCTTCCAAAATAAGTACCTCGGTAAAATGCTTAATGGCAATGTAGATATTAATACAACAGAAGGTAAGAAGGACTTTGTTCGCAGTCTGGTTGCGTACAACATTGTACTAGAAGGTATCTGGTTTTACTCTGGCTTCATGGTAGGTATGAGCTTCCGTCAGCGAAACTTACTGCGTAACGTTGGTAGCCTTTTAGACTGGATTACCCGTGATGAAAACCTACACCTTACCTTCGGTATTAACTTGCTATTAACCGTTCTTGAAGAAAACCCTGACCTACAAACAGCTGAATTTGCTGAAGAAATTCGTGGTCTGATTCTCGAAGCGGTAGAGCTCGAAAAAGCCTACAACACCGACATGCTTCCTAAGGGTATTCTTGGCTTGAACGCCGATTACGTTAACCAATACGTTATGTACATGACCGACCGTCGTTTGGAAGAACTTGGTTTTGAAGCCGAATACAACGTTTCAAACCCTGCGAAGTGGATGGCAGCCGCTAACGACACACTTGAACTCGTAAACTTCTTCGAAAGCACCAATACCAGCTACGAAGTAAACGGCGGAAAGTAAGAATATGAGCGACGAAGCCCGAGCGATTCTTTCTGAAAACATTCTTGGCACAATCGCGACTACCAACGAAGATGGCTCGCCATGGTCAACACCAGTGCATATTTTTTCGGACGCCGAAGCGGTCTATTGGTTTTCGTATGAAGACAAAATACACTCAATAAATTTACAGCGGGACCCACGGGTGAGTGTGACCTTGTTTTCGCCAGACGAAAGTAGGGGACCAAAAGGTATCTACATCAATGGCACCGCCACCAAGCTTGATGACGAGTCTACAACGTCTGCTAAGCAACTTATGGTGGCAAAAATTGGTAAAATTCCGGCCTATTTTGAACAAGCTAGCGGATACAAGCTACTTATAGGGCAACTTAACAGTAGTAAATCGACTGGCAACTGTTGGTATTTTTACAGCTAAAAATGTATAGACAAGCGCTATATGTGGCGTATAATACTTAAACATAAGCACTACAAAATAATTGAACAATATATCAGGGGGAATAACAAACATGAACGCATCAACAATTATCACCGACACAATGAGCCTAGACGAAAAGCTTGCAGCCATTGACGCGGCTATGGCAAATGCACAGGCACAAGCTAACGACGACGCACAGCAAAAATCAGGTAATGGCGCTTTTGCTGCTCCACTTGACCCAGCAGACCTCACCATGTGTCTTGGCTGCCAATAGTTCGTATCTTCGAATAAAAAGTAAAACCCCAGGAATACAGCCTGGGGTTTTTGCTATATTTTGTATAGTAAAATACATTGTGCCGGGTGTATAATAAGATTATATGAAAACACTTCTCGTTATTTTCGGAATTACCGGCGACTTAAGCGGTCGCAAACTTTTACCAGCCTTATCGCACATTATTGCTGATAACCCAGAACACGAGCTATCTATTCTTGGTGTATCGCGACGCGAGGCTGATGTAAAGAAACTGGTACTTGATTCTACAGCCAGCCAGGACTTGGCTAAGCGCACTGAACTTCATACTATGGACTTGGCAGAGATTGCTGACTATGCAGGCCTTAAAGACACTCTGACGGCGTATGATGCTGATCAAACATTGATGTACTTAGCTGTGCCTCCTGGAGCTGCCGCGCAGATTGTTGATTTATTAGGTGCAGCCGGCATTAATAGCCCTGACATCCACCTTCTTTTCGAAAAACCTTTCGGATATGACCTTGAATCAGCTCAAGATTTTTTACAACGAACAGCTGAATATTTTAGTGAAGAGCAAATTTTTCGGATTGATCATTACATGGCAAAAGAGGTTTCGGCTGAGGTTATTCGTTTACGACGCAATGCGCAGAACCACCACCATAGTTGGGGGAATGCTTCAATTAAAGCCATTGAAATTGTAGCTTCAGAAAGCATTGGTATTGAGGGACGCGCTAGTTTTTACGAACAAACCGGCGCCCTGCGTGATTTTGTTCAAGGCCATTTAATGCAACTGCTTTCGTTAGTACTTATGAAAATACCAGCAGAATTAAACAATGATGACATTCCTGCACTTCGATTGGCTGCGCTTAACTCAATTAACGTTGCTACCACCGACGATGGTATCCGGGCTCAATATGACGGCTATCAAGAAGAAGTTCAAAACCCTGGCAGCCAAACCGAAACATTTGTAAGTATTAACTTAACAAGTGACGACGAAAACTGGCAGGATGTTCCGCTTCGATTAACCACCGGCAAGGCATTAAACGAAAAGCGTTCATATATTGATGTCCATTATAAAGACGGCACAAACGACGTTTTTGAAGAAGGTAAAGTAACCAGTGAAGGTGGCCGGCAACTTGATGCGTATGAGCGAGTACTTTTGGAAGCAATTGCCGGTCGTAAGGCGTTATTTACCAGTGGTGAAGAAGTGCTCCGTTCATGGGAAATTTTGACGTATATTCAGCAAGCTTGGGCAATGAATCAGGCGCCTTTAAAACTGTACCCACAAGGGTCGGCGGTTGAAGCTGTTATCGAAAGCTAACGCTATCCCTAGCGTAGTGACAATACTACAACATCGTACATATAGCGCATTGAGCATATTGAATGGTACAATAAAATCCCATGGAGGTGCAAAACTAGCATGGGGAACAAACAAAAGTATATCTTTGTAACTGGGGGAGTGCTTTCGGGCGTTGGTAAGGGTATTACCGCTGCTAGTATTGGTGCAATTCTTCAAGCCAAGGGGGCTGAAGTCTCGATTCAAAAATGTGACCCGTATCTGAATGTAGATGCGGGCCTTTTGAACCCCAGAGAACATGGTGAGTGTTACGTCACAAAGGATGGTGCCGAGACTGACCTGGACCTTGGTCATTACGAACGGTTTCTCGATATTGAATTAACCCAAAAAAGCGCCACGCTTTCTGGCCGTCTTTTAAGCCAGTTAATTGCCGATGAACGGGCTGGTAAATTTAATGGCCAAACAGTTCAATTGGTGCCGCATCTTACTGGTGCTATCAAAGATGCCATAGAAGAAGCTGGCCAAGGTTCAGACGTTCACATTGTTGAAATTGGCGGAACCGTAGGGGACTATGAAGGCCTGAGCTTTGTCGAGGCAATTCGTGATTTTGCTACTCGTGTCGGCCGCGAAAATTGTTTTTATGTTCATGTCGTATATGTACCGTTTATTCAAACCAGTAAAGAATTTAAATCAAAACCTGCTCAAAATGCTTTGAATGATTTACGTGGTTTTGGTATTGTGCCGGACTGTGTGGTTGTTCGTACCGACGAGCCAGCGCCTGGTGATATTGGGGCGAAAATTGCCCGTTTCAGCGGTATGGCTGAGGACGCCGTTATTTTACTGTCTAATGCTAAAACTGTGTATGAGGTGCCACTTACTATTTACGCCAGTGGAATTGGGCGGGTACTGGAACGTTTCACTGATAATCACATTAAGCCCGACCTTTCGAAATGGACTAAATTAGTTGAAGCCCAAAACAAAGTTTACAAAGATAGTGTAAAAATTGGCATGATCGCCAAATACCTTGATAACGAAGATACCTATATTTCCGTTATTGAAGCCCTAAAAGCC
Organism: Candidatus Saccharimonadota bacterium; assembly: GCA_028289065.1. GTDB lineage: Bacteria > Patescibacteriota > Saccharimonadia > Saccharimonadales > Saccharimonadaceae > Microsaccharimonas. Next base: position 51,570 of record JAQGHA010000016.1, read on the forward strand.
GCTGCGTGGCAAGAAAACGTCGGGCTTGATTTGCAATGGATCGATGCCGAAGACACCACCGACGAAGAGTTAGCGAAGCTGGATGGTATTTTGGTACCAGGAGGCTTTGGTAAAAGAGGTATTGAAGGAAAAGTTGCCGCCGCTAGTTATGCGCTTGAAAATAAAAAACCGTACCTTGGCCTATGTTTAGGGTTACAGGTTGCCGTTATTGCCGCCGCTCGTAAGGCTGGTTTGGAAGATGCCAATAGTACAGAATTCGACGAAGACACTAAGCATAATGTTGTTTACATTATGGAAGGCCAACAAGGCAAAGAGTCAACTGGCGGCACATTACGCCTAGGTGATTACGAGGCCAAATTAAAGGCCGGCTCGGTAGTTGAAAAAGCCTACGCAACAGAAACTACCATTGAACGCCACCGCCACCGCTACGAAGTAAACCAAAAATTTACATCTGAAATTGAAAAAGGTGGATTGGTGATTTCCGGAACATCACCAGATGGAAAATTAGTTGAATACGTTGAAGCCAAAGACCACCCGTATTTTGCCGCCACCCAAGCTCACCCAGAGTTTAAAAGCCGTCCAAACCGGGCACACCCTTTGTTTGTTGGCCTAATTCGGGCTGCTTATAACAAGTAGATACTGACACCTCTGATATACTAGAACCAAATGGAAAAAACTCTCAATGAAATTGCTCAACGTTTATATGGCGTTGACGTCGATACTAAACTTACTCGCCCTGACCCTCAGTTCGGCGATTATGCTACTAATATTGCCTTGCAACTAGCTAAGCCTTTAGGTAAAAACCCACGGGAAGTTGCCGAGGAGATTGCATCAGCCCTTCGTGAAACCGGCGAATTTAGCGAAGTAACTGTGGCCGGGCCAGGTTTTATTAATGTCCGTATTTCAGCTGGCGCCTTAGCTGAGAAATTGCAAAACCAATGGAGTGCGACGTTTGGCGAAAACCAAGATGGTGCTGGTAAAACGGTTATTGTGGAATACCCGAGCCCAAATATGGCCAAGCCATATAGCGTCGGCCACCTTCGCCCTGGAAACCAAGGGTGGGCCGCACGCCAACTCATGAAAGCGACCGGCTGGAATGTTATTACCGATAACCACTTAGGTGATTACGGTGCTCCGTTAGGTATCTGGATTACCGGTTTTCGCTTATTTAGCAGTGATGAAGCCTTAGAACGTGACGGTGTCTACGAATTAGGCCGGGTATATATTGAAACCAAAAAAGCTCTTAAAGAAGAAACTGAACGCGGCGAAACAAAACTTGCCGATGAAGTACAAGATTGGCTACAAAAATTTGAAGCCGGCGACGAAGAAGCGTTGAACTACAGCCAACGCTTCAATGAAATTTCTCTTGGTCACATCCATACTGTTATGAACCGTTTAAAAATTTCAACCGACTTTGAGTTGGGTGAAGCTTTCTTCGCACCACAAGGTAAAGAAGCGGTTCAGAAATTATTAACTTCCGGCGTTGCCGTTCAAAACGAAGACGGTTCAATTATCGTTCCGCTCGATGAGTTTGGTTTTGACGTACCTTTACTGGTGCAAAAGAGTAACGGAACGGCTTTATATGCCACAACCGATTTAGCGACAATGCTATACCGCCAAGACAATTGGCACCCCGATAAAATCATCCATGCCGTTGGTGCTGAACAACAATTTTACTTCTCGCAATTGTTTGCCATGGCGAAAAAACTTGGCCTGGAAATGGAATCAATTCACTTATGGTTTGGAACTATCGACCAGTTGAACGAAGACGGTACCCGTGAAAAAATGAGCAGCCGTAAGGGCGTCGTGTTAATGGAAGAACTTTTAAACCAAGCTGAAGATAAGGCTCGGGCGGTCGTTGAAGGCCGTGATATTTTAGAAGATGACATTAAAAAGATTGCTTTAGGTGCAATTAAATTCAGCGACTTTATGTCGGACCGCCGAACGAACATCTTATTCGACTGGAATACTATTTTTGCACTCACCGGCTATAGCGGGCCATATGTTCAATACGCTGCCGTACGCGTCAACGCAATTCTACGCGAAAACGGCAATGGTGAAGCTTTTGTAGCCGGCTACGATTATAGCCCTGAAAAAGATATAATTTCGCACATTTTGGAATACCCAGAAATAGTTCGGCGCGCTGCTGCTGAACTTGAGCCACACCGGATTGCTGGTTACTTGTATGAGTTAGCTCGTGAACTAAACCGATACTACGAAGCCACACCAGTTGCGACCGGGGGAGTAGACGATACGCAAAAAGCCGCTCGACTTGGCGTGCTGACAAAAGTCAGCCAAATCTTCACCCATGGCCTAGGCTTGTTGGGTATTGAAGTCCCAGAACGCATGTAACGGTGCGGCATTTTAAGCAGTGATATAATTTATATAGATAATTCAGACCTAAGGAGACAATTGTGGCAAAGACCGAAGCAGAAAAAGCAAAAATTGCGAGAGAAAAAGCAACCGAGCTTGTTAGTATTGTAACGACCGATAGTAAAAAGCATGTAGCTGGTTTCCTAGATTTTATACGAACTCAAGGTGTAATTGGTCTGGCTATAGGTTTAGCTGTGGGTATGGCCGCAAGTGATACAGTCAGAAAAATTGTTGAGGGTTTCATAAACCCGATTGTTCAGTTCCTGGTTGGATCAAACGATAAGCTTGTCTCTGCCACGTGGACTTTTGAAGCTTGGGGCCGTACGGCTACCTTTGCATGGGGAGCGGCTGTTTCTTCGCTAATCACTCTTATTGCAACTGCAATGGTTATTTATTGGCTGGTGCATGTGTTCCGGCTTGATAAGCTCGACAAGAAGAAGGACTAATAATGCCAACCAAATCAGGTACAAAAAAATCATCTCGAATACTTTGGGTTGATTTAGAGATGACTGGGCTTGACCCGGTGAAAGACCGTATTTTAGAAGTTGCGGCAATTGTTACTGATTGGGATTTAAATGAACTCGCTACATATGAAGCGGTAAAAAAAGTTGGCCCTAGCTTAATGAAAAAACGTATGGTGGGTGAATTTTGGGAAGCCAATAGTGTTGCTCGTGATGGTTTGATTGCTCAAAATGCCAGCGGAAAAAATGGCCGAACAGTTGAAAATGAACTGCTCGCATTTTTAGCCGAATGGTTTCCTGCCGAGGAGCGAGTCATTTTAGCCGGTAACTCAATTCATCAAGACCGTAAATTTATCGTGAACGAATGGGGCCGGCTGGATAAGCGGCTACATTACCGTATGCTGGACGTCAGCGCCTGGAAGGTAGTGTTTGAACATAAATATCACTCTAAATTTTCTAAGCCCGAAGCCCACCGTGCCCTTAGTGATATCCGTGGTAGTATTGAAGAACTTAAGTACTATTTGAAAAAAATTAAATAGGCACAGTGCTATAGATACCTGTAGAATAACAATATGACCCATAAAGAAATTGAACAATATTTACTTAGCTTCCCCAACACTTGGTTAGATTTTCCGTTTGGTGAAGGTACGAGTGTATATAAAATTGGCAAAAAAGAAGACGGCGAAGGTAAGATGTTTGCTTTAATCGACAATGGCAGTAAGCCGCTTCGAGTTAGTTTGAAGTGCGACCCAATTTTAGCTGAAACCTTACGTGAAAAATACGAAACCGTTGTCTCAGGCTATCATTTAAACAAGAAGCACTGGAATACTATTATTTGTACTGGCCAGTTGAGTGATGGAGAAATTAAAGACTTAGCTAACCTAAGCTACCAATTAGTTTCAGCTTAAATTATTCGTTTGAAGCACTAAATTCGGACAAGCTTTTTTGAACCGGCAAGAAGTTATTGTAGGTTGTTTCCAAAAAAGTTTTATTCATTTCGTTCGAACTTGATGAATACATTTGGCGTAGTAAAGTAAGCAGGTTTGAAAGCTGGTAACTCATCTCACGTGCGTAGGTACTGTCGTATTTTGCATTTAAGCGGGCATCTTCTAAGCGGGCAATCATTTTATCACTTGATTCAGAGCTAATAACCGATGGTGATATTTTTTCAACATTTATACCAACTGTTGTAAGTGGGGCGGTTAAATCACGCTGAGTATTCGTAAGCGAAATCTTAACGTTACTATTTACCGAACGCAGCTGGCTATTTTTGATTTTACCTTCAGAGCTTTCGGCTATTTCGGCCGTAGCAGCGATGCGTGCACTCAAACGCTCCCAGGGTTCTTTTTTAGCGTTACCGATGGCCCCAGCGACATATGCCATGATCATGACAAGTATTATTGCTACAATACCAATCAGCAAAATTAATCGCGGCCGGCTAAGAGAAAACGAGCGCTTGGCTGTTTGCGGGGCAATTTGGTCTAGATAATTAGGGGGGAGGGGTTGCTGAGGATTCATTGACTCCATTTAACCATAATCAATAACAGAGGTAAAGGGTGCTATAATATAGATAATGCAAGATGCCAAAGAAGAAGTTCGGTCGCGGCTAAATATTGAGGATGTTGTAGGGGAGTACGTTCAGCTAAAAAGAGCTGGTCGAAACTTTAAAGGCCTCAGTCCTTTTTCGGGTGAAAAAACGCCAAGTTTTTATGTCAGTCCAGAAAAAAATATCTGGCACGACTTTTCGTCCAATAAAGGTGGCGACGTGTTTAGCTTCATTATGGAAGTTGAAGGTGTTGATTTTCGCGAAGCTCTAGAACTGCTGGCGCGCCGGGCGGGGATTGAACTATCTGATTACGATTCTTCGGGCAACCAAGAATTTGCCAAGATGAAACGCCGCTTACTTGAAGCCCATCGCTGGGCATCGTTATATTATCAGGAGAGCTTGAAGCAAAATGACCGCGCTTTACAATACGTGTTTAAACAACGCGGGCTTAGTAAAGAGATTGTGCAAACTTTTCAAATTGGCTATGCGCCTGATTCGGGCGATGCTTTAGTGCAGTTCTTAACGAAAAAAGGTTTTACAAAACAGGAACTGTCGGTGGGTGGGTTAACGAACCGTTTTGGTGGCGATTTATTCCGAGGCCGCATGATGGTCCCGTTGATGGACCCATCAGGACAGGTAATTGGCTTTACTGGCCGCATCCTTAAAGACGAGCCGAACGCGCCAAAGTATTTAAATACGCCCCAAAGCCCGTTGTACGATAAAAGCCGGCATGTGTTTGGTTTAAGCCAGGCTAAAGAAGCAATTCGCAAAAACGACTACACAGTTGTAGTTGAAGGTAACTTAGACGTTGTTAGTAGCCACCAGGTCGGTATTAAACAAGTTGTAGCCACCGCTGGTACGGCTATGACCGAACCACATCTAAAAGCACTGGTGCGTTTAAGCCCAAACGTTAGGTTGGCTTACGATGGCGATGCCGCTGGTTTAGCCGCGACCGAACGTTCAATACCTATCGCTCAGAATGTTGGCACCGAACTTACCATTATCAGCCTGCCAGAAGACGTAAAAGACCCTGATGAACTGATTCAAAAAGATGTAAAGCTTTGGCAAAAAGCAATTGATGATGCCGAAGGGGTAGTAGACTGGCTACTGACTCAATATACAAAGCGGGAAAATATGGCGATACCTTTAGGAATGCGCCGTTTTACGACTGCCGCGTTAACAGTAGTGCGAGCGTTGCAAGACCCGGTTGAACAAGAATTTTATTTGAAGAAAATTGCTGGCTATACATCGACGACGCTCGAAACGGTACGAGAAAAATTTGATTCAAACGACGACGTGGAAACAAAACCAGCTTTGAAAGAAGTCAAGTATAGCGGTGATACGGTTGTTGATGAATACAGCTACCAAGATAACTTACTAGCACTTGGTTTATTGTACCCGGAGGTACGAGAATTGTTTGCCGAAATAGATGGTTTGATGCTTTCAAATGACGACCGTCGAACCGTTTTGTCGTTCTTAAAAACATCAAGCGAGCCAGTTCAGACCACCCCTAAGGACTTGCAAATTGTAGACACCTATGTCAAAATATTACTATTGAAAGCCGACGCACGGTACGGAGATTGGAGTGACCAAGATCGTTACTTTGAAACAGCCCGCCTCGTCCGCATTATCGTAACAAAACACAAGCAAACCCAAAAAGATGAATTGACCGCTGCTTTACGTATTGCCGAAGATGAAGGCAAAGATGAAGAAGCGCTTCGATTACGCCATTCCCTAAACGAACTTATAAAGGAGATACCCCATGCCAAGAGGTAAGAAAAAAGATGAACCAATCATCGACGACGCTGCAATTGAAGAAGAAACTCAAGAAATTGTTGCCGCTATTGGCGAACTTCCGCTTGATATTGACGGCCCTGCACCCGAGGACCTAGAGGAAGAAGAAGTTGATACCGATGAAGATGTTCTTAGCCAAGAACAATACTTTGATGACGCCAGTGACGACAGCGTCCGTTTGTACCTACGCGAAATTGGTAAAATCCCACTGCTTAATTCTGAAGAAGAACTTGCTTTAGCCCACCGGGTTGTAGCTGGTGAAAAGAAAGCCAAAGATAAGATGGCTGAAGCCAACATGCGTTTGGTAGTTTCGATTGCTAAGCGTTATAGCGGCCGTGGTTTAGACTTCTTAGACCTGATTCAAGAAGGAAACACCGGTTTACTCCGTGCAGTTGAGAAGTTCGACCCAGACAAGGGCTTTAAATTCTCAACTTACGCGACTTGGTGGATTCGCCAAGCGATTACCCGTGCCATTGCCGACCAAGCCCGTACTATTCGTATTCCAGTACACATGGTTGAAACAATTAACAAATTGCTTCGTACTCAACGCCGCATGACCCAAGAACTAAACCGTGAACCGACCATTGAAGAGCTTGCTAAAGAGCTTGAAATGGAACCAGAAAAAGTTGAATATGTCATGAAAATCAAACAAGACATTACTTCACTCGATGCCGGTGTTGGTCGTGATGGTGACGATGAAGATTCAGTCCTGCGTGACTTTATTGAAGACGAAGATTCTGCGACTCCTGAAGAATCAGCTGCCTCACAACTTTTGAAAGAACAAGTACAAGCTATCCTTTCAACACTATCTGACCGTGAACAAAAGATTATCAAGATGCGTTTCGGCCTTGAGAATGGCAAAAGCCACACACTTGAAGAAGTTGGTCAAGAATTTGCGGTCACCCGTGAACGTATTCGCCAAATTGAAGCTAAGGCTTTGGCGAAACTTCGCAAGCATAAAGATTCTAAGAAACTACACGAATACCTTAGCTAAATCTTAGGTATTGAACAGCAAAACGCAGGCTTTGACCTGCGTTTTGCTTATGGTTTGAGTAGGGGTAGGGAGGTGTTAGTATTAGGTCAATGAGTGAGAGAATGAGTGAGAGAATTAGTGATGCCGAGCCTACGTCGAACTATCAACGTAAAGCCTATCTAAATGACCGCCCTGGTATTGCGTCTGTTCCAAGTGAACAATTGCTAAAACGGCAATTACAAGCCAAGCAATCTAGAGCTCAAACCCTAGAGAAAATTCGAGCCGCACAGGCGCTGAAGGCGTCTTTGCCGGTTTCTGAATCTGTACCGAGCGGTAGCCATGCCGAAATTGCAGCAAATGCTGTTGAAAACATCATTAAAGAAGTTATTCTTCCAGTTACCGCATATCGCGAACAAATTATAGATATGATTAATAATAACAAAGCGTCGGTTATTATCAGTGAAACAGGAGGTGGTAAAAGTACGCAAATTCCACAATATGCAATAGACGCAGGCTATGTTCATGTGTTTGTTGCTCAGGGAAGGAAGGGTATGACCGATAGTCTCGCTGACCGTATTCAGGATGAAATGAACGCGAGGCTCGGCACAGAAGAAGCGTATGGCTTAGTAAATTCAATTCACGGCGGCCGAACTCGTCGGTTCGAGAATGCTCGTTTTACGATTGCCACTGCAGCTTCGCTTACTTTTATGATGGCTGATATCGAAAAAGAGTATGGTGATGACCCAGTTCTGTTTATTGCTGATGAAATACATGAAGACGATCCTCATGTTGAGCTAGCAGTCGGTGTTATTGGGTCGTCTGTATCGAAAAAAGAAAAATGGCGAACTGTGGCGATGAGTGCCACTATTGACCCTGTACCGCTAAAAATTCCACTTGGTCGAATTACTAATTTCGCTAATCCTGAACAAGTCGATGTTCCGGTACTAACAATTGAAGGTAGACCTTTCACAATTGAAATTCATGAAGATTCTAAACATAACCCAGCCGAAGGTTTTGTTGCAAATGGTGCCGATCACCGACGGGCTATTTTAGGTACCCGCGGTATGAACCAACTTGAGCGTATAAAAGAAGAAGTGATTGCTGGGTATGAAGCGCGACAACCTGGCAGTTCTGCAAACCTTATCTTTAAAAAATATAGCGGTAAAACTTCTCCATTGCAACGAGAGGAGATTAGTCGAATCTCAAGAGAACTACCTGACGACATGCAGCTTGTTATACTAGCAACGCCAGCCGCCCGTTCGGGTGTCACTATTCCAGGCGTAACGTATGTGGGTATGGACGGTATGATTAACCGCGAGAAGCGACAAATAGATGGCGGCCGTGGAATAATCGGTGAATATATTGCTCAATCAGAAATAATTCAGTTTGCCGGCCGTGCCGGTAGGGATGTACCGGGTGGCGTAGCTTATTTAAATAAGCCAATGCCGAGCCGTCAGGGTGATGACGAAAAGAAAACATTTGCTAAGATATATCCATTTAAATCTATTGCCGAACGTCCAGAATATCCTCTTGCTGCAATCTTTAATAGTAACTTAGCAGAACTTATTCTCAATGCTGCTACTGTTGGTAAATTACCGAATGAAATAAATAAATTTATTATCAATGAACAAGACGGGCCAGTACTTCGTCAGGCAGTGAGCCGCTTGCGTAGAGAATTCGGTGCCTTAGATGATGACGATAGAATTACCGAAACAGGTGGCCTTATGAGCCGTTTCCCTGTAGCGCCAGAGCTTGCTAGGGGAATGGCAGAAGGTATGCTTCAAGGCAGGTCTCGCCAGCAGCTCGCACGCATGGCAGTTATTGCGGCTGCAATTGATGCCGGTGGTTTGCAGATGACTTCTAAACGAGCCGATAATGCGCTTTGGAATGGTCTTCTTAGCGCTGGTGCGGTCGATGACTTCTCGGCTCAACTTGATTTCTCACTGGCGGTAAGGGAAGCATCACGCGCGGGCGGTTCTTCAAAAGAAGGCTTTACGTTTGCCTATTTGAATGACCTTGATTATGGTCGAATAATGAGCACCGATGAACCTACAGAAAAGATGTTCAGACGGTTAGGTATCAACCCTGAAATATTCGAACTTGAGCCACCAACTCAAGCCGAATTGCAGCAAATGAGGGACGATTTCACGGCTGGAATGTACAACCTTACATTTACTCATTTCAAAAAACCCCACGACTTAAAAGATTACTTCAAACGAGTCCGCGGTAGCGATAATTACCCAGAACTTACATTAGCAAAACAAAGCGTGATTCAGCCTAATAAGGGTGAATTAGTTGCGGGTATGCATCAGTTCTACGAAACAATCCGTGGAGATAAACTTGAGCTCTTTGATATTCTTGGAGCAACACTGCGGGTAGACCCTGAAGTGGTCGCACGTAATGCCATAGCAAACCGTCTGGTTGAATATGTTGAAGTTCCTGGAACTTCACGGATTAATGGCGGCATTGTTGTTGAAAGCGAGCAGGGTATGTTCGGTAATTTGAAGGTTGGTGCACACCGCGTGGTAAAATCTCGTGAATTTGTTCCGAAAGAAAGTCAACATAGGCTTGTTGAGACCGTCCAAAATAAACCAGGTCCAGAGCTAAGAGATTTGCGTGCAGTTGCGACTGAACTCGCAGAATATCGTCGCTTGATGCCTAAAGATATACTCGATGGTTATCGACGACCGTCAGCACCTGTTGACCTTACAGAAACAGAAATATCTCGCTTATTACGTCATTACGCGGAACGCACTCGCGATGCTCAAGAACTCGACCGTTTAATTGGTAACCATGCCTATGAAAATAATATCGTGATTGATATGTATTATGATGCTGTAGCACGTGAAGAGATATTGCGCCGTTCGCCAAGCACAATTGAAATTGCTGGTGCTGAAGTAGAGATCCATTATGATGGCGGTAAGCCATACGTAACTCGATTAACTGAAGCACAACTTGCGAATATAACCGGGCCAATCTATATTGACGAAGCTTTTAGTAATAAAAGGGAAGTGCTCCATCAGATTAAAAAAGAAGGCGGTCGCGGTACCCGTCGTGTCTCTTTCGGAACGTATTAAAAGTCTAATTCCTCAGATAGTTTAGCTAGCTTCTCGTGCAACTCTTCAGTAGAACCATCGTTAACGACGTAGTGGTCGGCAATCGCAATTGGGCCACCTTTTTCTAAGTGTTCAATTTCGGTAATGTCACGTTCATGGGCTTCAGTAGCGGTGAAGGGTCGAATAGTACGTTCAGATAGGCGGTGGTAGCGCAGGTGTCGCGGTGCAACAATGGCAACGACGTCTAATTCCCCCGGGAAGGCTTTCTTTAATACTTGGAATTCAGTCCATGTATATAAACCGTCGGCGATAATCCGGTGCTGGCCTGAATTAGCTAAATGTTCAATTTGTTCAACAATTTTATTAGCAACAAAATCATTTCCATTTTTCTCGCGAATTTCTTCTCGAAATTTTTGTTCATGGTCGGCAGTTCGCTCAATACCAGCTTCTTCCATTGCGTTTAATATGACGCCGCCAAAATAAACTTTTGGATAGCCTTTTTCGCTAAAATATTCAACGGCAGTCGATTTACCCGAGCCGGCTAAGCCAACAAAGGCGATAATTTTGAGGTTTTCGTGATGTGTCATAAGGGTATTGTAACAGATTATACCGCTTTTGCTTGTGGGCTGAAGGGGAGAGGTCTATTATATGCAAATATATAGGAGACGACAGTTATGACTGTAAATTCAGAATTTTCAAATAATGGTAGCCAATCCGCATCAACCGAGCAAATTCCCTGGGATAAAGACGCGTTATGTGGCCAAACAAGCCCAGAAGCGTTCTTTCCTGAAAAAGGTACGAGCAACCGGGATGCTAAAAAAATCTGCGGCCAGTGTGAGGTTGCACGTGAGTGCCTTGACTATGCATTGGAGAATGATGAACGTTTTGGGGTACTCGGCGGTATGTCTGAACGAGAACGCCGAAAGCTTAAAGGCTTAGGAGCACAAGCAATTACGGTGGAGTTTGAGAATTCACAAGCTAAAAACCGAAGACTTTAATAGCCCGAATAACACCTCAGCCAGTGGTATACTAAAGTAATGAAACGGCTGGCAGTTATTGATGGAAAATCCGTATTTTATCGTGGCTATTACGCGATGCCCGGACTTTCGTTACCGGACGGCACTCCTACGGGCGGTGTTTTTGGGTTTACCTCAATTGCAATCGAGCTTATTAAAAAACTTGAACCCGACTACGTAGCCGTTGCTTGGGATATAAAAGGGACGAGTGCGGCTAAGCGCTTAGAAATTTACCCTGAATATAAGGCTGGTCGCACCAAGCCATCTGAGGATTTTTACGCCCAACTACCAATCCTGCGTGAAGTTTTAGAAGCTTTTAACTGGCCACTGTACGAACTTGACCAATACGAAGCCGATGACATTATGGGCACCTTTGCTGCCCAAGCCAAAGAAAATAACGTTGAAGCCTGTTTAATAACCGGCGACTACGACCTTTTGCAATTAATTGACGACAACACTGGTGTTTATATTACTCGTAGCGGTAGCAGCGATTTAGTACGTTACGATGACGAAGCCTTTGAGAAAAAATATGGCGTTAAAGTAAGCCAATTTGTGGACTACAAAGCCTTAGTAGGGGATAGTAGCGATAATATTCCTGGTGTACCACGTATTGGTCCAAAGGCGGCTCAAACACTGCTTACAACCTATAACGATTTAGATGGGATTTACGCCCATCTTGACGAAGTGAAGGGCTCACAGCAAAAATATCTGACTGACGGCAAAGAGTCGGCGTACATGAGTAAAGAATTAGCCGGCATTTATACCGATGCACCAATTAAAATCGACTGGGACGAAACCAGTATTGAACGTACGCGAGTCGATAAGATTGTTGAAGTACTGCATAAATACGAATTTAACTCACTAGTGAAGCGGCTACCAAAGCATATGAAGCTAGGCGACGAAGTAGTTGAAGTAATTGAGGCTGAAAAGATCGAAATTGCCCCTCTTGAACAAGTTGAATGGCCATCACCTTTAATGATTGACGGCCCGGTATTCGTTGAAGTGTTTGGTGATGATGTTTGGATATCGACGAATGGCAAGACGGCGTCTAAAAAGGCCATTACTGAAGTTGACCGGAACTTTTGGCATGCCCTAGTTATGGCTCGAACGGTTACCTACGATGCCAAGGCTTTATATCATGCTTTAGATAAACTAGGTGCGGCGGCCCGCTTCGATGATGTGCACGATTTACGCCAAGGCGCCTTTTTACTCGACCCATTAGCACGCGATAGGTCAGTGGCTGCTTTAATAGGCGACACAACCGAAGACCCTCTGGTTATTTTGGCTGGGCTTGTTCAAGTATATGAAACTCAAAAAACCGCTTTTGAAGCTGAGACTCGCTTATCGGACATTGCGTACACTTACGATTTTCCGTTAACCTACACCTTATTCCAGATTGAAAAAACAGGGGTGAAAATTGACCCAGAGCGCTTCAAAGCCTTAAGTGATAAACTTGGCACTGAACACGCTAAGCTCGAACAAGAAATGTATACAATGGTCGGCCACGAATTTAATATTGGTAGCCCAGCCCAACTTTCGGAAGTACTCTTTACTAAGCTAAAGCTCCCAACTCAGGGCATCAAAAAAGGCAAAACTGGCTATAGCACTGGCCAAGCCGAACTGGATAAACTGCGCGGACAACACCCAATTATTGAATTAATTGAACAAACTCGTGAACTAGCAAAACTGAAAAATACGTACGTTGATTCACTCCCTAAATTGGTCGATGCCAATAACCGTATCCACACTACCTTCAACCAGGATGTCGCAGCCACCGGTCGTTTAAGTAGCACTGACCCGAATTTACAAAATATCCCTATTCGCACCGAAAAGGGCAGGCAAATCCGGGAAGCCTTTATTGCTGATGGTGACAATGTTTTAGTGAGTGCTGACTACTCACAATTCGAGCTTCGCTTAGCCGGTATTTTAGCCAATGACGAAACGCTTATTAACGACTTCAATGGTGATGTCGACATTCACACTAAAACCGCTAGCGAAGTATATGGCATCGCCATGGACGACGTTACAAAAGACCAACGCCGCGCCGCTAAGGTAATTAACTTCGGTGTGCTTTACGGTATGAGCCCACACGGCCTATCGGCAGCCACTGGTATGTCATTCCCACAAGCGAAAGACTTCATCGACCAATACTTTGAACTTCGAAAGCCAATTCGTAAATTCATCGATGACACACTCGCCAAGGCACGTACTGAAGGCTACGTAGAAACTTTTTACGGCCGTCGTCGGCCTACACCAGACATTCAAAGTTCAAACTTCATGGTGCGAGCTGGTGCCGAACGGGCCGCGGCCAACATGCCAATCCAGGGAACCGAAGCTGATTTAATGAAACGGGCGATGCTGCAAGTTGATCAACAAATCGGTGACTTAGGAAAGCAAATTTTGCAAATCCATGACTCAATTCTAGTGGAGTGCCCTAAGGAAAATGTCGAAAAAGTGACTGAGCTTTTGAAGACTATTATGGAAGGGGTTGCCCCTGAGCTAAAAATTTCGCTACGAGTTGACGTACATTCAGGTACGAGTTGGGGCGATTTATAGTGGCTGAAATTATTTATAACAAACTTGTTCGCGATAACATCCCGGCTATTATTAGCAACGATAACGCCACTCCGACGCAGCGGATACTTACGAACGATGACGACTATCGTAAAGCACTTTTGGAAAAACTAGTTGAAGAAGCTAAGGAGTTATTAGACTCTGACGGAAGTTTAGACGAGCGAGCTGATATAGCGGAAGTGTTGAAAGCAATTGACGAACTTTTAGGATACGAGGCCACAACAATTGAATCTGCTCGAGTCGATAAAGCTAATAAGCGTGGTAGTTTTTCATCAAGAATATATTTAGAAAAGGTAGTAACAAATGATTAAAGCAATAATTTTCGACTGCTTCGGCGTGTTTATTGGTAACCCATACAAACTACGGGCTCAAGCGCTTGACCAATCTGACCCTGAAAAAGGCAAGTTGTTACACGATATTAACCGCGCCTCGGATAGAGGCTATTTAAGCCGGGATGAAACAGCTAAGCAAATGGCCGAGCTCATCGGTATTTCGACTGAACAATTTTTAGCTGAACAAGATAAAGGTGAAATTCGTGATGAAGATTTAGTCGCTTATGTCAAAACCCTGCGACCACAGTTTAAGTTGGCAATGCTGAGCAATATTAGTAGTCGGGAACGACTTGAACTTCGGTTTGAGCAGGGACAGCTCGACGAATTATTTGATGTGGTGGTGGCTTCGGGTGATGAGGGGTATATTAAGCCTGAACCAGAAATTTATGAAATCGCTCTTGCTCGTTTAGGTGTAAAGCCCGAAGAGTGCGTCATGCTTGATGATATTTTAGAATATTGCCAAGGCGCCGAAGCGGTTGGTTTACACGCTATACAGTACTTTAATTTACAGCAGGCTATAACAGATTTGAACGCCCTCATTGACAGGGGTGGAAAAACGGATTAAGGTAGGGGCATGGCTAATTATCGAACATCACGCATTTTACCAACTATTTTAGTTGTCGTAATCATCATTATTGCTATCGTCGCCCTCATTTCTGCGGCTCGAGCAATCTTCTTTTCAGGTTCGACTTCCGACTCGTCAAAAACCGATACATCTCAGCAATCTCTGCTAAGTACATCGGCATCCAGTAGTGTCAGCATGTCAGTCCGCGGCCCAATTGTTGCCGAAGAAGATTTTAACTCATACCGCATAGTTATCTCGCCATCAACTCGTCAAATTACTACCTATAACGGCTACCTAGGTACAGTGGTGCAACAACAAACGCTGAGCAATAACGCAGCAGCATACGAAGAGTTCGTGAACGCATTAAACATCGCTAAAATGAGTGCCGGCAATCAACCTGCTGATGGAGCGGGCGATGTCCGCGGTGTTTGTGCAACTGGCCGACTATCGGAATATAGTATTCTCACTAACGACCAACCGGTTGAAACCCTCTGGACTTCAACTTGTAGTGGCTCACAAGGTACCCTCCGAGCTAACGCTAAGCAGTTGAGTAACTTATTTATTGCGCAAATTCCTGATGCTAACAAGCTCATAAACGACGTATCGTTGTAGGGCTCCGCTATGCCTGAACTTCCAGAAGTTGAAACGGTTCGCCGTGGGCTTTCCCAATTAATTATTGGCAAAGTTGTAAGTGGGGAAGTGCACGATACAGAAAAAGGCTTTCCTAATGCGGCGCATGACGTTCAGCAATTTTTAATTGGCGCATCGGTTACGGAAGTTCGCCGCCGCGCTAAGGTGTTGATGATTGACCTTTCGACCGATTATTCTTTATTGATTCATTTGAAAATGACCGGCCAACTCGTGTTTGTCGGTGAGACCCGTTTTGGGGCTGGGCACCCTAATGATAGTTTGGTAAACGAATTACCAGACAAATCGACCCGTGTAACGTTAACCTTTGAAGATGGTACGAAGCTCTTTTTTAACGACCAACGTAAGTTTGGTTGGATGCGATTAATGCCAACGATTGAAATACCGAACATCAGTTTTATGCAGAAGGTTGGGCCAGAACCACTGAGTGCAGATTTTACTGCCAAAGATTTTATTCAACGTCTAGCGCGTCGCCCTAAGACCAACATAAAAGCTGCCTTGCTCGACCAATCGGTTGTAGCCGGAATTGGTAATATTTATGCCGATGAATCGTTATGGGGTGCAAAAATACATCCAACCCGATTAGTTTCCTCGTTAACAGAAGCTGAAATGACGCTACTTTATACCGAAGTTCGAGCCGTTATGAACTTGTCAGTTGAAAAAGGCGGTTCTTCGAATAGCACCTATGTAAACGCCGAAGGTAAAAAGGGAAGCTATATGGACTTTGCCCGTGTGTTCCGTCGTGAGGGCTTGGCTTGCCCACGCTGTGGCGCCACGATTGAAAAGCTGCGTGTGGCTGGTAGGGGAACGCATATCTGCCCTGTATGTCAGGCCATTTAAGCTATACTGAAACTATGATTACGCTGTTAACGGGAGATAATAGTTTTGAACTCCGCGAGGCCTTACAAGCTATTGTGGCCGGCTTCGATGGCGCCGCTGAACGCGTGGATGGGGCCGGCTTAGAATTACGCCAACTTCCAGACCTATTAATGGGTGGTACCTTGTTTGCCGAAAAGCGTTTAGTGATTATATCTGACCTGTCGTCCAACAGTTCGTTATGGCAAAAACTGCCTAGCTGGCTGCCGCGATTATCAGATGATGTTCACTTAGTGCTCGTTGAAGAGAAGCCCGACAAGCGAACCGTTGCCTACAAGGCACTCAAGGAAGCAGCTCAGGTACAAGAATACCCAGCCTGGACGGAACGTGACCAATATAAAGCCGAACAATGGCTCGAAGCTCGCGCCAAAGGCCAAGGTCTTAAATTGGACAAGAAAACGGTGCACCACCTTGTTACTCGGGTAGGGGTAGACCAGTGGCTTTTAGCAAACGCCTTAGAAACGTTGGCTCTGCTAGATGAAATTACTCCAGAAGCAATCAATCGCACTATCATCGCCAACGAGTCGGAAAATATCTTCGAATTATTTGAAACCGCCCTCAGTGGTAATAGGGCCGCCTTACAAGACACGCTGCGAACCCTTGAACAACAAGAGGATCCGTATGCTACCTTTGCTCTTTTATCCTCACAGGCGTTCTCTCTCTCGGCCGTAGCCTATGCCGACAATACTCAAAACCCTAGCAAGGATTTTGCTATCCATCCATTTGTTGCCTCAAAGCTGACTCGCCATGCCCAACGCCTAGGAAAGCCCGCCGTCACCCGCATTATGAAACAGTTTGCCCAAACCGATGCTGATATGAAGGTCTCTAAAGCCGAACCTTGGATTTTAATCGAACGCTTACTGTTCGACCTGGCAAGCTAAAATAAAAACTCCTCTATAAAAGAGGAGTTTTTAAAAGCAGGGCTAAAATTATTTTTTAGCAGCGGGCTTTTTAGCAGCAGGCTTCTTTGCTGGAGCTTTTGTAGCTGTTTTAGCAGCTGGCTTTGCAGCGGTTGCTTTAGCGGCAGGCGCCTTAGTTGCAGCTGGTTTAGCAGCAGCTTTCTTAGCACCACCAAGCTTAACGCCGGCGTCTTTAGCAATCTTAGAAAGTTGAGCCTTACGGCGAGAAGCGGTTCGCTTTTCAAGAACGTTCTTCTTTACTGCAGTGTCGAGTGCACTTTGAGCAGCTGAAAGAGTTTCAACTGATGGTGCAGCGATAAACGCCTTAGTAGCGTCACGAAAATCACGCTTTGTAACAATGTTACGCTCACGTCGTTTAATAGTTTGTTTTGCTCGCTTAATAGCGGATTTGATAATTGGCATGAATTTCCTTCGCTTATCTTATTAGCTGGTTAACAATTGTTTTGTCTATTCAAAGGGTCATTATAGAGTAAAAAGCACAAAATGTAAAGGATAGGGAGTAGTTTTGTTGACGGGTTAAAAAACCTTATGCTATAGTGAAGCAAACGCGTCTAAAAAATAACGGACTAAAACAAAAACCATGGATGACATAAAAGCAAAACAGCAAGTTGTCGAGAAGATAAAAGAAGCTTCTAAGATATTAGTGACGGTTAGCAACAACCCGTCGGTCGACGCATTGTCGGCTGCTTTAGGTTTAACCCTTCTTTTCGACAAACAAGAAAAATACGCTACCGCAATTTTCAGTGGGGAAGTGCCACCAGCGATTGCTTTTTTGGAACCTGAAAAGACTTTTGATGAAACCACCGATAGCCTCCGTGACTTTATTATTGCTTTGAACAAAGAAAAAGCCGACCACCTTCGCTACAAAGTAGAAGGCGATTCTGTCAAAATCTTTATTACTCCTTATAAAACGACTATCTCAAAAGATGACCTTGAATTTAGCCAAGGTGACTACAACGTAGAATTAGTTATAGCTCTTGGGGTTGATAACCAATCTCACCTTGACCAAGCCCTCGAAGACCATGGTCAAATTTTACACGATGCTACCGTGATTACTGTTTCAGCTGGTGACCAAACCAGCGACTTGGGTGGTATTGACTGGCACGATGCCAATGCCAGTAGCTTGAGTGAAATGATTGCTGGCCTTGCTGAGGCTTTGAAAGACGACAAAAAGAAACCACTCGTCGATGCGCCGATTGCGACTGCTTTATTAACGGGTATCGTGGCCGAGACGGAACGTTTCAGTAACGAACACACAACTTCAAAGGCAATGACGGTTGCGGCACAACTTATGTCAGCCGGTGCCGACCAACAACTTATCGCCACCGAACTGCAAACGCCGGCCGCTCCAGTTGAAGCGCCGGTTGAGGAACCAGTTTCTGAGCCCGAAGAAGTAGCAGAACCTGACGAAGTTGCTGAAGATGGCAGCCAAGGCAACATCTCTATCAAAAAAGACGAGTTAAGTATTGAGCATGAAGATAGTGATGATGTCGAAACCCTCGCCGAATTAGATGAGCGTGTACGTGACAAAGCCGAAGATCAACCTGAAGAGGCTGATCAAGTCGAAGAAGCCGAAGAAGTTGTCGAACCGGAAGCTGAAGAAACTCCAGAAGTTGAAGAGCCGGAAGAACCAGAGGCACCGCAAGTGCCGGATGAGCCTACACCTGACGAACCTGAAACGCCGGCGACGCAAGACGAGCCAGTTGCTGAATCACAAGACACGCCAATTGCACCTGATATCCCTGTGCCTGATGCTCAAAAATCTGAAGCCGTTTCAACCGCCTACACGCTAAATGAAGATGAAATTGAACCATCACTGGGCGGCACGCTTAACGCAACCAGCGAACAAGCCGCTGAAGATGCCCGCCGCGAAGCTATGAGCGGCCAAAACAAAACGATTTTATCGCACGCTTACCTTGGTGGTCAAACAGCCCAAGTAAGTAATCCACTTGGCGCTACACCAACTGGATTTCCAGGAACACCAGACGTAGCCCCTGGATCTGTTGGTATTAACGCGGTTGAAGATAGTGGTGTACATTCAGCGTATTCACTAGAAGACCACGATACTTCTGCACCTACATCAGCGCCGACATTCGGTGTTGGTGGTGAAAAGGTACTTACGCCAATTGACGCTAATCTTACCACTGGAGATAGGCCAACAAACCCAGTGTCACCAATGGGTCCAGCAGCTCCAGTAGACCTCGGTTTACCGTTACCACCGCCATTGCCTGATTTCTCTCAAGGTCCAGTTATGCCTCCGGTAGCTCCACCTGTTTTACAGCCGGCCTTTCCTGCGGTATCACCTTTAGCAATAAACCCTCAGCCAACCACTCAACCGGAAATTTTAGGTGACATTTTAGCACCAGAGCCAACTTCAGCCTATTCGCTTGAACCAATTGAAACCCCTCGTCCATCAAACGACCCAGGCCAGTTCAAAATTCCTAGCTAGCTCCCTCGTGTATAATAGCCTTCATGACTGAAGACGGAATGATCCTTGTAGATAAGCCAGCTGGTATTACCAGCTTTGGCGTCGTGGCCCGTGTTCGTCGCCAACTCACCCAACAACTGGGTAAACGGGCTAAAGTAGGCCACACAGGCACCCTTGACCCGTTCGCTACCGGCCTGATGATTATCGTAACTGGTAAAGAATGCCGTAACGCTGGCAATTATTCAAAACTCGACAAAGAGTACGAAGCTACTATAACTCTAGGCTATAACAGCACCACCGGCGACCCAGAGGGTGAACTCACGCCGGTTTCCGACCTGCAGCCAACCAAGGCTGCCGTAGAAGCTGCTTTGCAGTACTTTACCGGCGAGATAACCCAGCGCCCACCTATCTTTAGTGCTATCAAGATTAACGGCCGCAGAGCTTACGACCTGGCCCGTAAAGGCGAAGTGGTAGAAATGCCCGAACGACAGGTAACCGTGTTCGCCTTAGAACTTATTGACTACACGTATCCCGAAATAAAAATCCGGGTTCATGTGAGTAGCGGAACGTATATTCGCACACTGGCGGAGGACATAGGGAAGGTCTTACAGACCGGCGCCTATTGTTCGCAACTTCGCCGCACCAAAGTAGGTGAGTGGAGCGTGGTTGGCGCTACGGCTGTTCAGGTTTAGGCGGAACAATAGTGTCGTCGTCGTCGTCGACAGCATCGCTAAGGTTTGGCGCAACGTTACTTCGTTTCGGTAGATCCATCTTCGCATAGCTATTGGCATCAACCGAAATCTTAAATGGCTCAGCCGGCAGCGGGTCAGTACCAAAGACACGAGCAAGTTCAGCTTCAATTGTACGAAGGAATGACTCACGGTCTGTCATTGTGTTTAATGTATCTTCGTTCTGTAAAGCACCGCGAACCGTCTTAAACGCTGCTAGTAAGCTTGCTTCGGCCAAAGTACCAGCCTTTACTTGATCTTCAGTAGCATCAGGCGCTTTGCCTTTTTGTATTTCAATAAGAACTGATTCGATGTTGTTCTTAAGAGTCTTTGGATCAGCTAGGCTATTTGCAACCCAACCAAACTTCAAACCTGCTAAACCGGTTGAGTTGGCATTTGCCAAGTTGGAGACACGTTGAACGTTAAGGTCTTGTTCAAACGCTTCTTTAGTATCGTAATTATCAATATTAAGTTTTGGATTGTCTACGATTCCAAATGCACCAGCACCCTTGAACGGTCCGCTGTTTAGATCCACAATTTCACGAACCATTGCTTGGTTAAAGTTAGTGCTACCGATAATTTCTTCGAATAGAGGAACATTCTTCTCTTCAGCCTGAGCCTGTAAAGCTGCCTTTGTCATTTCAGCAGTAATATATTGATTTTCGTAGATTGGAAGTCCATTTAAGACAGCTCGTAGAAGCCCATTCGAATAGTGCTTAATGTTACTACCAGCGTTGCGAGCAGTATTTTTAAGTAGCTCTACGTTAGATGCTAGTGCATCATTATCGAGCGACTTAGAAGCCTTAACTGCTTGCGCCTGTGCACGGAAGCGTGCTGTTTCGCCACCTACGCCTTGAGCAATATCAAGCATGGCGTCGGTAACAGGTCCGGTGCCAGTCATATCCTCGGCAATATTACGCTGTACTTCGTATTGTGCTGATGTACCAGCTTGCTTCGTAGCATAAAGTGTCGAAGCGTCGGTTCTCATTTGTCCCATAATAACCTTTTCGGCATCGGTAAGAACTTCTGGATTGACCTTCCCAGACTTGAATTCATCTACCATGTTAGATAGCCGAGCATCAGTAATTTGTTGTGCTTGTTTAGAGTTTTCAGCATCGATCGTAACTTGGCGTAGGCTACCACCAACATTGGTACGCTCATTTTGAACAAAGGCAGTAAGGTCGGCTTTAGCCCGTTCACCAACAGACTTGCTGGTTTCAAGTTGAATATTGCTTGCATATAAGCCAGTACCGGCTGTTTGGCGTTGCCTGTCAAACAATGCTTGTACGTTAGCCTGAGAAGCTTGAAGCGTTTCTTTGCTTGATTCTGCATCTTGGGCAACTTGGTAAAGGCCTGATTCAGAGTCGAGTTTCATATTCTCCACCATAGTATCGTATTTACCTTGCGTTGCGGTATCGAGAAGTCGGCTGGCTTCAAGAGGGGCAACAGTCGAGTTTAAGACAGTTCCGGCCATCATACGTTGAGTATTGAAGTACGCTGACTTATTCTTTTCACTCTTTTCAAGTGTCGCCTTACTCGCTTCTAATCGACTCGATGAAACATTCAGCGGATCGCCCGTAACTATACGGCGTTCGTTGTAGTGCTGCGAGGTCGCGTTTTTAGCATACTCGAGGTTCTCTCGGCTTCTTTCAGCTCGCTCTGCGCGGTCGTAAAGCGTATTGCCTTTGCCTGGAGTGCTTTTCAAGTGCTCGATATGTTCCGCGTTGCGGTTATCAACATAGGCTTTATCTTCTTCAGACCCAGCCATATCGGTGTGTAATTTTTGGTACTTTCGAGAACCATGGTAGAGGTTATCGGTATCTAACTTGTACTGGTTTGTACGTTCCTGTAGGTTCCGTTTGCGGAATTCACTGCCTCTCACCATATGATTACCCCAGCTTAACGGGTTGCGTAATCGAGAGCCATCTCTGATGTTCTTATATCTTAGATTTTCGGCATGACTGGCAGCCCAGGCTTTGTTGCGGTCCAAAATACCCTTGCTTGGGTTGTTGGCAATTTGAGCAATCCGGCCCAGTAAGCTTCCGCTGAACTTAAGCAGTAGGGGAGTAATTACTAATGGTGCAATCTGTACAGCCATTCCGAATAAAACCGTTACGATATTATCACCAGCATTTTGAATGATAAGTTGGCCGGCTAATTGAGAGCCGCCAAATACCAGTGAAAAGGCTGGGAAGAATATCAGCATGGTCATGAATAGGTCTTTCCATTTATCAAACCATTTTTCAGTGTTCGGTAGTAAGTTCGCCACAAAGGCTAATGGGGCAATGATTACCAGGATAACAATAATCGCTTGCCTGGCAGCTAGAACGATAATGACGAAGATGAGTGTCAGGACAAGACCAAGCAGCAACGGAACTAGCATAATTTCTGCACCGCTTGATATATAGTAAAAACCACCAACAATACCACCACCCGCTAATATCGCCGCAGTAACAACCTTCCAAGGACTATCTAAATTACTATTCACACCAGCGAAGTTATCATTGGTAATGTTAAAAACGTTTTCTCGAATAATATTAAAGATGTTCTGAATTGAGTACCCAAGAACGTTCGATATATCGATAGCTAGCGCCGAAATAATAAACGATACGTTTACTAGTATCGCCGCAATAATGAGGCGCGGTATCAGCTTTTTAAGGCCGTAGTTAGAAACACCAAAGCTAGTGAGCTGTGAGTAAATAATAATTAAGAACGCAATGACAAAGGCTACGTTAGCGATGTTACGCATAACGTTCCAAGCAACATACATACCGTTATTAGGGTCACCAAGCACGCTTGGTTGAACCGCGATGAAAGTCGCCAGTATGCCAAAGGCCCAGTCCATACCACCAGCGATGAAGACGCTTAGCGGACAAATTATCCAGCCAATACCTTCAACGGAACAAGAGGTAAGTTCGCCTTGTTCACCTTGCTCGGTGATTGTAATATCCTTTTTGTTTTGAGGGTTTGATAAGCCGTTATTCGAATAATCAAATTCAACATATTGCGCGGTTTTAGCGGTGGGAGGGTCTACTCCAGAGCTGAAGTAAATAACGAATACCTTCTTTGAACTAGAACCACCGACGGTTTGAGGTGGTGTTTGGTAGACGGTCGCACCGTCGGGGATGGTGTTGCTATTATCTTTAAAATCGGTCGTTTTACTATAGCCATGGTTATCGAAGACGATAGTATCACCGCTCCAGTTAGCCTCTGGTCCAACGGCGTGAACTTGCTGGCTACCAATCAAGACCCATAAAAGAGTCGTGATTACCACGACGAGGACAAAAGTTAGAATACTTCGCACAGAGAAACCTCGGTGTGAAGGGAGCCCAAAACGTTCCATATCGTTAAGAATTATACCACGTAACAGATTAAAAGTCAATGCTTAAGCATATTATTACTTTCACTAAGGTATGCCCCTTGAAACCTGTGTAAAACTCTGATACAATACACCCTCGATGATTACTGCAGAAAACAAAGCCCAGGCATTCGCCCTGACGCAAACCCACAAAACCGACGTAGGAAGCCCACAAGCCCAAGCGTCAGTTCTTACTGTGCGGATTAAAGAGATTACCGAGCACCTAAAGGTCAATAAACACGACCACATGGCCCGCCGCGGACTCGTGCAGATGGTAGGACGCCGAAAACGCCTTCTGAAATATCTTGAGGCAAGAGACTTCGAAGCTTACAAAGCTGTCGTTGCAAAACTAGGACTCCGCAAATAGCGGGGTTCTTTTTTTATAAAGCCGTATAATAAAAGCAATAAAGGGGGAGAAGCGATGGGTGTTGCGAAAGTTCTTATTATTGATGAACAAGATCAATACTTATTGCTATGGCGCGGCAATCACCCGCGCCTTCCGAACGACCCAGATTTACCGGGCGGGACAATTGAAGCAGGTGAAGTGCCCGACGAAGCGGCCTTAAGGGAGGTTGATGAAGAGGCCGGTATTACTTTAGACCCAACCGATATTGAACTTGTGTATACAGGCACCGACTATTCAGCCCACGGTATTGAGTATTCTTTGTATGTAACCAAGCAAAGCCCACGGCCAGAAGTTGCCATAAGCTGGGAGCACGAATCGTACGAATGGCTGACGCGCGATAATTTCTTGAAGACCGCACGAGACGCTAAGGATACCTACATGCACATGGTGTACGACGTTGTTTCGAAAAATAACTTTTGAGGTCTATACTATAAGCATGATTAACCCGCCAGTTATCGAAGTGAAAAACGTTTCTAAAGTATATAGTGGCGTTGCGGCTGTCGATGACGTATCGTTTGCGATACAGGCTGGCGAGGTAGTAGGCTTTGTTGGTCTTAACGGCGCTGGCAAATCGACGACTATTAATATGCTACTTGGGTTTTTACACCCAACCCAAGGTGAAGTGTATATGTTTGGTGAAAAGGTCACGTTACCTAACGCCGCTACCAGCCATCAAAAAATGGGCTTTGCAACTGGTGATATGGCGTTATTTGATGGCATGAATGGTAAGCAGTACCTCGAATTCATTGCTCGTTCGTACAAGACTTCAACTAATAGTGATACCTACAAAAAACTCGTCGCAAAATTTGAACCACAACTGGATAAAAAAATTAACACACTTTCACGAGGTAATAAACAAAAAATTGCCCTGATTGCGGCATTTATGTCTGACCCGGAAGTAGTGGTGCTTGATGAACCAAGCAGTGGACTCGACCCTTTAATGCAGCAACATTTTCTTGACCTGGTGCGTGAAGAATCTGAAAAAGGCACCACAATTTTCATGTCGTCTCACTATTTAAACGAAGTGATTGATATCTGTTCAAGAATTTTGCTTATCAAAAACGGCAAGTTAGTAAAAGACATCCCAACGTCTGAACTAGAAATTGGTGCAGGCAAATTGGTACGGGTTGTTACAAAGGCAAAAGTATCACCACCCAAAGCTGCCGAACACATTGAACATGAAAAGCGCATCGATAGCTACGTACTGCAGTTCCTTTATAAGGATAAAGCCCTTCGCTTACAGGAGTGGCTGGGAAGCTTACCGCATCTTCAAGACGTAACAATTAGCGATCATACGGCCGAGGCGGCCTTCGAGGACCTGTACGACGTTGAGGGGGCTACCAATGTTTAATTTACTGCGTAAAACACTCTACGAACGCCGATTCTTTATACTCGGCTGGTCGCTCGGCTTAGCTTTTCTAGGCTTTGCTATGACCAGCTTCTTTCCTTCATTTAGTGGTGGTGAAATCGACGGCTTACTAGAAAGTTTGCCACCAGCCTTACAAGGCTTAGTTGGTAACTTACAAGATTGGAAGCAGCTGCCGGGCTATATTGGTAGTCAGGTATTTGATATTCGCTTACCAATCTTCGCCAGTATTCTATCTATCTTATTAGCTGTGGGTATTACCGTCGCCGAGGAAGATAAGGGCCAACTGCGTACTCTTGTAGCCTTACCAATTAGTCGCCGAAAAATTATTATGGCAAAATGGCTGAGTATTGTTATTATTTGCTTTATCGCTTCATTAGCCGTCGTTATTGGTGTTGAGATTGGCGTAATTACTATTGGTGAAGACCTCGACCAAACGGTCCTAGTACGCCTTGGGTTGTTTACCTGGTTGCTTATAACTGCCTTAGCGACGCTTATTTTTGCCATCGGCATTGCTAGTGGAAAGCGTGGCCTCACTACCGGCCTAGGTATTATTATCGCCATTGGTAGCTTCTTGTTAACAACCTTCGCACAATCGGTGAGTTGGCTGAAGGACTACGAGTGGCTTTCCTTCTTACACTATTTCCCAGCGCCAGAAATTGCCAAAGGCACGGTGGAGTGGGGGAATGTAATATTTTACCTAACACTCATCGCTGTGTCTCTCCTCGTTGCCTTTATATTCTTCCCACGCCGCGATATCAAAGCCGTCTAAGCCGCCCTTATCTGTTATAATAGATACAACCCACGCGATTAAGTGCTGGATAGAGCGTTTTGAGATGTATATCTCGAACCACTGTACCCGTTACTTGCTCGTACCTAAGTAGACAATCTTAGGAGAGTGGGTGAATTTAAACAAGGAGGCCATTTATGCCAACAATCAACCCTTACGGTAAGGATATTATTAAAGTAACAACCGAGTTTGAAGGTAAGCCTTTAACACTAGAAGTTAACCGTGTTGGTTTCCGTTCTACTGGTAGCGTTATGGTGACTTACGGCGACACAGTCGTTTTAGGTACTGCTCAAGTTGGTACTCGACCAGTTGTGTTGGATTATTTCCCGCTCAGCCTGGACTATGAAGAAAAGTTTTATGCAGCCGGTAAAATTAGCGGCAGCCGTTTTATTAAACGTGAAGGTCGCCCAAGTGACGAAGCAGTGCTGATTGGCCGTCTGATTGACCGCCCAATTCGCCCATTGTTTCCAAAGGGTTACCGCCAAGAAGTCCAAGTGGTTGCAGGCGTATTAAGCCTTGACCCTAGCTTCCGCCCAGACATGATTGCCATGATTGCTGCCTCAAGTGCCCTAATGCTAACCGGAACACCATTCGACGGCCCTGTAGCCGGTTTACGTATTGGCCGAGTAAATGGTGAGTTCAAAGCTTTCCTTAGCCCTGAAGAACGCGAAGCTAGTGACCTCGACTTAGTGGTTGCCGGTATCGAAAGTGGCATCACTATGGTTGAAGCTGGTGCTAACGAAGTACCTGAAGAAGTTGTAGCCGACGCATTAGCTTGGGCTTTCGAGCACTACCAACCAGCTATTAAGTTGCAGCAAGAATTGGTTGCTAAAATTCAACCAGTTGCTCAAGAATACACACTGGTTCTCCCAGATGAATCACTCCAAGTGCTGGCCAACGAATGGGTAGACGGCAAACTTGGCGAAGCAATCCGCAAGCCATACCCAGAACGTAACGAAATGGTAAACCAACTTCGCCGGGCTTTTCACGCCGAAATGCTTGAAAAGTTTGTAGAAGATTACGCACACGGTAAATACGACGAAGCCTTTACCGCTGCACTTCACAACGATGTTCGTAAGGGGATTGTGGAACACAGTGTTCGTCCAGACGGCCGCCAGTTTACTGATATCCGCCCACTTTCAAGCGAAGTAGGGGTATTACCTCGAACCCACGGTTCATCAATCTTTACTCGCGGTATGACACAAGCCTTAAACGTCGTGACACTTGCGCCACTTAGTTATTCACAAATTGTTGATACGATGGAAATTACTGATGGCGAACGCCGTTACATGCACCACTACAACGCCCCTGGGTACACTGTTGGTGAAGTGCAACGACTCGGTGGCCCGGGCCGTCGTGAAATTGGCCACGGCTTCCTTGCAGAACGGGCGCTGATTCCTGTTCTACCTAGC
This sequence comes from Candidatus Saccharimonadota bacterium, assembly GCA_028289065.1. Classification (GTDB taxonomy): domain Bacteria; phylum Patescibacteriota; class Saccharimonadia; order Saccharimonadales; family Saccharimonadaceae; genus Microsaccharimonas. The sequence goes on from JAQGHA010000016.1 coordinate 79,192, forward strand.
GAAGAAGACTTCCCGTACGCCATCCGTAGCGTCACGGAAATTATGAGCCAAAACGGTTCAACTTCAATGGCAGCTACTTGTTCAAGCTGTTTGGCACTTATGGACGCCGGTGTGCCAATTACCTCAATGGTAAGTGGTATTGCTATGGGTCTTATGGTGGACGGCGACAAACACTACGTGTTAAGTGACATTGCCGACGCTGAAGACTTTGCTGGTGACATGGACTTTAAGTGTGCTGGTACCGCTAAGGGTTTAACCGCTCTTCAAATGGACATGAAAGTTCACGGACTTCCGGTTTCAATTTTGAAAGAAGCACTTCTTGCTGGAAAGATTGGCCGTGCGCACATTCTTGAAAGCATGGTAGAGACACTTGCTCAACCACGTACTGAACTCAGCCCATACGCACCACGTATCGAAAAGATTAAGATCAACCCAGAAAAAATTGGTGCAGTTATTGGTAAGGGTGGAGAAGTGATTAACAAGATTACTTCTGAAACCGGCGCCTTAATTGATATCAAGGAAGACGGCCTCATTACCGTTGCTGGTTCTGACCCAGCTGGTATCGCCCGAGCGATTGAATGGATTAAGGGCCTGACCGAAGAAGCTGAAGTAGGAAAAATCTACCGTGGCCAAGTGGTCAGTATTAAAGACTTCGGAGCTTTCGTAAACATCATGCCTGGCCAAGATGGTATGGTTCACATTAGCCAACTGTCTAACGAGCGTGTTGAACAAGTCGGCGACATCCTTACTGAAGGCGAAATGATTAACGTGAAGCTTGCCGGTATCGACGAGCGTGGACGTTTGAGCCTGACAATGATTGATGTTGAGCAATAAGTTCTCTTAAATAAAATAACCCCGATTATTCGGGGTTATTTTTATCCATATCTTCTGCATCATTTTGGATCGCCTGAATATCTGAAAGAAAGGACTGCAGTTCGTTGAAGTCAAAAATTGTATCACCGAAAGCTCCTAGCTCGACAGCTTCGCTGAATTTTACTATTTCCTCGTTGGTAGCATCGCGGAGTATGTTGGGATAAAGAGGCTCTTGGGATTCACCATAAAATGGATTGTCACTTTGGTCGCTGCTTTCAATATCCATTAGGACATTCTCATCTTCTATTTCGGACAGATTACCTGTTGTTTGCAACTGCCATGCCCCGCCTGCCTTTTGTTTGAGGAAGTAATGAGTCATTGATACGGTAGAGTGTCCAGCACCGTGTTCCGATAATTCAATACAATATTGATCAATCAAATCATATATAGCTAACCAAGTAGAGTTACCTGTTACGCGATTTTCGGCAGTGTTTGCAGAGACAAACGTAGCTTCTGAATGCACATCAGCATCGAACTGTTCGTCTATAATTTTTCGTAGCCAAAGAGCGGTGTTTTCAAGTTTCTTCTGAAGCTCTTCACCGGTCGGCTCTTTGGGAATGTATTGATTCTCTGAGGGTTCCATGACAATAATTATATAATTTTTACGTTATTTTGTCAATATATCTATTGCGCTTATATTAATACTATGCTATAATGTATGCATACAGCTCATTCGAGCATTTCTTGTACAAATTAATTAGACGTTCCACCTTATACGCCTTTTCGTATTTGCCCAAGAATTCTTGAGCTTATCTTATTATTAAAAACGTCAGGCATTTTTGCCTGGCAACGGAGTTATATCTCCGGGAGAAACATATGAAAAATATAAAACAAAATAAAGTCGCCCGAGCTGCTCGTCAAAAGTCCGATAGGGCAGCCAGTCGCTTGCGTGATTTCCGTACCAAAACCGCCAAGGTTATCACATTAGGGCAAAAGACATTGCGAATCATTCCACTTGGTGGACAAGACGGCATTGGTGAGAAAAATATGATTGTCGTTGAATACGGCGACGATGCAATTATTCTCGATACGGGCTTTGAGCTCGGTATTGATTTGCCAGGCATTAACTATGCCATTCCAGTTACCGATTACCTCGAAACAATTCGCCATAAAATTAAAGGCTACGTTATAAGCCATGGCCACATGGATCATATTGGTGGCTTGGTGCACATAGTGCCACAATATCCAGCACCGATATTTGGGAGCCAGTTTACAATTGGCATGGTTGAAGCGCAGTTTGAAAAGCTCGCAGAGCGAGGTATTCAATTTGTGCCGGATACACAAGTTGTTCAAATGGATGAACACGAGCGAATTAAACTTGGCGAGTTGACGATAGAACTTGTTCGGGTAACGCATGCTATTCCCGAATCGTCAGCAATTGTTGTTGATACCCCTGTGGGAAAGCTCATTAATACCGGTGATTTTCGGCTTGACCCTGAACCACTTGATGATAAACCAACCGACATTAAACGGCTTAAACAGCTTGGAGATGAGGGTGTTTTGCTTCTTATGAGCGAAAGCACTAATACTTCAAAGCTTGGCCGCACTCCAACTGAACACACTCTACAAGATAGTTTTTATGAACTTGTTGAGAAGACGAAAGGCCGGTTGGTGGTGGCGGTATTCTCGTCGAACATGAACCGGGTGCAGATGATTGTAAACGCCGCTCATCTTAACGGCCGTAAAGTTGCGCTTGATGGCCGCAGTATGATGATGGTAGCTGAATTAGCAGTACGCTTAGGTAACCTGAAAATCCCTAAAGGCACCTTTATATCGATGCGGGAAGCAGCAAGTATTCCAGATGACCAATTGATTATTATTTGTACCGGTGGGCAAGGTGAACCTGGCGCGGCCTTAAGTCGTATGGCCATCGGCGAACACTCGATCATTAAATTAAAAAGAGGTGACAGTGTCGTTATTAGTAGCACGCCAATCCCTGGCAACGAGCAAAGCTATGCCAAAATGGGCGACAACCTTGCACGCTTAAAAGTGAAGCAATACCGCCACCCGACCCACGAAATAGACGGCTCAGGTCCACTGCACGTATCGGGCCACGCCTCGCGTGACGAACATGCCGAAATGATTCAACTAACGCAACCCACGTATTTAATGCCTATATATGGCGGTCCATTACCTCGCCTGTATCATCAACAAATCGGTATTAGCCAGGGTATAAACCCAGCGAATATTTTAATGGTCGACAATGGTACCGTCATCGAGTTTCGTAAAGGTTTTAAGCCAAGTTTTCCTGGTTACGTAACCAATGGTTCAACCCTCGTCGATCAAACTGGCGCACTTGTGCCGGAAATTGTTAGCCGTGACCGCTTGCTACTTCAAGATAGCGGTTTCGTAGTGGTTATCCTCACCATCGATATCAATGGTCGGTTAGTGGCCAGCCCCGATATTATCACTCGCGGGCACTTAGCAGTAAAAGAGAATGCAACTATAATGAATGAGCTTCGAATCAATCTGAAGAAGTACGTTACGACAAGTGGGAAGCCGCGTTCAAGAGCGGCTGTCGATTTGATGAAGTTAGGGGTTCAAGAACTTACCCAGGACTATATGTTTGATAAAGTTTCTGCAACCCCTATAGTGATTCCTGTAATTAATATAGTTGGCCATCAGGGGTCCACGAATGTATAGCCGAAACCGATTGCTGATGTACATTCATAAAATAAGGTACATTCGCTGCAAATAAAAACCACCCGGTAAAATTCCGGGTGTCTTATTTTCTAGGTAATAGATTAACTTACTCTAAATTATTTTGCTGATCTAAAAATTCTCGTAACTGTATTTCAAGCTGATCGGAATCATAGTCAACGTCTCCCTCATGTGCCTGGAAGAGGAGTCTATACAGTCGTTGGATATCGGCTGGTCCGGCTTTATGGTATTTGTGTTCAACGAGTGCATCAGAAGCAATTTTAGCCACTGTATTATCTTCGTCGTTTTTATTCGTATCGTAAAATTCGTTCATGATATCAGGTTGTATACCGGTAAGCTCAACCTCATATCGATTATTCTCTCGTGAATACGCGATACGAAATCGCTCAGTAGTGTCTTGTTCTCTAAAAACGCCATTTGATTCATTAAGTACAACCTTAATTTCGCTAAAACTGGCCTGAGCCTCATTTACTTCAACGGATAGGTTACCGGTCTTATATTCATCGGCTGCTTCTTTAGTCGTGAGCGGAACCTCTACACCATAAGCACCAGTTGCAGTACGAGGCTTATTGATGATTTTATGGGCTAAACCTTGGGCATAAGTAACGAGGTCTTTCAACTGCTGTTCAGTCAGCTCTTTATTATCGTCCAAATATTCAACTGAGTTCATTTGACGCATATTATATCACTCATGCTTTAAAAAGTCAATACTATGTTATAACTACATATCTATTATCTCTGTTATAATAAGTCACTGCAATGATACTCACCGCAACCATCGAAGAAAAATCCTTTGGCGATAAGCTTCTTTTTAAGAATACTTCGTTTTTTGTTGATGATGATGAGAAGGTTGGAATTGTCGGCCGTAACGGAGAAGGCAAGACGACTTTGTTCCGGATTGTTATGGAAGAAGATAAAGATTTTCAAGGTGAGTTTTCTTTAGGCAAGGGCGTTTCAATTATCGCTACGCGCCAAGAGCACCATGGTTTTGAAGACATGGTAGTTATGGAATATATCCTGCAAGATTTGCCGCATTACGGTAAATTGAAGCACATTCTTGAAAACCACCCACTGGTTATGGGTGACGATATGAAACTTATTCACGAGTATTCAGAAGCGCTTGAACGCTTTGATTCGTTGGGCTACTACAATATTGAAAATGAAGTTGAAAAAACCATGGATTCATTTCAACTTGGTTCGAAGCTTCAAAGTAAAATTGGTGAACTTTCTGGTGGTCAAAAACGCCTAGTAGAAGTTGCTAAGGTAATGATTTCTAAAGCGCAAATTGCCCTTATTGACGAACCGACCAACCACATGGACTACGTTGCCAAAGATAAGTTTCTGCAGTGGATGAATACTGCTAAAGAAGCAATGCTGGTAATTACTCACGACCGCGACGTCCTTGAAACGGTTGACCGTATTTTGGAAGTAAAAGACCAAAAGATTATTAGCTATAAGGGAAACTATAGCGATTACCTGCGCCAAAATGCCGGTTCTACTAGTAGTATGATGAATGAGTTTGAGATGGTGCAACGCCGTATCGTCAACCTAAAGGGCAAAATTATTGAATATCAACGCTTTAAAGAGAAGTCTCGTACCCCTAGTACTATTCAACGTTTCAAGCGACTTGAACAAACCTCTCGCGATGAACTTGCCAAACTTGAAAAGCAAGAACGGCCTACTTTCTGGGTTGATAGCGATTCGGTTGCCGACATGGGCCTTAAAACTGGTGAACAATACCAAAAGTTTAAAGCTAAGAATATTCGGCTGAGTGGCGTGAATGGAGACGAAGGTTTTGGCCGACTGCTCGTGAATGTGTCTGACGTTTCACTTGGATACGACAAGCCGCTCTTTAAAGGCGTTTCATTTCAAATCCGCGAAGGTGAAACCCTTGAGCTTCGTGGCCGTAACGGTGCCGGTAAATCGACAATGGTTAAAACCTTGCTTTCTACGGTGACTGGTAACGAATTTAGCGCCAAAGTGTTCAGCGGTACCATGGATATAGACAAGAAAATTCGGGTTGGTGTGTATGAACAAGAAACACCTGATATGTGGCTGACTAAAAAGCTTGGTGAAGCGATTGAATACATTTATTTGTCTCGTGGTTTGGCAATAGGGGACACTAAAGTTCGCCAGCTTATGGCCGATTATTTGTTCACGCAAAATGATGCAAACATTCCAGTTTCTCAATTAAGTGGTGGCCAAAAAGCCCGTCTGCAGCTTATTGATATGCTTTCAGACAGCCCGTCACTTCTGGTACTCGACGAACCGACCAACCACCTTGACCTTCCAAGTATTGAAGAGCTAGAACAAGCTTTAAAAAATTATACAGGCGCTATTCTTTACATTTCACACGATACCTTCTTTAGGAAGAACCTCGGCGGTGAAGTTGTCCAGCTGTAACCTCTTAAACTTTGGTATACTAGTACATAGCTTACGTTTACTTATTTAGGAGATACATGAACCCAAACACGCCACAACCAACCGACCCGACACCAACGCCGGAATTAGCACCAACGCCTGAAGTGCAGGCGACACCGGTTGTGCCTGTTAACCCAGCGCCTACAAATGACGTTTTTTTTCCAACTAATCCTGAACCAGTTGCACCACAACCACAATTCCCGCAACCACAATTCCAACAACCACTAGGCCAACCAACGCCACAAACCACACCGCCAGTAAAAAAATCACGAAAAAAATTGTTTCTTATTATCGCCAGTGTTTTAGTTGGCCTCTTGCTGATTGCTGGAATAGCCTTAGCTATTATATATAACATCCGCGCCACACCTGAAGACTATGAAAATGCCCAAGCGCTGGTTACCAAAATTGAAGCTCAAAATGAAGCTAGCCGCGAAGCTTATGCTCGCTCTATTGCGATTGCAAGTACCGAAATGACCGCTAAACCAGTCACTCAGGATGACTATAAGAAACTTCTCGCCTATGACCGCGACGAAGAGCTTGCTGCTTCTAACGAGAAGTTAAGGACTGAAATCAAAGCAATCGAAGCGTCCCTTGACGAACTAAAAAATAGCCCAGCCCTGAAAGACAAAGAGGTTAGAGATAAATATACTGCTCTGCGTAAAAATGCCGACGCCTATATTTTGTCATCTCAGCAACTTTTTGAATCTTCACCTGCTATGGCCAAGGTTGTAACGGCTTGTTTCCAGGCTGAAACAAATATTTTTGCCCTTATTGATGAAGTACTTGCCGGTGCAGATAAAGTAGTTGATGAAATTAATGGCACGACGGCAGCCTACAATCCAGACACGGCACTCGCTGAGTTCGAGGCTAAGCCATTCTACGTGAAGTGTAATGGTGCTTTGAAAGCTATTGATAAACCGTTAGCCCACCCAACGCTTGAAGGTGTGCGAACTCTTATGAACGAAGTGATGAGCAGCCTCCGCACACAGGTTACTGATTATGCAGCTGAATACAAAAAGGGTGATACTGAAGCTGCAGCCAAGTCGTTTATTGAGAATGGTGAAAAGCTCGACAAAAAGCTTACCGCTAGCCAAAAAGAAATGTCTCAGCAGCAAGATGAGTACATAGAAACTCTTGATATTGAATCAAAAGCCAACGAGCTAAAAGCAAAACTTGCTCAGCGTCTTGAGTAGTAATGGTGTATTAAAAAATGGATCCACTCCTCAATCAAAAAGCCGAACCAGCTCCTGAGCAAGAAGCCTTAACGCATTCTGGAACCATACAGCCGCTGACGACGCTTACTTTAGCTGAGTTGCAGGCTCCGGCAAACCCTCCAGCTCCTGTGCCTCAAGAACCACAGGTAAATGAAGCACCCCTAGCTCCGAAGCAGCACGTTCCTTTTGTTCCAGACCCGAATATTTTGCCGCCCGTTAAGGACGATAAAAATATCGCCGGAATTATTCTTGGTAGTATTTTAACTCTCGTAATTATTTCTGGGGGATTATTTGGATGGTATTATTTCAATAATATTTATGTCTCGAATGATGACTATAAAGCCGCTGTTTCTCAAATTCAGACAGCTAGTAATACTCAAACGCTTGCTGAAGTCGCCGGCCCAATAAATGACGAAAAAATTGATTATATTAATAATTCATACAATGCGTTTAAACAAAAAAATACCGAGCTGGATAGCGTCCGGGCTTTAAAAGTAGATAAGGATATCAACTCAAAGTACGAAGCGTATAAAAAGCAAACCGCTGCCTTTGTTATTTTTATGGATAAAGCATTGCCTTCGTTGATTGTGTGTACGAAAGCCTCAAACGAAGCCCAAGCACTAAACGCCGACGGGACGCCATTTACTTCCGCAAAAGTGCAAAAAATAATTACTATTTATGAATCGGCAGGCGACATCCCTGATCCTTCAATGAAAGCGGGTATGGGTTCGATGATTGCTGTGTATAAAGAGCTCCTTGCAGCTACGCAAATTGCCGAATCAAAAAAAGCATCAAATGCCGCTAAGCTTGCAGCTGTAGTGAATGTTCGTGACAATATTGTTCCAAAACTCGAAACAGACCTTGGCGCAATGGCTACGAACTTCAAAAAACAACTCGAAGCAGTTTCTCCTGTTCAAGCCCAACGCGAACTGACCGAAGCGATAACCGCTAAGTATTCTAAGGCTTAACGCCCAACCGTCAGCAGGCTATACTAAAAGTATGCCTCATCAACCAAAAGCCCATGCCATGCGCACTCTTGAAGAAGAAATAATTGCGCATAACATTACTCCTGAACTTGCCCAACAGGCCACTCAGTTGGTAATAGGGGATGGTAACCTTGATGCTGACATTGTATTTATTGGCGAAGCACCTGGTAAAAAAGAGGACCTAGAAGGCTTACCCTTTATAGGCGCGGCTGGTAAATTCTTAAATGAAATGCTTGAAGCCGCCGGCATGACCCGTAGCGATGTATATATTACGAATATCGTGAAATATCGCCCACCGAATAACCGCGACCCTTCAAAAGAAGAAAAGGCGGCATTTTGGCCCTATCTTTTAAAACAGCTGCAAATTATCGACCCTAAAGTCGTAATTACACTTGGTCGCCATAGTATGGAATACTTTTTGCCTGATATGAAAATAGCTGAGGTGCATGGCCAGCCCAAGCGAATTGCCTTTGGTGATCACAAAATTGTCATTATGCCTTTATATCACCCGGCAGCGGCACTTTATAACGGTTCGATGCGGCAAACCCTTATTGATGATTTTCTTAAAGTGCCTATTGTCATCACCGAACTAGACGACGAAGAAGAATAGCATTCAACAGAGGTAGTACATTGACTTTATTGCTATTATTTGCTATAATATAGTTTAACGACTTTATACAAGGAAATTCCTTGGATTGCTACACCCGAATAGAGAGGCAATGTCGTGGCACATACCGAAACACTATCCAACGAGGAGAAAATACTTCTCCGAGACGAAATGGGCGTTGTGGCAAACCTCGTCAGCAACGAGCTGGTCAGACGGATGCGAGCCGGGGATGATCCCAGCTTCAGCCCCAACCTCATCAACGAGGCGACCTCCTACGTCATGGGCTACGGAAGAATCTACGACGTGTCCAGTATCTTCGGACACGTGGAGAACAACCCGTACTTCTGGCCACAAGAGGTCCTCACGGTTAACATCATCTGTGATGTTGCTGAGATGGCTGACCGCGTTTCGGCCGAGCGCCTTCTAGCGCTTCGGTCCGTAGCGAACATCGCCGCGCGGTTTAACCAGTTCTTCCTCGATGAGGAAGGTTCTGGTTACGGCGGTAATCCGTCCGATCGGCAAATGCTGATCGATACGGTGCTCTACCTCGTCGTTAAAGAGACCATCCCGACTCGTTTCATAATCGGGCTAGTACTCGATGTTGCAGGGAAGTTCTCCTTCTCCAGCGGGTACGAACGCACGAACGTCGCTGCAATCGTGCAGCGCATGGTGGACGAACACTCGGACATCATCATTCAGCGCCGGCTCGAGAGCATCAATGAGCTGCTCTCGTCGCTCGCTGAAGCGGCCAACTAACCGCCCACTCTCGTGGGGCTCGCCAAGTTTCGACTTGGTTGAGCTCCACGGCAGGGGCGGTACTTTAATTTCGGGGCATATTGTAATCTCACCCCCGATGTGCTATACTAGATTCACTGTTTCAGAGAGGGCAATCGATACTCAGACTATAGTAGTCCATCCGTAAAGCCTCTCAACCTTGTTATCAATTTAGTAATGAATACATAAATTTCTTTAAGAAAAGGAGAAAAAATATATATGGGTCAACAAAGACTCTCAACCCCACAAGGCGATGACGCCTCGAAACAACCGCGTAACCAGCCGCGACCAAAATCAAATAATACTGTTCTTGCAAACACTCAAACCCGTAGGGGAGAAGTGTTCCGAGCTCAACGTCGTACCAGTGACGACGTAAACGCTCGTGCCTCACAACACGTTATTAATATTCCGGTTAACAAAAACGTCTTTAACGGTTACGGTGGCCGCCAATTTAGCGTTGCTGACTTTAAAAAGCAACCTCGCACTTCTGGCCCTAAGCTTCGCGTTATCCCACTCGGTGGGCTAGGCGAAATGGGTATTGGTAAAAACATGATGGCAATCGAATACGATAATGACATCATTGTTATCGACATGGGCTTCTTATTCCCAGGTGCTGATTACCCAGGTATTAACTACATTGTGCCTGACGTGAGCTACCTCATCGAAAACAAGCATAAAATTCGGGCAATCGTATTTACCCACGGTCACCTGGACCACATTGGTGCCGTTCGCCACCTTATTCACCAAATTCCAGCCCCTGTCTACGGTTCAAAGTTTACTTTGGCTATGGTTCAAAAGAACATGGAAGAAGCGACCAGCGGATACGAGCCGGTTTATAACATCCTCGACCCTGAAGCCCACGAACGTGCTCAAATTGGCGACAGTTTTAGTATCGAACTTGTTCGAGTAAACCACTCAATCCCAGACGCTACCGCGGTTGTTATCCGTACGCCACTTGGTGTATTAGTTGATACCGGTGACTGGCGTTTCGAAGATGCACCAGTAGACGGTAAAAAGTTCGACCTCGAACGTTTGACTGAAATCTCTGCTAAAGAAGGCATCCTGATGCTTATGAACGAATCAACCAACTGTGAATCTGAAGGTTCACATACCCACGGTGAGTTCGATATCAAAGAGAGCATGGGCCAGGTTATGGAAAAGCACTCAAGCAGCCGACTTATCATCAGTTGTTTCAGTAGCCAAATCCACCGTATGCAACTTATTCTTGATGAAGCCAAAAAGCACAATCGTAAGGTTGCCTTCGCTGGTTACAGCATGATCCAAAACGTTGAAGTAGCCCTTCGTACTGGTACGATTACCGTTCCTAAAGACGTGATTGTGAAGATGGAAGACATTATTAAAATGCCTGACGAAAAAGTCACCATTGTTTGTACTGGTTCACAAGGTGAATTTAGCGCCGTCCTTAACCGTATGGCTAGTGGTTCACACAAGTTCATCAAAATTAAAAACAGCGACATTATCGTCTTTAGCTCAAATGCTATTCCTGGTAATGAAAAGTACGTTACTCGTACCGTTGATGGTTTGATGCGTGAAGGTAGTGAAGTTGTTCAAAACGGCAAAACCCACCTTACAGGCATTGGCCCGCTACACCTTTCAGGTCACGGGTACTACGATGACCACGTAAAGCTTATTAATGCCTTGAACCCTAAATACTACCTGCCAATCCACGGTGAATTCCACATGTTGGCCCACAACGCCGTTCTTGCGGAACGCGAATGTGGCATTAAACGCGACAACATCTTTGTTTGTGACAGTGGTGACGTAATTGAAATCACCTCTGACAAAGCTCGTAAAGCCGGCCGCGTACCAGTTGGTGGTGTTATGTACGATGACTCTGGAGCGATTGTTTCAGAAGTAGTCCTTAAAGACCGTATCCACATGGCCAGCGAAGGTATGTTTGTCGTGGTGCTGACTGTCGCTAAGGGTAACGGCCGCTTACTTACCAGCCCTGACATCATTAGCCGTGGGTTCATTTACCTGCGCGATAGTGAAGAGCTCATGGGTATCATCCGCCAATACTTGAAGCAAAAAGTTGCTCGCACTTTCAGCGGCCGTCGGGTTGACCTGGACGTCGTGAAGAAGGAAATTAAAGACGAATTAACACACGTACTGTATGACCAAACTCGTCGCACTCCAATTGTGATTCCTGTGATTAACGAAATTGGTGGCGGTGGCAAGCCTCAACACGAAGGTGGTGGCCAAGGTGAAAACCGTGATAACCGTGGCGACAACAATGGCCGTCCGAACAACAACCGTAACCAAGGTGGTCAAAACCGTGGTCCTCGGCCAAGCTTCGGTGGCCAAAGTGCTGCACCCGATAACGGTCCAATGCAACCTGACACTCGTCCGCCAGAACCTCGTTACGAGCGCCCAGCGCCACAAACGTTTCCTGCGCCCGTCGTTCCAGACATTGAAACTGTCGAACCTAAAACACACGTCGACACTCGCGGTTACTAATACTATCGCTTGAAATGAAAAGGGCTCCGCACTTGCGGAGTCCCATTTCATTTCTGAGAGGGGACTCGACGCCAAGCGCGGAGCTTAGTGGTTTGTAGGTATCTCGCCAGGAAACCTAGATTGAACCGAAGTGATTTCCTTCACGACACCATCGATGAGAATGAAATCCTCCTCTGGGTCGAGGTGGTTACGAAGGCCGATTTGGATGTTTAGCTTCGGCTTTAGCGTCCTCCCGTGTAGCCACAAGAAGGCATTCGTGTGGCAAAACTCCATTACGTGCTTGGACTTTTCGAGAGGAAGCGGATACATGTTGTCCGGTGGCGCATCGCGCCAATACTCCGCTTCGTCGGGGCTTAGGTAGCCAGCCTCGAGGGCAATACGCACTAGGTTGAACGTTCCTTCAACCGGGTGTAGTACTGTCAATCGAAACCGGTCGTTGACCTTTAGCCGGTATAGCTGTTTACCTTCCGGAAATAATTTACTCGTGAATTCTGCCTCGAACTGGACTGTTGAGAGGGTCATCGCCCTCACCACCTTTCGATTGGGTTAAACGATTGCCCATAGTATACCGCCACCCCTTAAATTCGCCAAACATAAGCCTCTTGCAAAATGTGGTAAATTTTGCTATAATATACGCTATAAGATATAGGCATAACCACCTATAATGAATAAACAGATGGCAAAAAAGAAAAAACGCAGCTCAGCTAAAAAAAAGGTAGTTAACACCTCACCTCAACACTCATTACCAAGCGGTTTTTGGTCGCAGGTAGGGGCATTATTCTTGATTGCCTTTTCATTACTGTTAATTCTTGGTTGGTTTGGCCTCGGTGGCCCAGTATTAGACTGGTTATACATGGCCACTATGGACACCATTGGCTATGCCGTGTTTGTGGTACCAATTCTATTTATTTACGTGGCAGTTGAAATTTTTAGGGCTGAAGATAACCGCCTGCCATTTATTATGAAATTCGCCGTGGCGCTTTCATTGGTCTGGTTCGCCGGGTTATTTGGGCTTCTTAAAAACGCTGATGGAAAAACCACTGGTGGTTTCGTAGGGGAGCTAGCTAATAGTGGCATGATGCTACTAGTGAATGCAGGTGTTGCGGCGTTCGTATATATTCTGCTGATTATTATTACGACTTTATTTATTATTCGCGTTTCTCCAATCACTATTATTAAGAAGGTATGGGAACTGACTCGTCGCGATACCAAAGAGCAAGAAGACAACGTTAAAGTCATGCGTAACGCCGCCGCCATCGATACTCCTAAGGGTCCAATGGTCGACTTTAAGCTTAATGCTGGTGTACCAATGCTTGGTGCTGAAGAAACGATCGATCGAAAGAACCCGCACCTTAACACGCTTAAAAACAGCGTCGTAAAAGATAAAGCGGCTGAAGACCGTTCAGCTTTAGTGACCGTTAGCGACCCTAACTGGAAAGCTCCAAGTGTTGATTTACTTGAGAAGAAGCAATCGCCAGCCGACCCAGGTGACGTGCAGCAAAATGCTCAAACTATTAAAGATACCTTGGCTGAGTTTAATATCCACGTTGAAATGGAAGGCGCTAACATTGGCCCTAAGGTCACACAATATACACTGCGTCCGCCAAGTGGTGTGAAGCTCACAAAAATTACTCAGCTCGAAACGAATATCGCTTTAAACCTAGCTGCTCAAAGTTTGCGTATGGAAGCGCCAATCCCTGGCCAAAAAGCGGTTGGTATTGAAGTGCCAAACCGTAAAGCTGCCGATGTGCGTTTGCACTCAATTATTACCAGTAAGGCCTGGACATCAACCACCGAACCATTGCCATTCGCAATTGGTAAAGATATTGCCGGCCAAGCCGTGATAGGTGAGTTGAATAAGATGCCCCACCTTCTTATTGCCGGTCAAACTGGTTCAGGTAAGTCCGTCATGATTAACACCTTGCTTTCCAGTTTGCTGTACCACAACAGCCCAAGTGAAATGAAGCTGATTTTGGTTGACCCTAAGCAAGTGGAAATGGCCCCTTACGAGGACATTCCACACCTTATTACCCCAGTTATTACCGAACCTGAAAAAACAATTAGCGCTTTGAAATGGGCTGTTAACGAGATGGAGCGCCGCTACAAGTTATTGGCTGAACACAAAGTACGTGACATTAAAACCTATAACGATATGATTCGAAATAGCAAAAAAACTATTACGGTAACGGATGACGATGGCCATGACCAACAACACGAAAACGGCGCTATGCCATACATTGTAATTGTGATCGACGAGTTAGCTGACTTGATGATGGTTGCCGCCCGCGACGTCGAAGCATTGATTGTCCGCTTGGCTCAAAAAGCCCGTGCCGTTGGTGTGCACCTAGTGCTAGCGACGCAGCGCCCATCGGTAGACGTTATTACCGGTCTTATTAAAGCCAACGTACCGGCCCGTATTGCCTTTACTGTTGCTTCGCAAATTGACTCTCGAACCATTCTCGACCAAGTTGGTGCTGAGAAGCTGCTTGGCCAAGGTGACATGTTGCTGCTTACTCCATCTATGAGCAAGCCGAAGCGTATCCAGGGTGCTTGGGTGACCGATGAAGAAGTGATGAAAATTACCGACCACCTCCGCCAACAATCACCACCACAATACAACGATGAAGTTGTTAGCCAACCGGTTCAATTGAACGGCAAGGGTGGGGTAGTGATGGACTTTGATAACAACCACGACGGTAACGACGACCTTTATAAAGATGCCGTTCGCGTCGTGATTGATAGCGGTAAAGCCAGCGCCAGCTTATTACAGCGCCGCTTGCGTGTAGGCTATGCCCGTGCAGCCCGCCTGGTTGAAGAAATGGAAGAACAAGGCATCATTGGCCCTGCTGATGGCGCAAGGCCACGAGACGTGCTTGTATCAAGCTTGGATGAGGTATTTGGAAGCTCTACTGCTCCGGATGAAGAAGATCTTGGATAGAGAGTGAGATAAAAATAACCCTAGGTATAAACTGGGGTTATTTTAAATACGGCTAACTGATAATTATATTGATTGTTTTGAAGCTACGATAGGCAGTTTTAATTTCTCTGCTTTACGGGCGGTTCTTTCACGGTCTTGTCCGTAATAGAGTACTCCAGCCAACGCAGCAGACCCCAAGATAATAGGGAAAATAATAGTACGACCTACTTCTGATGTGTTACTAATAGCTTCGAGAGTCTCATGATTAGCCCAAATTGATTGCGGAAAAGAGTCGGCGGCAGATCCAATTAACGTTAATACACCTAATCCTGATGCGGCAAGACTTGCTTTGATAGAACTCTTACCAATATTATTGCGAAGTAGTTCATTCTGAGTGACGGGGTTTTGAGCCATATCGGCGTAATGCTTCAATTCGTGTTGAAGGCTTTTTTGCATCAGTCTCTCATTATTTCTGGATACTATTCTAGCGTGTTCGATGCCGGGGTTGTAGCCGCCTGAATCGCCAGCGCTCATTTTTGAGCCAAACTCGATAGAAAGTGAGCTGCTGTCTGCCGGTGCGCCTACTGCACTAAGGGTTTCTCTCAGTGCAGGGTAGTCAATATGAAATTTTTCTCCCTGCTTGAGAGTGTTTTTTACGGAAAGATTAACACTGATCGTAGGGTCTGTGTCGAGCGGAATTTCTTGGGATGAACTGGGGTTAATCATGTTTATTTTTTCGCTCATTTGTTAATAATAACATTAGCATATTAAAGTGATTATGTCAATGTTAGTGAAAGCGATGTGTTAATTAATTACAATCTCATAATAGCTTGTCATACTAAGACATGCTCCATTTGCTCTAACAGGGGAGATAGTGTATAATTACCACTGTTAATAACTCAAGCTCATAAATTACATTCAGTAACGAATGAGTATCCGGTACACATCGGATTCCAAAAGGAGAAAAATAGTGAAAGAATACGAACTAACCGTTCTTATCCACCCTGATCTGGAAGCAGATTTGGAAACGCCACTTACTAAAGTACGTGACATCATCAAGAACGCTGGCGGTACTATCGTCCGTGAAGACAACTGGGGCAAAAAGAAGTTAGCATACGCTATCGACCGCCAAGAATTCGCAGTCTACGTATACATGGATGTTGAACTTCCAGCTGACGCACCGCTCAAAATTAGCAATACATATAACATTACCGACGAAGTACTTCGCTACCTCTTGGTAAAAGTTGATGTAAAAGCTCGTGTAGCACTTGCCGAGCAAGCTAAACGTGCTGAAGCGCGTTCATCAGACGACGAAACTAACGAAGCAAATTAAGAAGAGGGAATAGGGAGTTTATATGGCCAAAAGTATCAACCAAGTTATCCTAATGGGGCGTTTAACACGTGACCCAGAGCAACGAACTACTACAACTGGTAAAACAATCGCCAGCTTCGGCATCGCCGTCGACCGTGGTGGTCAAGAAGACGCAGCAGATTTCTTTAACGTAACTGCTTGGGAAAAACTTGGTGATTTGGTCATCCAATACCTAGCCAAGGGTCGTCGCGTTTTGGTTCAAGGCCGTTTGCGCCAAGATACCTGGGACGACAAAGAAACCGGTAAAAAGCAATCACGCATCGAAGTGGTCGCTACCGACGTTACTTTCCTTGATGGACCTAACGGCGAATCTGGATCAGACAACGGCTCAAGCGCTCGTTCGTCTGGCTCTAACTCATCTAGTAACAACAGCGCCCCTAAAGATGTCGTTATTCAAGACATCGATGACAAACCAATTGATTTAAGTGAAATTCCATTCTAGGCACTGCCTCAGAATAACTAATTAGGAGATAGATTATGCAAAAACGACTTAAGAAAGATGCACCTGCCTTTTTTGACTACAAAGATGTCAAAACTCTGCAACGTTTCATCAACATGTACGGACAAATTGAGCCAATCGGCAAAACTGGCCTTAGTGCTAAACAACAACGCCAACTAGCGACAGCTATCAAGCGTGCCCGTCACCTCGCGTTACTTCCATTCGTAGCCCAGGGATAATTGGCCATGGCTTCCTACCAGCCAACCGAACTTAAAAAAGGTGTCGTCGTGCAAATCGACGGCAAACCTTTTCGCGTAACCGACTATAACCAAAAGGTTATGGGTCGCGGCGGCAGTATTGTAAACGTGAAGTTGAAAAACTTAATCGACGGCAGTGTCATCCCGAAGACCTTTAAAGGCCAAGAACGGGTTGATTCAGCTGAAGTGAGTAACCAAACGGTACAATACCTCTATAAGGACGCTGACAACTTTTACTTTATGGATCCAACCAGTTTCGAGCAATTCCAACTGGCGACCGATATCGTTGAAGAAGCTTCTAAATTCCTTAAAGAAGGCGAATCGCTTACGCTGCAATCATTCGATGGTCGCATTATCAACGTCGAACTTCCTAAAAACGTCTACCTTGAGGTAACGTATTCTGAAGACGTTGTTAAAGGTGATACTACCAGTAGTGTTCTGAAAGATGCCACCCTTGAAACCGGTGCTGTCGTTAAAGTTCCAGCCTTCATTAAAGTAGGGGACGTCATTTCCGTTGATACCACTACTGGTGAATACCGCGAACGAAAGAAAGACTAATTGTGAAGCAGCGCCTTGATGCTGCATTAACGACGTTAGGCCTGGCGCCAACTCGTTCTCAAGCTGAAAGCGTTATTAAGCTCGGCGAAGTGACAGTCAATGGTCAGGTTATTACGAAACCTGGCCATTTTGTTTCCGAAAATTCACTCATCGACCTGCTGAAAAAAGAGCGCTACGTCAGCCGGGCAGGTCTTAAGCTGGCCAGTGTTGCGGAACTGCTAAAATTGGACTTCCGCGATAAAACCGTACTAGATGTAGGTAGCAGCACCGGTGGCTTTACTGATTATTCGCTAAAACACGGTGCTTCCAAGGTGTTTGCAGTCGATGTTGGTACCGAGCAACTGCACCCGTCGCTTCGCAAAGATAAACGCATTGAGCTTCACGAAAAAACTGATATTCGTGATTTTCGAATTTCCGCAAAACCAGGCACTCAGCCGGTGATGCCCGACATTATTGTTATCGACGTATCCTTCATTAGCCTGCGAGAAATTCTGCCGCATATTGCGCGTGAACTATCTGATGTGAACACTAAAATTGTTGCCATGGTAAAGCCGCAGTTTGAAGCCGGCCGCAACCAAACTAACAAAGGTATTATTAAAAACGACTCTATGCGCCGTCAGATCTTAAAAAATTTTGAAATCTGGTCAAAAGATTATTTCTTTATCGTCGATAAGCGCGATAGTGATGTATCCGGCGCGAAAGGCAACCAAGAACGTTTCTACTTGCTAACGTTGAATCGGAACTCAACTACATCACCTGGGCGCATAACGTAGTCACGACCTTCGGTGCGCAGTTTGCCGGCAGCTTTAGCTGCAACTTCGCTACCAGCTGCCACTAAATCATCAAAGTCCACGATTGCCGCAGCTATGAAGCCTTTTTCAAAGTCGGTGTGAATAACACCAGCTGCTTGTGGGGCAGTGTAGCCTTGGTGAATCGTCCAAGCTCTAACTTCTTTCGGCCCAGCTGTGAGATAGCTTTGTAAGCCAAGTGTCGAGTAGGCAACTCGTGCTAGTTGCGATAATCCAGATTCTGAAACGTCATAGGCGCCAAGTAGTTCTTCAGCATCTTCATCCGTTAAGCCGCGCAGCTCTTCTTCCAGCTTGGCACAAATGAACACGCTTAAAGCAGGGGAGACCAAATCGGTTAATTCCTGCTTACGAATTTCATCACCCAGGGTAAACTCATCCACATTGAACATATAAATAACCGGCTTAGCGCTCAGCAGTTGAAGGCTTTGTATAACTTCCTTACTCACGCTCTCAACTTCAGAAGCAAGCTGCCCGGCTTCTAGTTCGCTTTGCAGCTTTTTCATTTCTTCAATCTGTTGGCGAGCAGTAGGGATGGCTTTGGCTTCGCGTTCAAGCTTCGGTATTTGGCGCTCAATTGATTGCAAATCAGCTAAGATCAGCTCGGTATTAATGACTTCAATATCACGCTTAGGGTCAACCGAACTACTAACGTGAATAATATCGTCGTTCTCAAAAGCCCGCACTACATGTACGATCGCATCACACTCACGAATGTTGGCTAAAAACTTATTACCTAAGCCTTCACCCTTACTTGCACCAGCCACCAAGCCGGCGATGTCTACAAAAGTAACCGCCGCCGGAATAACCTTGCTGGCCGAATACATTTTTTGAAGCACACTTAGGCGCTCGTCGGGCACGGCAATAATTCCAGTGTTCGGCTCAATCGTCGCAAACGGATAATTCGCCGCTAAAATATCATTATTTGTAAGGGCGTTAAACAGGGTAGACTTGCCAACGTTTGGTAGACCGACGATTCCGATAGATAAACTCATATGTCTCTATCGTACCATAACGGGGGTGGATAATGGTAATGTCCGATTCATTTGAATTACACTTACGTTTACTTTATAATCATAGTCAATGAAATATTCTCAACAATCCACTCGGGGTATCAGTCGTCCAATCGTTATAGGCATCGTATTAGCAGTACTTATTATTGGCGGTTTAGTCGCACTATTTGCTAGTGGCGTGCTAAAGGTTAGCCCAAACATTGCCAGTAGCAATAATGCTGGTCTATGCAAAGACATAATAGGCAAGTACAACACCGCCTTTACTCAAACCAGCGCCGACGCCTACGGCTCAATCCTCGCTGATAGTGCTAAAGCAGCTGCGACTATCAACAACAACCAAGCTGACCCTAACTGTGTATTTATTCAATTTACAAATGCTATGTATACCCAAAATGTGAGCGATACGGGTAAATTTGCTGGTGTGTTGAAGGATTTGTCTAAAGAGGGCAAATACATTACTGGTCAACTCGATAATCCTCTTAGTCTGAAAGCTATCGAAGAGAATGCGCAACTTATAACCTCACCGGATTCCGTTAGTCCGAACTCAAGTTTAAAGGGAAATGGCTAAAACTAATTATTTAACTGGGTACAAGCTTTTCGTTGGAATTTTTATTCTTGCGCTGGGCTTTTTAAGTATTCTTATCCCAGCCGAGTCAGCTAGCGCAGCACCGTGTCCCGCCAACCGCGTAGCCTGTAACGGTGACGAAAACCGGGCACGCAATGCCTGTTTCGCGGGTCGCCCGACATCACAAGGGGCGATTTGGATGAACAACGCCGACGCCTCTGCGACCGATACCGGTTATTATGCATACGGTGTAAATGTTGGCGCCACTGACACTGTAGTGAATATCACCATCCGTGGTTCGGTATATGTCTGTGGACAGGGTGCGGGCACCTGGCAGCCGTCGTATGCTGTAGAAGTGCAGCCTGACACCGTTGGTGGCGCATATCCGGATTCTGCCCGATTAGGTATTACCGGAGGCGGTTCACTCTATAGGGGAAATTTCCAAGGCGTAAATGATGTCTGGACAACCCAAGGTGGTTCAGTAACCGGTACTCTGAACGTCAGTGGTTTGGCAACGAACAATGCCAACGGTACTGGTAGCCAGACTATTACTATCGGTATTTTTCGTTGTTATTCAACCAATGGTGTGACGCGGGCCGGTCCTGGTTCGTGTAGCACAGCCTTAATTCCAGTTACTATTTACCGTGCGCGCCTTCCTGGCTACAACCTAACACCAACTGTAACCGTAAACCCATCAACCAGCATCGAATCTGGCCAAACCGTCACGGCAACACCAGCTGTCACATCTGCTGGCGGTGGAAATGCTGATGCTGTTACATGGCAAGTGTCTCGTTTTGTCGTACCGCCCTCTACCGCTGTTCCAGTTGCCGGTATTAATCCAACACTTCCGTTAGCCTACTATGGTAACGGCGCTACTACTGAAGCCAGCAATACTCAAGGTTTCCCGCCAGGCACAACACTTCTTCCTGACGTCGCTAAGGTCTCTGAAGACTTGCTGGTTGGTAGTAAAATTTGCTATGCGCTTTCGGTAAACCCCTATACAAACGATAATGCGCTTGGCTATTGGTACCATAGTGCGCCAGCTTGTGTGGTTGTTGCTAAGAAACCTAAAGTGCAAGTGCTAGGTAATGACTTGATGGTAGGACGGGCTACAAGCACAAACCCGGCAGCTGTTTCCAAGATTGTTACGTCGTCATCGTATTCATCTAATACCGGCCTGTATTATGGATCATGGTCGGAGTATGCAATTATCCCATCGGGAACCGTGGCGGGTATGGCTTCGGGCGCAATGTATGTTGACGGTGATGCTAATGACCTCTGTAGATTAAGTTTACTGACAATTAGTAATGCCGTTAGTAGTGGGTCGGGCAGTACCTGCCAAGAGGCGCAAATAGGGCAGTATGCAATAAGTTCATTGGCGCCAAATGTTTCCAGCCGCTTCCCGGTACCAACCGCAGGGGCGCAAATAATTTCAAGTGGAACTCAAAACCTTTTTGGCCTTGCGCCCGGGTTGGTCTATACGTCGAATTCTCCGAACTTATCCGTCAATAGTTCTGCAGCCTTTGGAGCCGGTCGCTGGGTGGTAATTAACGCGCCAAAGACTACCGTGACAATAACGAGCGATTTAAATTACACGCCTGGGTCTTTAAGCGGGCTGGGCTCTATTCCGCAAATTGTAATTATTGCTAAAAATATTATCATTTCGGATGCAGTGAAGAATATTGACGCCTGGCTTATCGCGACTGGCGGGGCATCGTCACCTGGAAGTACAGCGGCCGACGGAGTCATTAATACTTGTGGCGCCGGTGGCGTGACTGCAACGACACTGCCTACTTCACTTCAATGTACAGAGAAACTGGTAATCAATGGTCCAGTGATGGCGAACCACTTACTCCTGCGACGGACTGCCGGTAGTGGCGTTGGTCCTAATTTAGGTGATCCAGCAGAGGTGTTCAACCTTCGTGGCGATGCCTTTATATGGGCAACTTCGTACAGTCCAGGTAACGGTCGCTTGCCGACTATTAGCTCAAAAGAGCTTCCTCCAAAATTCTAAAGTAAATTACAACTAAATCTACTTGCTTTTCCGCTTATGCTTTAGCTATAATGAGGGACAATATGGTAAAACACGGCGTGGGCGATTACTTTGCACTTGATATAGGCACCAATGCGGTGCGTGTAGTTCAACTTTCTTCGGCTGGTCCGGATGCCTGGAACTTAGTTCACTTTGGCTATGCGCCACTTGATGAAAAAACCAGTAGCTCATCATCACCTGAAGCGTTACGTCGTCTTGGCGAAGTAATCATGACGGCAGTAGGGCAGAGTGGTATTAAAACGAAAAACGTTATTATTAGCTTACCTTCAAGCAAAACCTTCACAACGGTTATTGAAATGCCAATCATGCCGGAAAACGAACTTCGTAACACTATTAAGTACCAAGTTGACCAATTTATTCCTATGGCTGTCAACGAAGCTAAGGTTGACTGGGCTGCACTTGGTACCTCGTTACACGACCCTAAAATGCAAGAAGTGCTGATTGCTAGTACCTCTAACTCTTTCGCAGAAGAGCGCCTAGAGTTCGTAGAGAACCTTGGCTTGAACGTTATTGGTGCCGAGCCAACACAGTTGGCAATGGTGCGCTCACTGCTTCCTAGCGGTATACTTGATGCTCGTCTTCTTATTGATGTTGGTGAACAGTCAACTGACCTGGCCATTACTTTTGGCGATAGCCCACGCTTAGTACGTACAATCCCAACTGGTGTGCAGTCACTCATTAAGGCAGCCGTCCAGAACTTAAACGTTCAAGAGGATCAAGCCCGCCAATTCATTTTAAAATTTGGTTTAGCACCAGACCGCCTGGAGGGCCAAGTCTATCGTGCAATTGAAGGTACACTTGAAAGTTTTGCAACTGAACTTACAAAATCAATCAAGTTCTTCCAAACTCGTTACCCTAATACACCAGTCGGCGGCATCTTGCTTTCAGGCTATGGTTCGGTTGTTCCAGGCTTTGCTGAATACGTCAGCTCAAAAACTGGTGTAGCAACTTCTATGGCAAACCCTTGGCAAAAAGTCCGGGTTTCACAAACTGATCAACAGCAACTTGCAACCGTTGCGGCTGAATTCGCATCAGCGATTGGCTTAGCTCAAAGAAAGAATAAGCTATGATAGAAATTAACCTTATCCCAGATGTAAAACAGGAGCTTCTCAAAGCGCAGCGTACTCGCACTGCAGTTATATCAGCTTCTATTATCACCTGTATTGTTGCCGGTGGGCTGGTAGTCGCCTTAGCACTGTATGTCTTTGGTGTCCAAACGGTTCGTCATGCCTTTGCTGACAACGCAATTCAAGAGGGTAGTGCGGAACTTGCGAAAGTCGAAGACCTCTCGAAAATGTTAACCATCCAAAATCAATTAAACCGAGTTACTGAGTTGAACGATAAAAAGAAGATTGATTCACGGGTATTCGACGTACTTTCAGCCGTCATTCCGCCAGCACCAAATGCCGTACAGGTATCGTTGTTGTCGATGAACACTGAAGAGTCGACTATTACGCTTGAGGGCCAAACCAAAGCCTACGACTCGATGGAAGTTTTCAAGAAAACAATCGATAGTTCGGTAATTGTCTATAACGAAGACGGGGCCGAAAAAACTATTGATCTTGCTAGCGATATTAGCACTACCGACATCAGTTACGGTGAGAACTCCGATGGCCAAAAAGTATTACGATTTACTATCAGCTTTAAGTACCCAGAAGAATTATTCTCCGCTAAAACCCCAGTTGTTACTATTAAACTCAGCATAGACGGTAACGTAACCGACTCTAATCTAGGTATTCCAAAAAGTATCTTTACCCAACGAGCAAAGGACATCGAATAATGAAACCAAATGATGTAGCTATCCGAAAGCGAACCCAAATTGCTCAGGCAAACAAAACTATGTTTATCTGGATTGCCATGGCCTCTGCATTGGTTGGCTCGGCAGTTGTTGTGAGCGTCTTCTTAGCTCAAAAAGCTATCTTCAATGAAAAGGTGCTTATGGAAAAGCAGAAAACGGTTTCAGCTTTAGACAATAACAACAAAGTTGCCCCAGAGTTAGAAGACCAAATACGGGTTCTTGATACCAACCAAGCTCTAATTTCGTCAAAAGCCAATGAAGATGACCAAGCAATTCAGGTGATTCTCGATGCTTTACCATCAGAGGGTAACTCATTAGCGGTAGGTGCTTCGTTGCAAAACAAATTACTGGCTGGTGTTCCTGGCCTAACCTCTGTTCAGTCACTACAGGTTGACCCAATTGTTGGCCTTGAATCGTTAAGTACGAGCACGACAACCGTTGATGCTTCCGCGACCACCGGCGCGAATGAAATTACATTCCGCTTAGTGGTAAAGGGTAGCCAAGATGCAATTAAAATGGTCCTACAAAATTTCGAACGCTCTATTCGACTTATCCAAATCACCTCTCTGCAAATTGAAACACAACAAGATGGCCAGCTAATGACCGTTCAAGCTAAAGCTTTCTACGAACCAGCCAAAACAATCGAACTTCAAGATAAGGTGGTGAACCCATGAAAAAAACCGACATAGCCATGATTATTCTTATCGCCTCAGTGAGTGTGTTGATTGCTTTCTTCGTGACTAAATCACTTTTCGGTGGTTCAGCTAACGAACCCGTTAACGTCAAGACGATTGAACGCATCGACCCAACACTCAGCGAGGTTGATTCTAAAGTCTTTAACGAGAATGCTATTAACCCTGCCGTTGAGGTGCAAATTACGCCAGGAAACCAGTAGGTCTAGCCGATGGCACTCCTTACTGACGATATTCAAGACAAACTTATCAAGCTTCTGGTAGATGAAGGCTTGGTAGCTTCAGCTGTGCTGGATGCGGCTAAGGTAGAGTCGGCGAGTGTTAATAAGCCACTCTTTAGCTTGCTTGCTGAACAAAACATCATCGACGATGAGTTATTAACCCACGCCATCGCCCAGGTATCGGGCGTTCCATATGTAAACCTTGCTAATATTATTATTGACCAAAATATTTTGGCGCTCTTGCCGGAAGATATTGCTGAACGCTTTATGGCTGTGCCGCTGGCGGAAGTACAAAACCGCTTAGCAGTCGCCATGATTGACGCTAATAACGTCCAGGCAGTCGATTACCTTGCAAACCGCATTCAGCGACCTCTAAAGGTCTTCATGGCTTCAGAAACGGGCGTGCGCCACGTACTCGATCAATACAAAACTGACCTTTCCAGTGTCGACCAAGCAGCGCAAGTATCACAAGATGAAGAACGCGCCGAAGAAGCCAGCGATGTTAAGACCATTGTTCAAGATTCTCCAATTAGCCAAGCCTTAAGTAAGATTCTGGAATACGCCGTAAAGTCTCGCGCTAGTGACATCCACGTTGAACCGCTGGAAAATGCTTTGAAAATTCGTTGCCGAGTTGACGGCGTGCTTCGTGAAGTTATGCAACTGCCTAAAAGCATCGAACCAGCCTTGGTGAGCCGTGTAAAAATTCTGGCTAACCTAAAAATTGACGAACACCGTGTACCGCAAGACGGTCAGTTTGCCGTTAAGGTCGCCAATAAAGAAGTCGACCTTCGTATCGCCATTAGCCCAGTGGTATGGGGCGAGCAAATTGTCATTCGTTTGCTGGATAAAACCGGTAACAGCTTTGACCTTGAAGAAATGGGCTACGCTGGGCGTTCACTGCGGGTAATTCGTCACGGTGTAAAACGTCCAAACGGCATGGTGCTCACCTCTGGGCCAACCGGTAGCGGTAAATCAACCAGCCTTTATGCGCTTATTAAAGAAATCAAAGACGATAGTGTTAACATTGTTACCTTGGAAGACCCAGTTGAGTACAAGATGAACGGCGTTAACCAAATTCAGGTAAATGCTGAAGTTGGGTTAACGTTCGCTAACGGCCTGCGTTCAATTTTGCGTCAAGACCCAGACGTTGTGATGGTGGGGGAGATCCGTGATGGTGAAACCGCTGCCTTGGCGGTGCAAGCTGCTCTAACTGGGCACTTGGTATTTAGTACACTTCACACCAACAGTGCGGCCGGCGTGCTACCACGTTTGCTTGATATGAAAATTGAGCCGTTCTTAATTGCAAGTACGGTGAATACAATTATTGGTCAGCGATTAGTTCGTCGGGTATCGAAAAAACGCGAAGTCTATCAATCAACGCCAATTGAAACGCAAAATATTATGGCAACAATTGGGCACCTACTTCCAAAAACCGCCGCGGACGTTGCCAAGGTTTCAGCCGATTTAGGCTATAAAGACCTACCATTAGCGGGCCAAAGCGCTTATACTTTAGTCAGAGGAATTGATAGCCCTCAAACGCCGCATGGTTACAGTGGTCGAGCCGGTATTTATGAAGTTATGGACGTCAACACAGAAATCCAAACACTCATCATAAACCGCGCTACGAGCTCTGAAATCCAAAGGCTGGCTGTGTCGCAAGGTATGATTACCATGCGCCAGGACGGCTATTTAAAGGCTTTGGCAGGTCTCACAACATTAGAAGAAGTCAACCGTGTAACATCGGATGCGGCGTAAGGTAGAGGAATTATATGAATAACCAACAACTCAGAATCGAAGTGCTCCTAGAAGAAGTCGTTAAGCGTCGGGCATCCGACCTCCACCTTCAAGTTGGAATCCCACCAATGCTCCGTATTGATGGTTCACTTATACCAGTGGCTGGTTTTAACCCACTTGATGAAGCGGCTGTTGAAAGCCTTATCTTTGCCATCCTCGACCAAGACCAACGCCAAATTTTGATGAAAGATAAAGAATTCGACTTTAGCTTCGCCTTTGGTACACTTGGTCGTTTCCGTGTGAACGCCTTCCACGAACGCGGTAACCTGGCTGGTGCGCTGCGTTTAATTCCAAATGAAATTAAATCGGTAACTGAACTTGGTATGCCACAAGTAGTCATGGGCTTCGCAGATTACCCCCGCGGCCTGGTGCTAGTAACCGGCCCAACCGGTAGCGGTAAATCAACCACGCTCGCAGCTTTAGTTGATAAGATTAACACCGAAAAATCGATGCACATTATTACCATCGAGGACCCAATCGAGTTTACGCACAAATCAAAGAAATCAGTTATTGTGCAACGTGAAGTTCACTATGACACCTATTCATTTAGCGCCGCCTTGCGTTCAAGCCTCCGTCAAGACCCTGACGTTGTGTTGATTGGTGAGATGCGTGACCTTGAAACTATCTCAGCCGCTATTACAATCGCCGAAACCGGACACTTGGTGTTTGCGACCCTGCACACCAACTCTGCGGCGCAATCAATCGACCGTATGATTGACGTTTTCCCGCCGCACCAACAACCACAGGTGCGCGCCCAACTTTCAAACATTTTAATGGCAATTTGTTCACAACGCTTAGTACCATCAATCGGTGGTGGTCGGGTAGTGGCAGCCGAAGTGCTAATTGCTAACCCGGCGGTTCGTAATATCATTCGTGAAGGTAAGTCGCACCAACTTGATGCCGTTATTCAAACGGGTTCTGACGTTGGTATGCAAACCATGGACCGAACGCTTGTTAGCCTAGTTCAATCTGGTACCGTTACCTACGATAGCGCCCGAGAATATGCTGTTGACTTAGTTGAATTTGAAAGGCTAATGAGAGGCTAAAAGTGAAAAAGTTTAATTACGAAGCCCGCGATCAAGCGTCCAATAAAATTGTAAAATCCAGCATTCAGGCTGATTCTGAAACAGCCGCTGCTCGTTTGCTTATTAAGCAGGGCTTTGTACCTTTGAATGTCAAAGAACAAGTAGGGGATGGTAGCTTTCTCGCGCGCCTTACTGGCCGCATCACAACAAAAGACAAAGTCGTTTTTACGCGCCAGCTGGCTACACTTATTGGGGCCGGCTTACCGTTAAGTCAAAGCCTCCACACTGTTATGGAGCAGACAAACAACAAGCAACTACAATCTGTTGTTCAAGAAATTTCTGCTTCAGTAGAAGGTGGCCGGTCATTATCTGATTCATTCGCTAAGCACCCAACCGTGTTTAACGAAGTCTTTATCGCTCTGATTTCTGCCGGTGAACTTTCTGGTACTTTAGACGAGTCGCTGCAACGGGTCGCTAACCAACAAGAAAAAGATGCAGCCATTGCTAGTAAAATCAAAGGTGCTTTAACCTACCCGGTGATTGTACTATTCGTTATCTTCGGTGTGCTGATTTTCATGTTAGTTACTGTGGTGCCGCAAGTTGAAAAATTATATGAAGATTTGGGTAAAAACTTGCCGTTCCTGACCCAGCTTATGGTAGATGCTGCTGACTTCTTAACTAAATTTTGGTGGTTAGCGATTATAGTCCTAAGCATTGGTGTTTACTTCTTCATACAGTTCCTTAAAACCGAAAAGGGTATCAGGTTCGCCGATACGTTTAAAATTAAAATGCCGCTATTTGGTAAGTTATTTCAAAAGCTTTATATGGCTCGTTTCGCACGTACCGCCCAAACGCTACTGAGCACCGGTGTGAGCATGCTAGATATGTTGAAAGTCACCAGCCGAGCAATTAACAACACCTTAATTGAAGAGGCTATTCTGCGCGCCGCTAATAAAGTGCAAGGTGGTAAGGCGCTGTCCGTAGCTCTAGAGCCAGAAGCAATCGTTGCATCACTCGTGCCGCAAATGATCAAAATTGGTGAGCAATCCGGCCGAATTGACGAAATGATGGGCAAGGTAGCCCAGGTATATGAGGACGAACTTGATGACCAAATTCGTACCATTTCCACCCTTATTGAGCCTATTCTAATGGTGGTACTAGCCGTCGTTGCCGGTGGAATGGTAGGGGCTATCCTTTTGCCAATTTACGGCCTCGTTAACGGCATCCAAATTTAAAAAAAATGTCTAGACAATAAAGCACAAGTAGTTTAGTATTAAGCTAAACGTATATAACGTTCATTTGAAAGGTGGGATAATTCCTATGAATCGTACACAGAATATAAAAGGTTTCACAATCATCGAAGTTGTGTTGGTACTAGCAATCGCTGGTCTAATTTTCTTAATGGTATTTATTGCATTGCCAGCACTTCAGGCTGGTCAACGCGACACAGCTCGTAAGAGCGATGTAAGTAACGTTGCAGCAGCGGTTAACAGCTTTTCTAGCTCAAACCGGGGCGCATTTCCAAACACAGCACAACTTCGTACACAACTTGGTTTTGTTGCGGGAACACCAAATAAGTTTTCAAACTTATCAAACAACATTACAGATGTAAATGTTGTTGCCGGTAGTACTGGTGGAAAGAACGTTACTGATGGCACAATTACTGTGTACACTGCCATAAAGTGTGACCCTAATACTGCTAATACTGCAACTCAAACTTTCTTAGCAGCTGGAACAGCGCGTCAATACGCTACTGTTACCAAGCTTGAAGGTGGTAGCGGTACTGGTTACTGTCTCTAACATCTAGTAAGTAGATAGTTATAAAAAATGCGGAAGCTTCACGGCTTTCGCATTTTTTAATTATCCCATGATATTATAGAGCTTATGAATGAAGTAGTTGTGTACATTGCACTAGTTATATTTGGTGCAGCCTTTGGTAGCTTTGCGGCGGCGTCGGTATGGAGAATACGAGCTCGACAATTGGCGTCGGATAAAGCAGCTGGCGAAGATTATGACAAAAAAGAGTACAACCACTTAAAGAAAGTTATCTCTAAGCCACTAGAAGACCGCTCACAGTGCCTGCATTGTTCTTACCAGCTGAAATGGTACGATATGTTGCCAATTGTCAGCTGGCTAAGCCTAAGAGGGAAGTGCCGTAATTGTCACAAGTCAATTGGTTGGTTCGAATTTTTGATGGAAATTGGCGTGGCGGCGTTCTTCGTATTATCTTACGCGTTTTGGCCGGGTGGAGTAGAGACTAGCTTTGACATCGCCCACTTTGTACTGTGGTTAGCCGCCGGGGTAGTGATGTCGATGTTATTTGCTTACGACACAAAGTGGTTCTTGTTGCCGGATAAACTGAACATAACCCTAGCTATTATTGGGCTTGGTATTGTGGGTGTAGTAGCTGCTGAATCTGGCGATATAGGCGGCACACTGCTGACGGCCGCTGGTTCAGTGGCTATATTAAGTGGCCTATACGCTGTTTTATACTTTGTGTCCAAAGGCCGCTGGGTAGGCTTTGGCGATGTAAAACTCGGGGTGGGCTTGGCGCTTATTCTGGTAAATTGGCAATTGGCCATTACCGCCTTATTTTTGGCAAACTTCATCGGATGTTTAGTAGTAATTCCGTTACTCGCTACCAAAAAACTAAAAAGAAGCTCTCATATTCCATTTGGCCCATTCCTAATCGCCGGTACGATCGCTTCGTGGTTTTTAGGTTGGTACATCTTAGGATGGTATCTATCTAGTGTGGGCTTTTAAAAACCACTTGATACAGTAGTGCTTATGCTATAATTAAGCCCAAGATGGGCATGCATAAACCGGCAGGATTCACTATTGTTGAAACAATGCTATTTCTAGGAATCAGCAGCGTATTAATAGTGGCCCTTATTGCCAGTACCGGCGCCTCTGTTAACATTCAACGTTACCGTGATGCTGCCGAAACTTTTAAGTCTGTTATTCAACAGCAATACGCCGACCTTACGAGTGTCCAAAACGGCCGCGGTGACAATTGGTCGTGTGGTAGTACCGCTATTCCAAATACGTCTGGCATCAACGCTGACAACAGAGGCCAAAGCAACTGTATCTTGCTTGGCAAGTATGTTCGGCTTGAGGGTGAAAAGATATCTATTTACCGGGTTGTTGGCTATAAAAGTAGTGCAACCAGTCAACCAAATGACATTAAGTCACTAAAAAATAACTATCTACTCAATGTTTCAGGCGCCGAAGTAGATAAGTCTACTCAAGAGTGGGGGGCAGAAATTGCCTACCCCCGAACTATCAATGGCTCACCCAACCCAGCGCCAATCACGCCTCGAAAAATGGGTATCTTAATTGTTCGTTCACCGGATTCTGGCCAAATTTATACTTTTACTAACGCCGGCACTGACGTACCAGATGACTTAAATATTGGCCCGGCAACATTCAATAGTATGCTGGTAGCTGAACCTAGTACTCCAGGGCAAGGCGAACAATTAATTTGCCTTAGTTCAGGCGGCTTTTTGGAAGATGATGATAGGGCGGTGTACATTAGTAGCTTCGCGGCTACTTCGAGTGCCATTGAACTGCGCACCAACGACTATCTATCGTCAATTGGATCGAGTACTCGATGTTAGGTTTTACTGCAGCCCGCAAACGTGAAAGCGGTGATACGCTCATTGAAGTGCTGTTTGCGGTTATGATATTTAGCTTTATAGTCGTTACCGCTTTAAGTTTGATGAACCAAGGCGTAGCAGCATCACAGCGAGCACTGGAAATCACCACGGTTCGCCAGCAAATGGACGGGCAAGCTGAGGTCCTTAGGTTCTTGCACGAATCATATGTTGAAGCCTATCAAGTAGGCTATGTATTTAACGTGACCGACCCACTCACCAGCCCAGCCGAAGAGTACTATAAACTTATTCAATTTGTTCAAAATGGTAATTCTACCCCTGTAACGCCATTCAATGGTTCGGCACCCTGTGTTGTTCCGGCAAAAGCTTCAAAAGATTTTATTCTTAACCCGGTCACAGCCCAAGTTATAACGCTTAATACTAAACCTGGCGTATTTGAAAAAGCAACCGCCGCGGCTCAGCTGACCTATCAAACAGCTACTACCATTAATCACAGCCAAGGTATCTGGGTTGAAGCAATGCGATCGCCAGGCGTTACCGGTGCTCTTGCTGGCTATATAGATTTTCATATTAGAGCTTGTTGGGAAGTTCCCGGCTCAGACTTACCAATGAATTTAGGAACGATTGTGAGGTTATATGAACCACGTGGTTAAAAAACAACAGGGATTTACGATTGTCGAGCTGACGTTAGCTATGACGTTTATTTCATTTTTACTTTTAGCAATTGCTTTAGCGATTATTCAAATTGGGTCAATATATAACCAGGGTACAACTGTAAAAGAAATTAACCAGGTTTCACGGGATATCAACGATGACCTGCACCGTACAATCGCTTCCGTTGGTGCCCTCACACTTAGTGATGACTATGTGCTGCGGCCTTCTGCTCTTGACCCAGCTGGTGGCCGGCTTTGCCTTGGAACATATTCATACATATGGAATTACGCTGAAGCCATCGCTAACGGCAACTCAAATGTAACTGCTTATCAATCGCCACCAAGCGGCTCACCGGTAAATGAACCAATTAGGCTGGTTAAAGTGCCAGACCCAGCCAAGGTATATTGTGCGAAAACCGGTTCAGGGGCAATGGCCTACACTAGCGTGCGAAGCGCTGATGTGCCGCAATCTAAAGAATTGTTAAAAGCGGGTGACCACGAACTTGGCTTACACCAGTTTGGTTTTAGAACACCAGTTCCGGTTCCAGCCTCAGCTTCCGATGACGCAACCGGTCAACAGCTCTATTCTTTGCAATATACCATTGGTACTACTAAAATTTCGGCCTTAAATGATGATCAATCCCTCTGCAAGTCAGCTGATTTGGTTGGTGCTGACCCTTTATATTGTAGCGTTCAGCAATTTAGTCTTGTCGTAAGGGCAGGGAATGGGGTTAACTAGTAACAATGAAAAACATAAGTATTAATAAACAATCTGGCGCCGTATCACTATTTGTAGTGGTATTCTTCATGTTACTTGTTACGGTAGTAACAGTAAGCTTCCTACGCTTAATGATTAGTGACCAACAACAGGCCAGCAATAACGACCTATCGCAAAGCGCTTTCGACTCTGCCCAAGCTGGAGTAGAAGATGCCAAGCGAGCACTGCTGAAATATAAACAGGATTGTTTCGTTAACCGAGCTGGTTGTTCAGCAGCCGCCAATGCAATAAGTACTAATGAGTGTAATGGTGCTTTAACTGGAATTTCCGGTAATGGCGCCACTGGCCCTAACGGTAAAACTAAAGAAATTATGGTTCAGCAATCCACTAGTGGTAGTGATGCTGCCTTAGACCAGGCCTATACCTGCGTGACTATTAGTTTGATGACAGCTGACTATACCGGTAACCTGGCTGGTAACCAATCACAGTTAGTGCCGCTTATTTCCGGGCGGGCTTTTGACCGCGTACAAGTTGAATGGTTCAGCCGTGAAGACATTACAGCTAGCGGGCCAACTGCCCCAGTTAGCCTGACGGGCGTTAGTGGTACCGGCCAGCCATTATTGGCCCAAGGCCAATGGCCAGTCAATCGTCCGCCAATTATTCGCAGTCAGTTGATTCAGTTTGCTCGTACCTTTACGATGAGTGACTTTGATATGGTAAGCGGCGACCAAAGTAATTCAGCAACGATGTTCTTGTATCCTACCAGTCAGTTAAATATAGGTGACAGGGCTTTCACCGATTACGACCAACGAAAAACTGACGCAGCCGATGACCCGAATAAGAAAGACCGCATTACTACACCAACGGCTGTTAGTTGCGAATCGTCCCTCACGGACGGTGGTTTTGCTTGTAGCTCTATACTTCTTCTTCCAGAGGCGGTTGGTGCGAGCGGTGCAGGGGACCGAACTGCATTCCTCCGTTTAACTCCGCTGTATAATGCAACCCATTTCCGGGTGACCTTATGGAACGGTCCTTTTGATCCGGATGATCCAATTGATTTAAATAACCCTTCAAGCCCAGCGGTATCATTCAAAGAAGTGCAACCGGCTATCGACTCAACCGGCCGAGCCAATGATGTTTTCCGGCGTGTTGTTAGCCGAGTAAACCTATTCGATACGACCTTCCCGTATCCAGATGCTACGGTTAATGTTACCGGTGATTTTTGTAAAGATTTCTCTGTGACTGACATCGAGTATATCCCCAGTACAACAACTTGTAACCCATAGTTACGATTCTGATTCGCTGTGGTATTTTTCGTAGACTTCTTTAAGGTGTGCGTCGGTGACGTGGGTATAAATTTGGGTAGTTGAGATATCGCTGTGGCCGAGCATAGTTTGAACGCTTCGTAAATCGGCGCCATTCATTAATAAGTCGGTAGCAAAGCTGTGACGCATAGTGTGCGGGCTGACGTGCTTGGTAATGCCAGCCAGACGAGCGTATTTATTGATAGCCCGTTGGATACTTCGAGCCGACAGCCGCCTAAAATCGCCGCTCGTGGTCGGTTCGACGTTACGGCTATAGCCAATAAACAGCGGAGCTAAGCTGTCCTGGCGCATTTCTAGGTACTGGTTGACCCAATCGGCGGCAGTTTGGCTTATAAACACTGGACGGTCCTTCTGGCCCTTACCACGCACCATAAATTCACGCCGTTTGGTGTTAATGTGGTCACGGTTGAGGTTTACCAGTTCGGAAACACGCAGGCCGCTGGAAAACAACAGTTCAATGATGGCTCGGTCGCGTAAACCAGCTTCACTGGAAACATCTATTTGTTCAAATAAGCGTTGCACTTCATCGTAGTGTAAAAAGGTTACCTGTTTACGAGCGGTTTTGGGTAATTCAATTTTATCCGGGCTTAAAGAGGGGATATCCCGCTTCGACAAGTACTTCAAGAAACCACGCAAGGCAATCAGGTGGTAGGCCTGGGTAATCATGGCCAAGGTTTCGCCGCGTTCGTTTTCGTGGCGGTTTAGCCATAGCCGAAATTTACGAACTAATTCACTATCGATATCGGCAACTTTAATATCACCAGAAAATTCAATGAACCGGTTAAGATAGAATTCATAATTCTCGGCGGTTTTCGGCATGCGACCACCCTCAACCTCCAGGTGTTCAATAAAGTCGAGAACGTAATCGGACATATACATGTATTAAGCATAGCCTAAAACCTCGCTAACGGATACAATGGAGTACATGCAATGGCTTGAAGCAATTATTTTGGGACTCATTCAAGGACTGACTGAGTTTATTCCTATTAGTAGCTCCGGCCACTTAGTAATCGCCCAAACCTTTATGAGTGGCGCCTCGGACCACTTATTTTTAGAATTTATTAACATTGGTACAATGCTGGCTTTGTTTGTATTCTTCCGCAAACGCATTTGGGGAATACTGCAAGATATTTTTATTCACAAAAAATATAAGCTGGCTTTAAATATTATTATTACCGTTTTACCGGCCGGCTTGCTTGGCTTCTTCTTGGCAGATTTTATTGGCGAGACACCATTCTTCTCAAGTGCGGTCGTGGTGGTATTCACCCTGGCTATCGTGGGTATCATTATGGTGATTGTTGAGAAACTACCGAAGTTATCACCAATCAACGACGGGGAAGGTTTATCAAAATCACGAGCCTTAATTATTGGCCTAGCCCAAGCGCTGGCATTAATCCCTGGTGTATCGCGGTCTGGTTCTACTATCTTATCCGGCCGTTTTATGGGGCTTTCATCGGCTGAAGCCGCGGAGTATAGTTTTTTGGCCTCACTCCCAATTATGTTAGGTGTAACCCTTAAAGTATTAGTAGGGGATACCGACTACTTAATAGCTAACGCTGGCACGCTGTTTGTGTCGAACCTGGTAGCGTTTATTGCCGGCCTGGTAGCGGTTGGTTTCTTGATGAAATACCTGTCAAAACACTCGTTGGCCATTTTCGGCTGGTACCGAATTGGGCTAGCACTCGTACTAGCGGTGGTACTTTTGGTACAATAGCCTAAGTATATAATCAAAAATTCAGAGGAGACCTTATGAGCCATATCGAACGAACTCTAATACTTTTTAAACCTGACGCCGTGCAACGTGGTGTTGTTGGCGAAATCCTAACCCGTTTTGAACGGGTTGGCCTTAAAATTGTCGGTACAAAAATGATCGCACCCGACCGCGAACAATTCTATAAACACTATGAAGAAATTGGCCAAGTTATAACTCGTCGTGGCGAAGACGTTTTTAATAACGTCCTCGAAAACATGGCTGATGGCCCAATTATTGCTATGGTACTCGAAGGTATTGAAGCGGTCGAATTGGTCCGTAAGTTGGTCGGTTCAACTGAACCAAAATCATCAGCCCCTGGAACCATCCGTGGCGACTTCTCGCACATGAGCTATGGCTATGGTGATGCTCAAAACAAGGGTATTCCTAACCTTATTCACGCCTCTGGTGATAAGGACGATGCTGAAAAGGAAATTCCACACTGGTTCAACGAAGATGAGCTATACGATTACAGTGTATTGAACGAAAAGTTTACTCGATAGTACAACAGTCTTAAAAAAGAACTAGCCCCGGCAATTGCCGGGGCTAGTTCGTACTAGAGGCGTGCTTAGCGCACGAGCGGGTTGAAACCGTGCGCGATGACGAGCTGGTTGAAGATAGGGCTAGCAGCGTGGGCGACGCGAAGGTCGTGGATCGCTGCATCGACGCGGGCTAGCATGAAGGCGGGCAGCTGTTCCATCATGTCGAAGGCGTCGAAGTTGTCATCGTCATCTTCCTCGTAGTAGCTGTCGAGTTCGGCACTGACAGCCGCGTCGATGAGGTGCATCTCATGCACTTCTTGATCGATGATCTTGCGGTGTTGCTGGTTACCCATTTCAATTCTCCAATGTAGGTGAAAAGTACGAACTTGAATATTATACCAAATTTACACGAAAAAGTCAATGTGTTAAAATAGACATTACGCCTCGGTAGCTCAACTGGATAGAGCAGATCCGTCCTAAGGATAAGGTTGTAGGTTCGACTCCTGCCCGGGGTACCATGATTTTATGATAGTATATATACATGCAAAGCGTAAGCAAAATATCTTTAAAAATCGGTACTTACAATGATTAAGAAAAAAGACGATTCTCCAAAACGTGATTTCGAAGGCCAACGGCCGGACGAAGAGCTGTTATTTGTCTTCCGTCGTCACCTAATTGCCATGCGTAAAGGTTTTTACCTGTTGCTTGGTTCATTAGTTATTACGGCCATCCCGCCGCTCATCTGGCAAGATAATCTCGAACTATTTCTCTTACCGGTTTTCGGTTTCGCACTTGGTTTAATCCTGTTTTTTTACCACTACACAATGTGGTATTTCACAATTTATGTTGTTACTAATCAGCGTATTCGGCAAATCACCCAAAAGGGTTTTTTCGGCAAAGATGTCGTCGAGTTGCGGCTGTCTAAAATTCAGAACATAAGCTATAATATACCAGGGTTCTCTGGAGAGATTTTTGGTTATGGAACCATAGTTATCCAGACGTTCGTGGGGGATCTTGTTATCCGTAATGTTGAACATCCCGAAAAAACGTATAACAAATTGCAAGACGCCGTTAGTACGGTAGTTGAAACGCAAGGAGAGCATGAAGAAGTTATCTAAGTTACGGTTGAAGAAAAAGCAACCTGAAGAGCCAGCTGGTCGGATTACTACCGACACTTTGGCCGAGCACCGTCAGCAAGTTTTAGCTGGTGGTCGAAAATTTAAATACCCGGTTCAATACGCCCGCCACAAGTTGGTGGTGAATGCAATAATCATTATTATTGCGACGGTTATTATCCTTTTGGGTGTAGGCTACTGGTTACTGTACCAAGCTCAAAACACCAGTGACTTTATGTACCGCGTGACAAAAGTTGTGCCGGTACCAGTTGCTGAAGTTGATGGCCAGCAAGTTCGCTACAGTGAATACCTTATGAAGTTCCGCAGTAACCTGCATTACTTGGTTGAAAAAGAACAAGTTGATGTTACTACCGAGGACGGCCAACGCCAAGTCGAGTTTATTAAAGACCAAGCCATGCACGACGCTATTGCCGATGCCTTTGCGAACAAAATTGCCAAGGACAAAGACCTCAAGGTAACTGATGCCGAGCTTGAGACATACCTAAAGCAGCAACGACAATCCAGCGATGGCAATGAAGTTAGTGAATCAACCTATAACGCCGTTATTCTTGATTATTATGGCTGGTCACCAGATGAATACCAACAAGCTATGAAGACCAAGCTACTTCGCCAAAAGGTAGCCTACGCCGTTGACCAAGATGCCGAGACGGTTTCGAAAAAGGTGGAAGCAAGTATCGCCGCTGGAACAGTAGACTTAAATGTGGTGGCGACAACCATTAACGTCGATGAACAAAAGTCAGTTATATTTTGGCCAGCAGCTTGGGTACCGCTTGATAACCAAGACGGTGGCTTAGCCGCTGCTGCCTTGAAACTCGAAATTGGCCAAGTATCTAAAGCTGTTAAAACAACCTCTGGTGATGGCTATTACTACGTAAAACTGGTTGATAAAAACGAAACTCAAGTTCGCTACGAATACCTGCAAGTTCCACTGAGTGCTTTTGATGACCTGCTAGCAGAT
Source organism: Candidatus Saccharimonadota bacterium (assembly GCA_028289065.1). Lineage (GTDB taxonomy): Bacteria > Patescibacteriota > Saccharimonadia > Saccharimonadales > Saccharimonadaceae > Microsaccharimonas. The sequence continues at coordinate 117,352 of JAQGHA010000016.1, forward strand.
GCTGAAACTGACAAAAAGACGACTCAATACATTAGTATTCCAGTTATTGACGAGCAAACCGAACCAACCAAACAATAGGGGGCACAACTATATGTTTAGCGTACCAGCACTAAATTACGATTACGATGCACTGAGCGATTATATTAGCGCAGATATTATGCAGCTCCACCACGACAAGCATCACCAAGGCTACGTGGATAAATTAAACGCGGCGGTTGAAAAATACCCTGAACTTCAAGGCAGGGCAGTAGAAGAATTACTTGTCGGTTTAAATTCTTTACCCGATGACATTCGTACCACCGTTCGTAATAACGGTGGTGGCCACTATAACCATTGTCTGTTTTGGGTGTGGATGTCACCACAAGGTGGAGGGCAGCCATCTGGCCCGCTTTTAGAAGCTATTTTGCAGAGGTATGAGACGTTTGAGACATTCCAAGAAGAATTTGCGGCTAAAGCTATCAGTGTCTTTGGAAGTGGCTGGGTTTGGCTGCAGCCAAATATGGATATAATCACCACACCAAACCAGGATTCATTATTAAGTTCCGGTGAACCAGCGCCATTACTAGGTCTAGACGTTTGGGAACACGCTTACTATTTGGACTATAAAAACAAACGCCCCGAGTATATTAAAGCTTGGTGGAATGTCGTCAACTGGCCAGTGGTTGAAGCCCGTTTCGACGCCACGAACTAACTATTTTTTGGCATGAAGAAGCCCCACGGGGCATCCTTGACTCTTCGAAAAGAGAAGGATGCCCGTTGGGGCTTTCGTCGTCTACATGTTGACGTAGTCGGGGAGACGGGTGTACTCGTCAATGCCGGCAGCGAAGTCGGCGACCGCGAGCCAGTACAGCATGACGAGATCGTCCGGGTAGGAAGCGTCGACTTCGTCGACGCCTGAACAGGGTTGGTCGTTCATGCGAAAGACCAGCTCGTCGGCGTTGACCAGGATGAAGTCGTACTGACCCTCCGCCTCGGAGTCCGGCTCGCACAGCTTGATGACGGCCCGATGGCCATCCTCGAAGTGGTACGTGTCGACGTCATTCTCTGACGTAAAGGATTTGACGACGGGTGTTATGTCTGACATACAGCCTCCTCGGTCACTGTAGAAACCTACAGTACGTCCACCATGGACGATAAAGAAAAGAATACCATAATTATGAATATTCGTAAATGCTCTTATGAGCGGTAAAAATTACGTTCATAACTGTCAACTATAAATATTCCACCATTTACATTTTGTAAAAAAAATTGTATAATCTTTTTTATGTCACATGGTGTGACGTGTAGCTGATAGGGCTACTGGTGGGAAGAGGGTAGTAACATGAGTACCAACACCGAAACGATCGAGGACTTCGTTCCCCACATCTACAAGTCCGAAGACGGCACCAACAGGTTCACCGTCGAGGTCGAACCAAACTACGGCATCGGCAACGACATCCTCGTCAAGCGTCTGCTCGGCTACGTGCAGGACGGGGTCGTGCTCGCCATCGTCGACTTCATCCTCGACGACGACAGCATCGACGACGACGGCAAGAACCTGACGTTCGCGGCGTACTACATCGATGGCGTGCCTCACCCCGAGTACTTCGAGAACCTCTCGGTGATCGACGTCGCTCAGATGTTGAACCAGGAGGTTTTCGTTGACCTCATCGGCCTCAAGCGGGACGTCCAGTTGTGGCGGGTCGTGGACATGCGTGAGAGTCGGACCGGACACGACTACTTCGTCGCGGTTCCCAAGGACGGCGACAGTGTTCGTTTCGAGTTGGCGCCGTACGTCTGGGTCGAGCCGGACATGCCTCCCACGGTGCTGAACTACAACGAGCTGCTCACGCTCGTGACGGATCCGCCCTTCGGACCCACTCTCTGGTACGTCGATCACCTCCTCGATCAGGACGAGGTGATGACCTGGGACGAGTTCTACTCGACGGGTCACCGTCTGATGATCGAGGACTACTCACGATCCAGCGACGAGAAGGCCTCCGAGGAGTTGGTATCAGAAGCCAGCGCCGAGTGAGCTATCGCTAGCACCATGCGATTCGCGTGGGGCCGATCTATCAATCCCGAAAGGGAGAGATTAGATCGGTCCTACGCGAGCAACAACACCTTAGACACCGAAAAGGTGTTTTTATTTTTGTAAAAATATTTCTAATAAGGCCTGAGCGGCAATCTTTTGTTCTGGTTTGTCTGCGTTAGCGCTCAGTAACTCTAAACCAACTAAGATATCTGCTTTGATAGCAGCTGTCTTGCCGCCTTTAAAGTAGAGATAGAGCTGCTCGGGCTCATCTGGAAAAGCGGCTGCATGTTGCTGTTGGGTAGTTCGCAAAATTTGTAGTTTTTCAGCCGCAGAAGGGTTTATTCCTATAGTGTCGAGCGCATCAATAGCCGTGTCAAGTTGTATCTTTCCCTTTAGCTGTAGTTCGTCATCAGATAAAAATTCCATAAAACCTACCATAACACATTCGTATAGTATTGAGTGTAGGGAGTATTATTTGACAAATACTCAATAAATGTATAATACCCCTAAACGAAAGGTGCGTTATGTTTGAGAATGGTTTTGGTAAAAAAATAGAGGCGCATGAACTTAATGAGCAGGAAAAGGCGGAGTATGATTTACTGCATCCACAAGAACAAGCTCCAGTAGGCTATGCTGCTGTGTACGTAAGAAATTATGCTACTGGTGGAGATTTCCTTATACCTAACAAACATAACGAATACTCACAATCGGAAACCTACGTAGTCAAAAAGCGGGGATTCACACCACATTTCGAGGTAACCGTAGCCAATGAAGACATAATTCCAATCACCACTCGAACAATTACAAAAACACTCTTTTCTTCAAATGCACGATTTAAGGCAGCGACCCTACAGGCTATTCATGAGTCATTAGCAGACTTGGCCGCCTATGTAGATGCCCAGAACGTACCGGCTGATTTAGAGCACACTTACCGCGATACGACTCGCTTTATGGAACGCTAGTCCCTAAAAGTAAAGAGGCTCCGCGATGTCAACGCAGAATCTCTTTACTTCTTGCGGATATCGCGGAGCCTGAGCTCTTATGACTAATCGGAGTTCGGAATGATCCGATGGTTGCTGGCTGCCAACATCCAGGAATCAAGCTTCTTGACGAGCTCGAGGTACTCTTTGGTGTTCCAGTACTCGTTTGCTAGCGAGTAAACGATGTCCCGGGCGCTTTTAAGCTTCAAGAATTCCGAATTACTCTCGTAGTCGCCAGAGGGATACGCCAGTCGACCTTCGCAGGCCAGCAGCCAGGCGCTGTAGTAGGTAACGGCTCGCTGGATTTCCAGACGACGAGTCGAAACTCGTTTGAACATGATCCTGCGAAGTTCGACGATGTCGGCCGCAACATCTGTGGCCAATTTGGCGGCAGCGGTGAAGTTGCCAACCTCGGTCTGGTGAGCGCATTTTTGAAGATCGCGCTCGATGCGTGCTGTAATGCCTGCTTGAAGTTCGGTGAGCCTTTGCGACGCACTGCTTTCTTTTGCCATGTCATGCCTCCGGTGGAGTAGTCAAAGAGCGCTCGGATGAGCAGGCTTCATTATACCATAGGAAATAATAAATAGTGAATTTCGTCAATACTAATTTATATGAGGTTTTGAAATATCAACTTCGATATCGAACCCAAATGATCTATGATCAAGGGCATATTCTTCGCTACCAGCCCTTACGAGTGATTGTCGTGCTTGTTGGAAACTGATAGGCAATTCAGCAAATTGTTCGGGGTACTCATCGATGGTGCCGTCAGGGGTATCATGAAAGAATTTTACTGCTTGCTCGCCGAACACCCTTTTTACAATATCAAGCGAATATTCTGACTCTATATGCCCATTAATACTTTCGACTCCTATTTTCTTGGACTCTACGACTAATGCGCGAACCAGCCGTTCGCCAATACCATGCCCTCGTAGGCCTTTAATTGGCTCAACCCACAAAGTATTAGGCTCAATAACAGTCGGTGCTTCGTCTTTTATCTCGCCACCAAAGGTTGCAAGGTTGCCTATAGATAAGAACAGCAGTCGCTTGCCTCGGCTCGTGGCCAATTCAGCCCGAATAGGGTCGTAGGAGTAATGAAAATATTCATTGATAATCATGAAACGAAATAATACCACAAAAGTGTTATTAAGTCAATAAGTGCTTGGCGGGTCGTGTCTGAAAAGGGTGGGGCAATTTCGTTCAAAATTAAAGACGCCCCTCGCGGAGCGTCCTCAATTCCCGAGGGAAGAGGAACTCGCAAGGAGCGTGTGTTGAACGCGGTCCTGCCTAGGGAAAGAAGGGCACGTCGATGGTCGGGTTGGCGATGCGATCCTGCTCATGTAGCATGGCTAAGTTCTCCTCGACCGCACTGCGTAACCGCGCCGGCATATCAGGTACTTGGTCAGTGCTGACGAAGTGGATGTTCTCCGGGTTGTTGTCTCGGCTGATTGTCCGCAACGTGCGGTTCTTGTCACGGTAGTACATCCTGAAATGATCGTGTGCGACGTTCAGAGAGCTCACTATGCGCGGTGGAACCCACCAAGAACGCCTGTAGATGAACATCTCCCTTTCAAGCAGTTCGATGCTGCAAGTGACGGTTGTGGAATAAGAAATAAGGATTTCCATGATTCCTCCTGTAGGATCTGTAGACGGGTGGGAACTTCAACTACCTTCTGGATGAGGGTGATGATTACATATTATAACAAAAAATAGACTAAAAGTCAATCTAGTCTATTAATGATATCTTGGCGGGCCCGACCGGATTCGAACCGGCGATCTTCTCCGTGACAGGGAGACGTGATAGGCCAGCTTCACTACGAGCCCGTAGGTGATTCTTCCGCGAATACGTGGAAAGCTTATGGCCTATAAGCTCGTACAATCTTAACACCCATCGGGGTTAAATACAAGGTGTACGGTGAAGGATATTCTAGGTTTTGAACCCCTAAAATGGTATACTTAATCAGTAAAGCGGGGGCGCGCATGCCGTTATAGCTCAGCTGGTAGAGCGGCGCTTTCGTAAAGCGCAGGCCTCCGGTTCAATCCCGGATAACGGCTCCATATTGTTATGCTAAAAGATACCATCACTCATTCATTCAAAGAACTTATTACCAATCGTTATTTAACGGTTCTTTCAGTGGTAACTATTATTCTGGCGATTGCCTTTGTTATCTATATTGGCATTGTGGTTCGCCCAAGCGAGCTTCAGCTAGTAACGCACTACACAGCCTATGGGGTGACCCACTTATACCGTGACCAGTGGTTTTACCTGCTGAGTTTTGGTGGCTTTGCAGTGATTGTGGCTTTTCTTAACGTCGCTATCTCATTAAAGGTGTTTCTTACCAAGGGCCACCCGCTAGCAATTATGTTTGCTTGGTTTGGCGTCGGTATCATGGTTTTTGCTTGGATAACAAGTTTTTCAATCATAAATGTATGGTCACCACTGTAACCTTATGATTGACCTCGAACTTCCCCTCGGCAAGCGGACAAAGATGTATCGATTTTTCGAGATGGTGCCGGCTATTGTAAGCTATGGCGCCTTTGCGTTATTAATTATCCTTTCAATCTTCTCACCACTATTAGCAGCAATTTACTTAATGTTGATTATCATTGTTCTTCTAGTGCGAGCAACCGGTATTGTGTACCACACGATAGCCGGGCACCAACGGTTGGTGAAAACCCAAGAGCTCAACTGGGCTAAACGCCTCGAAGAACTGGAAGACCCGGTGGCTTCATACGAAAAACACCAACACGGCCACGATAAAGGCTACGGCATGGTGAGCCATGTTGAAAACCTACGGCTCATTTCAGCTGACCCAGAATCTTTCCCGAAGCCATCGGAAATGTATAACTTAGTTATTGTTGCAGCCTATAACGAAAGCTACGAAGTTATTGAACCAACAATTAGTTCACTTGTTCATGCCACCTATGACCTATCAAAATTAATTGTAGTGTTCGCCTACGAAGAGCGTGGTGGCGATGATATTGAAAAAACCGCCCTACGGTTACAAAAAAAGTTTGCCAGCAAGTTTAACGACTTTGTAATTGTAAAACACCCCCGTGACTTGCCAAACGAAGTCGTTGGTAAGGGTGGAAACATTACCTATGCCGGTAAATACATGCAAAAGTGGGTAGAGGACAAGGAGATTGAGTTCAAAAACGTGCTTATTACCACCTTAGATGCCGACAATCGCCCGCATGCTGGCTACTTTGATTATGCGACATATGAATATATTGTGAATGAAGACCGTAAACACCTGGCGTTCCAACCAATTGCCCTGTTTTTAAACAATATTTGGGATGTGCCAGCGCCAATGCGTGTGCTGGCCACCGGTAACACTTTTTGGAACATTATTAGTTCAATGCGCCCACACTTGCTACGAAACTTTGCCTCACACTCTCAACCAATGGATGCTTTGGTGGAAATGGGCTTTTGGAGCACCCGCACGGTAGTAGAGGATGGCCACCAATTCTGGCGCAGCTATTTCTACTTTAATGGTAATTACTCGGTGCACCCGCTGTACATCCCAATTTACCAGGATGCCGTACTAGATAACACCTATGCTAAAACCTTCAAAGCTCAATTTATTCAGTTACGACGTTGGATGTATGGTGCTTCGGATATTCCATTTGTAGCTTCACATATCTTTACTAAAAAACGTACCGTGCCATTTTGGCCGGGCTTTGTGTGGTTTATGCGTAGTTTAGACGGCTACGTTACAGCCGCCAGCGTATCAATTATCGTAGCCGTCGGTGGTTGGGTGCCACTACTTATTAACACCCAGGCCTACCGTGATGTCGTCGCTCATCAGTTACCGGACACCATTAGCTTATTTCAACGTATCGCGTTAATCGGTATTATTGTGATGGTATTCTTGGCATTTAAACTGTTACCGCCACGTCCAGAACGGTATAAGCGGACTCGAACAGTCGGAATGTTGTTGCAGTGGGTATTGATGCCGTTAACCGCAATTGGTTTCTTGTCGTTTGCTGCGTTGAACGCCCAAGCTCGCTTGGCTTTTGGTAAGTATTTAGTGAAGTTTGATGTGACCAATAAGGCAACTGTTGCTTCAAGGGCGGCATTGAAGGGGAGTGCTGAGCCTAAGGAAGCAATTCGAGTCAGCGAATTAGATCGCGACGAGCCTAATTTAGTTAAGTAACCCTTTTTAAACACGAGCAATTTACACTTATCACGTTTCGTGGTATTTTTATTTTCTATGGAACGTATAAAGCCGGATAATGAACGTGTACTTGTGGAGTCTGATATTTCTCTCAAAAATGCTGAGTTTTTAAATTCGCTCAAAGAAATGTTTCCAGCACCTATTGATTGGCATGTTGAATATGCAATCATAAACTATCACTTATGCATCGATACATACTGTAGGGGCGGTTCGGTATACGCGATGACCGAGGCTGGTCCTAAATTGATCCCACTTTTTAATACCCCCGATAAAAGCGTTGATGCGGTGGTTAAAGCAAACCTATCTTCGGAGATAAGTGTGGGTTCGGCTCGTGTACTCAGTTTATTGGGTGTAGGTGGACGAAACTCCGACACATCAATTATGGACAACATCTTACACAGTTACGACCATATGATACGATCAAAATTCGATGGGCACGAAATAATAGTTGAACAATCGAGCGGTGAAAAGATACCGCTACAGCTGCTAGAATTTTAATAAACAAAATACTCCCCGAGGGGAGTATTTTAGTGGGTTCTGTATAACAGAACTAGCGAACTAAATCGTGCGACGACGAACGTCGTACTTGATCTCTTGCAACGTTTTGTCGTACTCGAACCCGAGGGATAAACGTTCTAATGCAGAGGTCTTTAATGGGCTAGTGATCTGTTGTTTCTTAACCATGTATTCATATTAGCATAAACACCATTAATTGTCAATGGAACAACCTTTCGCGTGAAATACCGCCTATGATATACACCGAGGTAAAAGGTACAAAAAATCCCCGTGGATAACTTCCGCAGGGATGTGGGTAAAATGTCTATGGTGGGTCCTAGAGGATTCGAACCTCTCACCTCCTCAACGTCAATGAGGCGCTCTAGCCAAATGAGCTAAGGACCCGTAAGGTCAACGACACTGCTGCCGAAGGCTTTATTAGTCTAGCAAAATAGGGGTGGGGAGGCAAGCTAAGGAGAGACTTCAGCTTCTGTATTAGCTTCATAAGGCCTAACAAATAAACAGATTTCATTGGGTAGGTTATGGGGTAGGTCACGGAGCTGTTCATTACTGAAGATTCGGTTATGCGTATCTAGGGCTGATTCGTCATCACGAAGACTCCAGCGAGAGTCCCATCCCGGCCCTGGTTCCATAGGGCCATCATCACCTCCGTCCATGTAGAAAGTATGAGAATAATATTGTCGGTATGTGTACGGAACGTCTTCGTACATTCTTTGGCCTTCTTTCCATACTAAACGAGAGTAGTAACTGGGGTTTAAGCCGAACTTTACGCCATCACGTTCAAAAATTTGACCAGCTTTAGGGCCTTCGGTTTCAGCCGAAGTACTTTCTGTACTGGCGCCTTGTGCTGTAACCGGACCTTCGACTAACTTTTGAGCCGCTTCAGTAAATGCGATTTCAAGAGGAGTAGGGGTCTGCCGTAGTGTTGGAGACTCCGTCGAGTAATTCGTACTGTTTTCATCTTCAAGCATAATTGTAATGCCAGTATATCATTTCAGGGCTAGCGACTATAGTCTATTACGACCACCTAACACCATTACATGCTATAATTACTTCAAGTATTGACGCGGCCTAACCATCCGCCGAACTTCGTGGATGTTATCTGTGCGTAAACGGATATCACAAGTAAAACGTCCGGTGGAACCGTCTACCCAGTAGACCCGAGACATGCAATTGAAGAGTTTAAGTATATTAAACCCGACATTGCATGTTTCTTTTAATTTAACGAGGAGAGAATAATGAGCAACGATGAACAACTACACGCCATGCGCCATAGCTTGGCCCACATCACTGCTAGCGCTGTTAAAAAGCTTTGGCCAGAGGCTAAATTTGGTGTTGGCCCGGTGGTAGATAACGGTTTTTATTACGATATTGATTTGGGTGAACTGAAGATATCTGAATCAGATTTTAAGCGGATTGAAAAAGAAATGCGCGGTATTGTGAATCAAGCCCAAGAATTTGAACACTTTGATATGCCAATCGACCAAGCGATTGATTGGGCCCGCCAAAATGGCCAACCGTATAAGGAAGAGCTTTTGAATGATTTAAAGCGTTCCGGCACAACCATCGCTAAAGACCTCGACGTTAGCGAACTTGGTTTGGCAACTGACGGTGAATCAGCTGTTGAAACAGTATCATTCTATAAGAATGGTGACTTTGTTGACCTCTGTCGTGGCCCTCACGTTGCTAATACTAAAGACGTAGGTGCTTTTAAGTTGCAACGCGTGGCTGGTGCCTACTGGCGTGGTAAAGAGGGGAACCCTCAGATGCAACGCTTGTACGGAGTAGCTTTTGAAACCAAGGAAGAACTGGATGAATACCTGGTTCGTATGGAAGAAGCGAAACTTCGCGACCACCGTAAACTTGGTAAAGAACTCGACCTTTACACCGTATCGCCATTAGTTGGCCCTGGTTTGCCGCTATTTACCCCACGTGGGACGGTTTTGCGTGACATTATGAGTACTTACTCTAACCAATTGCGGCAACGCTACGGTTTTCAGAAAGTATGGACTCCACACATTACTAAGAAGGAGCTATACGAGACTTCTGGGCACTGGGCTAAGTTTGGCGATGAGTTATTTCTCGTTACTAGCCAAGAAACCAGCGACAATTTCGCCCTTAAGCCAATGAACTGCCCGCACCACACCCAAATTTACGCATCATCACCACGAAGCTATAAAGATATGCCGGTGCGATTCTTGGAAACAACTACTGATTACCGTGATGAAAAGACCGGTGAACTCGGTGGCCTTAACCGCGTGCGTTCATTAACCCAAGATGATAGTCACGTATTTGCGCGCCCCGACCAAATTGAACAGGAAATTAATAATTTGCTGGCATCCGCCCGTGAACTGTATGCAACGATTGATATGAAGCTGCGGGTGCGCCTTTCCTATCGTGACGGCGGAGAAGGCTACTTAGGTGATATCAGCCTCTGGGAGACAGCGCAAGCCCAATTAAAGCAAGCTGTACTGGCTAATGAGCTGGATTACTTTGAACAAGACGGCGAAGCGGCTTTTTATGGCCCAAAAATTGACTTCATGGCCACCGATGCGATTGGCCGCGAACACCAAGTTGCCACTGTGCAGCTGGACTTCGTGCAGCCGCAACGTTTCGGTTTAACGTACACTGACGCCGAAGGTAACGCTGCCCAACCAGTCATGATTCACTGCGCCCTGCTTGGTTCAATTGAACGCTTCTTGAGTGTCTTTATTGAACACACCGCTGGTTGGTTCCCATTCTGGGCGGCCCCGGAACAATTACGTATTTTGACGATTAACGACACCGTATTAGATTACGTGGATGAGATTAAAGCGGTATTAAATGAAACTGTTTTAATGCAACCAGTTCGTTTCAACGAAATTCGCTTTACCGTCGATGATCGCAACGAATCACTTGGTAAGAAAATCCGTGAAGCTGCCAAAAACAAGATTCCGGTACAGCTAATTGTTGGCCAACAGGATAAAGATGCTCGCGAAGTCAGCGTACGCACACAAAAGGGTGAAGAAAAAGTATCGCTTGATACCCTAGGCGAATACCTAAAGGCAATCTAAATGCGAAGCTTGGTCATTGCGATTGATTGTGATGATGTACTCGTGGCTACCACGCCATACTTTATTAGTGCGTATAATAATGCCTTTGGTACGAAAGTATCGGTGGCACAGTCGCGTGACGAAAGTGAAGAAATTTGGGCTGCCTCTCGCGACCTTCGCTTAGAACGGCTTGATGAGCTTACGAAAACCGATGAATATTTCAAAATAGCGCCAACTTCTGAAGAAAGCGCAGTGCTGCAAGAGTTATCGAGTGACCATTCACTCCACTTAGTAACGGCGCGTCGGCGAGAGGAACACGAGCGAACGAAGCGTATGATCGACCGGGATTTACCGGGTGTATTCACTTCACTGGACTTTGGTGGAACAGATGGATCGAAAGGCGAAGTCTGTCAGCGTATTGGCGCTGATGTACTTATTGATGATAGTATTTATAACTTTGAAGATGCTCTGCAGCGAGGCATGACTAAGGCTGACATGATACTGTTCGGTGACTACCCGTGGAATACGGATATCCCAGAGTCGCTTGAAGGAATACGGCGTTGCCGAGATTGGGACGAAGTAAGAGAGGCGGTCTATGACATTGCCAACGCTGAATAAACGACCGAAAAATCGGCAGAAAATTGCCATCGACATTGATGATGTACTTGCTGATAATGCAACTGGTTTTGTTAACTTTAGCAATAAAACCTGGGGCACTACATTGCAACCAGAAGATTATCATGAGCATTGGATGGAACTTTGGAACGTTGATCTAGTGGAAGCTGAGCGCCGTGCGATTATACTCACTAACGCGTCAATTTTTAAAAACTATACGCATGATGAAGCAGCGCTGCCGGTTCTGAAGCGATTGAGCGCTGATTACGACTTATGTATTGTTACTTCGCGCCGAGAGCATACTCGGGATGATACGCTCGCCTGGATCCATCAACATTATGAAGGTTTATTTAACGATGAGACTATTCATTATGCGGGTATTTGGGACAAGGGGATTACGCTCAGCGGTCTTAGCCTAACAAAGGCGGATGTTATTGCGCAGCTCGATGCCGATTATTTAATTGACGACCAATTGAAACACTGCGAAGGTGTGGCCCAGACTGGGCGTAAAGCACTATTATTCGGTAATTATAAATGGAACCAAGTCGATGAGCTTCCGAGTGGTGTTACTCGTGTGAATGATTGGGCGGCAGTCGAGGAACATTTTTATGGTAAATAGTGAATTTAAAGCTAAGGTGGAAGAGCTCATGTCACAAGTACCAGCTGGTAAGGTAACGACTTACGGTGACCTGGCTGCCTTAGCTGGCCACCCATATGCCGCCCGGATTGTAGGTGGTATGGCGCACTATGGAAACCAAGAATTACCTTGGCACCGGCTGGTTAATCGGTTCGGTGGCTTAGCGAGCGGGTACTACGGTGGGCGAGAGGTCCAACAGATACACTTAGAGGCAGAAGGCCATACCTGTACAAATTTTGTACTCAATAATTTCGAGGAAATCCGATGGCGACCCCTATAGAATATTCTTCACAACACCACGGCGAAACAACCGAAGCTCCGTTGGTGGTTATTGTTGGTCCGACAGCAAGCGGCAAGTCTGCTTTAGCTATGGAGCTTGCTAAGGTCTTTAATGGTGAAATCATTTGTGCGGACTCACGCACAGTGTATAAAAACATGGACATCGGCACTACCAAACCAAGTGCAGCAGACCAAGCTGCTGTGCCGCATTGGGGCCTTGATTTGGTTGAACCAGGTGAGGTTTTCACGGCTGCTGACTTCAAAAACTACGCGTTGTCGAAGGCTCAACAAATACGTGAACGCGGCCATGTTCCGTTCATAGTAGGGGGTACCGGCTTGTATGTAGATGGGGTTATTTTCGACTATGAATTCGGCCAACCCCAGCCAGAACTGCGAAAACAGCTGGAAGCGCTATCTTTAGAGGAGTTAAAAACCTATTGTGCTAACAACAACATTAGTCTGCCCGAGAACGAAAATAATCGTCGCTATGTCATTCGGGCGATTGAGCAGAAAAGCATCAACAGTAAGAGGTTACGTAGTCCTATTAACAACATAGTGCTAGTAGGAATTACAACAGATCGTATTGAACTACGACGACGAATCGCTACCCGAGCCGAACAACTATTTGAAAATGGCATGCTTGAAGAAGCTATAAAACTCGGTGAAAAATATGGCTGGGACAATGAAGCCATGACCGGAAATATTTATAAACTCGCCCGCAAATATGTTGATGGACAGCTGATGTTAGATGAAATAAAACAGGCAAACGCAACCGCCGACTGGCGCCTCGCCAAACGACAACTCACCTGGCTCAAACGAAACCCATATATTAACTGGTTCACGCTTTCTGATGCCCATGAATACATAAAAGCTGCGCTGAAAAGCTAACCTGGACACATTATTTCTGAACGGCCTCTGCAGCCCGAGTGAAATTGGGCGCAGAGGCCCCAATTGAACCCGGCACGAAGCCGCCTGAAGAAATGAGGTGAACAGGTTAGCTTTTCCTAGGAGCCGTATGGTATTATATGAGTAGTAAAAGTGAACAAGGAAATAGGGGAAATGATAGATAAATTGTTCGGTTCCAAGACAAGGGTCAAGCTATTGCACCTATTCATGAACCATCCTGGACAACCTTTTTATGTCCGCGAAATTACCCGATTAATTGACGAACAAATTAACTCGGTCCGTCGCGAACTATCTAATATGCTGGAAGTAGGTATTATTACCAGCGATTCTGGTGATAACAAACTATATTACCAAGCTAACCAGCGCTACGAGTTCTATCGGCCACTCCGTGCCATCTTTGCGGGTGAATCAATGGGCTCTGAAGAAAAGTCAGCCGAAGCTAAAGCTACGGTGAACCAAAACGAAGTCGATATTATTGCCGACATTCCATCGCTCCGCCTAGCTATCTTCTCAGGTGTACTCGTAAAAGGCTCAACCGCATCCGTCGATGTTATCTTAGTTGGTAACGTTTCGGCCGCTAAAGCTAAGGCCGCAATTGCCATGGTTGAGAAACTAGAGGGTCGCGAACTTAATTACACCGTGTTACCATATGATGAGTTCTATTACCGCCTGAGCGTTCGTGATAAATTTATTACTGAAGTTCTTGCCAGTAAACACAGTGTGGCCGTTGATAAAGATAATATTCTGAACGAGAAATAAGGAGAAACTATGTTTGAAGTTGATTATAAAGGTGCTAATTGCGTGGTCATTTCCACCAAAAAGGGGACAATCGTCACCGACCCTAAGCTTTCGTTAGTTGGCCTAAAAGACGCTAACGTCAAAGACAGTATCGAATTATCTACTGAAGCTCGTTTTGCATTAAATGCTGACAACGCCCGACTGAATATCGAAGGTCCAGGTGAATACGGTGTCGCTGATTTTGATATTCACGGTATTGCCGCTCAACGCCACCTTGATAGCGAAGCTGACCCAAAGATCTCAACTATCTACCGTATTGAAGCCGGCGAAATCCGAATTGCACTGTTAGGTAACATCTACGAAAAGCTTAGTGAAGCGCAACTAGAAGAAATTGGTGTGGTTGATGTACTTATTCTTCCAGTTGGCGGAAACGGCTATACCTTAGATGCAACCGGCGCCGCGACATTAACTCGCCAAATCGACCCGAAAATTGTCGTGCCAATCCATTACGCCGAAGCCGCCCTCAAATATGAAGTTCCTCAAGATGACCTTGAAACTTTCATCAAAGAACTTGGTGCACCTGTAGAAGAGGTTCCAAAGCTCAAATTCAAACAAGCCGCTGCGCTACCTGAAGCTCTGACGATTTACAAAATCGCCCGTGGCTAAGAGAGGATATTCCTATGAAAATAGATATCGTAAAACTTCGACCGGATGCTGTGCTGCCTGAGTATCAAACCGCCGGTGCTGCGGGGGCAGACCTTCACGCCTGCATTGACGCACCAATTACACTTCAGCCTTTAGAGCGACGCATGATTCCTACTGGCCTTAGCATGGCAATTCCCCTCGGCTACGAGGTGCAAGTACGCGCTCGAAGTGGCATGAGTATTAAACATGGTATTACGATGGTTAACGGTATTGGTACGATAGATGCTGATTACCGCGGTGAAGTAGGGGTATTAGCTATTAACCTCAGCCAAGAGGCTTTTACTATCGAACCCGGCATGCGCATTGCCCAAATGGTAGTGGCTAAGTACGAAACAATCGGCTGGAATGAAGTAGACGTACTGGATGAAACCGACCGAGGAATCAGTGGCTACGGAAGTAGCGGTAGTTAAGCTGAAATTTTCTCAAATAAAAAACCGCTCATAACGAGCGGTTTTTTAAGCGGTAAAGAGTTAGGCCGTTACAGTTTCACCCTTTTTAGGAAGAATACCCTTCTTCTTTAGCGTACGAATCGCATCTGTACTCAAAACCATAGTTACTTTTTGGCCTTCAAACATGAAGGTCTTTTTTTGTAGGTTTGGCTTGAAGACGCGATTTGTGCGACGCAAAGAGAAGCTAACATTGTTGCCAAATTGCTTTCCTTTACCGGTGAGTTCGCATCGTGCTACCATAATATATTCCTTTTTCTCCTGTTTTACTCAGGACATTAAGTATCATTTTACCTTTTTTACCCTTTGAAGTCAAGAGCCCAGCAAGGTTAATTAATGAATGGTACAATAGACATAATGACCACTAAAATAGACACTTTCAACGAACTGCCAGTACGCGATTATTTCCAAACAATAATCGATGCTGTTGATGGCAATCAAGTAACAATTATCACCGCTGAAACCGGTGCTGGTAAGAGTACCCAAATTCCGCAATACTTAGCGGAACATGGCTATAACCGGGTAGTTGTTACCCAGCCACGCATTCTCGCAGCCCGTAACCTAGCGCAACGGGTTCGAGAGGAATGGTCGCTTCGCAATACTGAAGATGCTAGTGAAATTATTGGTTATCGTACTGCCCATGAACGTGACGATAGTGGGAATACACAAATTCTTTATTGTACCGATGGGCTACAACTGGTCCGTGAGATCACTGGCTCGGGCATAACTGAAAAACAAGTACTGGTATTAGACGAAGTGCACGAGTGGAACGAAAACATGGAAGTTTTAGTAGCCTGGGCGAAGAAACGTTGTGAAGAAGAGCCTCGTTTTAAGGTAGTCGTGATGAGCGCGACCATTGAAACCGAATCATTGGCAAATTACTTCGGCACCTCAGCAATTATTGATATACCTGGTCGCTACTTTGAAGTCACGAAACGCCGCGGTAAAGACGTTTTGGCTGAATTGTTTGCTCAAATTGAGCACCGTGGTAAAAACGTTTTAACATTCTTGCCAGGTAAGTCAGAAATCCAGAACGTTATGGAGGCTATCGAGAAGAAAGCCACCGCTGCCGGTGTAGTCGTGGTGCCTTTGCACAGCCAACTGGAAGCCGAGGATCAACAAAAAGCCTTTGCCAACTATCCAAAGGGTAAAATTATCTTAGCTACTAATATTGCCCAGACCAGTGTGACGATTGATGACATTGATGTAGTGATTGATAGTGGCTTGGAGCGCCAAAGTGAAGTACGTAGCGGTGTAGAGGGTCTATTTATTGCTCAAATCTCTCAAGCTGATAGCCTACAACGGGCCGGCCGGGCCGGTCGAACCCGACCTGGTGAGTATATTCTAGCTCAATACGACACTATGCCGTGCCTTGATTTCAAAGATCGCCCGGCGTATGCCATCCCAGAAATTATGCGTAAACACATCGACCGCCTGACCTTACGCCTGGCGAATGTCGGTATTGATATTGAAACCCTCGATTTTTACCATGACCCCAGTAAACGGGCGATTCAACGGGCTAAAAAGACCTTAGTAGCGCTCGGCGCTTTAACGACAGCCGGGGAGGTGACCGAAATTGGCCGCCAAATGGAGCAATTCCCAGTGGAATCGAATTATGCCCGCATGCTAGTAGAGGCCAAACAATACCCGAAAGAGGTCCAGGCCAAGCTGGCGGCGATTATTGCCATTCAAGAAATTGGCGGTATCGTAAAGGGTGGAACCCGTTTTACCGGCTGGCGTAAGTATACCCGCCAGTTTAAATCTGACCTTTTGGCCCAATACGACGTTTTCTTGGCACTGCCTAACATTGCCGAAGAGCAATACGAGGAATTAGGCATCATTAGCAAGAACGTCGATAAAGCCGAAGAGGTAATTGAGCGTTTAAACCGTGACTTGGCTCTGAATGATATTCCTTTAGTGGCCATTGAAGCTGCCGAGGAAGCCCCATTACTGCGTAGTATTACGGCTGGAGAAATAGACCAATTATGGGCGGCGGTTGATGACAAAGGCACGGTTGAACATATTTTTAGCGGCCAACAACGCGAGCTCTCTAGCAGCACCGTTGTTAAAAACCCTACGCTAGTAACGGGTACTCCCTTCGATTTGCAGGTACCGCTTCGCAGTGGCGGCTTAGAGACTCTTCACCTTGTAACAGGGGTCACCATAGTAAATACCGACATGTTGTTGGAAATTTCACCACACTTATTTGAAAGCAAACGTGGCCGAACCCTCTATGACCCTCGGGTTGGAAGCATTGTTGACCGGCAGCAAGTGCGCTTTGGTAAGCGTGTTTTGGAAGGCGCCAGCGTGCCTCGCTTTGAAGATACCTCCGAAAACCGCAAGCTTTTTTCTCGCGAATATGCGCGTTGGGCCTATGACCAATTGGAAAAACAGCACCGCGAATTAGAGCGCTTCCATAAACGCGTGCCAATGGTGAGTTTGGAACGGGTCCAGCAGGACCTTCGGGCTCGGGCAGGGGAAATTGTATCCTTAGATCAGCTTTCGGGTGCTGATAAACAGCGCGTTCTGGCACTTTCGAAGCTAGAAACTTATTTTGGTGATGAATTTATCTATAAACTTGGCAAGCCACGTCGTCAGCCTCGCCCAGAAGAGAAGCGCCGCCACGGGTGGGCGCCGAAACATAAACGAAAAGCTAAGAACGATAAATGGTAATATAAAGTAATGGACTTTGATATTATTCAGCTAGTTGTCGTTTTGGGGGTAATTTTACTCTCAATGACACTTCATGAAGCGATGCATGCCTTTGTAGCCTATTGGTTGGGGGATAACACCGCCAAGTTAGAGGGGCGTTTAACGCTCAACCCTATAAAACACATCGATCCGTTCCTGACGATTATTTTGCCGTTAGGGCTGTTCCTTATTGGGGGTCCAATATTCGGTGGTGCTAAGCCGGTTCCGTTCCGTCCCGACCAAGTAAGGGGTGGTGACTGGGGTGCGGCCTTAGTTGCCTTGGGTGGCCCGCTGACAAACTTACTTTTGGCGTTTATTGGTTTTGGCATATGGGTACTGTTGGGTACGCCGTCAGAGGGTATGCTTGCTTTTGTTTTGCCAACGTTCATAACTGTTAACCTTGGTTTCTTCATTTTCAATATACTTCCAATTCCACCCCTTGATGGATCACGGGTGTTGTATGCCTTAGCGCCCGAATTCGTTCGTACTGGTATGCGTTTCATTGAGCAGTACGGTATTATTTTGGTATTTGCTCTCGTTCTCTTGGCCGGCCCGGCTATCGGTACTTTTATGTCAGCCGGTATAAACTTCTTTATTGAAATTTTCACTACAATTTTCCGCGTTTCTTAAGTATCGAACGAGTATAATAAGTAGTACCAGGTAAGACACCTAGGTGCACATGATTTTCCGATATCATAGATGAGGAAAGCCTAATGATTTAACTCTGCGGAGTTACTTTGCGGTTATCCACCTTGCATTTACGCGGGGAATATCATCAGCATCTAGGCAGTCAGCCTGGTTTTATGTTGCCCAAAAATAAGCTCAGTTTATATGGTATAATCTAAGCATAAAAGAGATAAAACAAACACGTATGAAACAGCGACTCTCGGTACGAGCAATTATTAATGAAGATGGTAAAGCGTTGCTGTTACGGCGTAATAATGGCCGTGATTCTATTTTAGGTAAGTACGAACTGCCGGGCGGCAAGCTGGCTTATGGCGAACAACCGGAAGATGCGCTGCGTCGGTACTTACACGATGATGCCGGCTTGCATGTTCAATCGGCCCAATTATTTGATGCTGTCACCTACATCGACTACGACGATCGAGCGATTCAATACGGTGTGATTGTCTACTTAGTAACACTAGCTCCACAGCGCCATCAAATGAAATTAAGCGGTAATTATAGCAAGTATAAATGGCATACGATGTTGAATGTGCAACAATCTGAGCTCACTGACTTAACACAACTTTTGTTGGGAATAATACAGCAAGAGCAATTAACAGATATAACTTTAGCAAAAATTAAAAGTAACGATGAAAAAAATGCAACGTCTGATACAGTTACTATTTTCTCCGATGGTGGCTCGCGCGGAAACCCTGGGCCGTCTGCAGGTGGCTTCGTAATCATTAATAACCGCCAAGAGGTCATTGCCGAAGGTGGAGAATACATTGGTATTACCACCAATAGCCAAGCCGAATATCAAGGTGTTCGCCTTGGACTGGAAGAAGCTGAAAAACTTGGCTATAAGAAAATTGATTTTAAAGTTGATAGCATGATGGTGGTAAATCAAATGAAGGGCTATTACAAAATTAAGAATAGAGAACTATGGCCAATCCACGAACGCATTCTGACACTTATGAAAAAGTTCGACCGCGTTACCTTTACGCACGTGCCTCGTCAATTTAACCAACTTGCCGATGGTATGGTAAATAAAACCCTTGATGCCCACAAACGTGAAAAATCTATCGAAGCCTCAAATAGTTAAGGTATACTATATAAAGGTAGTCAGCTAGACGACCGCTTGCCTTAAAAACAAGAGGAAAGTCCGGGCAGCGCAGGATACGACAGTTGCTAACGGCAACCGGGGGAAACCCTAGGGAAAGTGCCACAGAAACAAAACCGCCTAGTAATAGGTAAGGGTGAAATGAGTGGGGTAAGAGCCCACAGCGTCATATGGTGACATATGGAGAAGGTAAACCCTGTTGGCTGCAAGGAGATTGGTAGTAGAAGAGCGATCCGTTCGCCAGTCGATACCCGCTTGAATGTATCAGCAATGATATATCTAGATAGATGGTCGTCCACGACAAAACCCGGCTTACAGGCTGGCTGCCGAATAAATAAAACACCTTACGGTGTTTTATTTATTCGGCAGAGCCGTTATCTATTCTGAAGAGAACGCCCGTGGGGCGTTCTCTTCGTACTGCGGAAGGTTAGGTTTATATGTAAAACAAAATCCCCTCTATAAAGAGGGGATTTAAAGATTTGCAATGCTACGTTGTAATGTAAGGAGAATTACTTAGTTGCGTTTACAACAGCGGTGAATGCTGCTGGTTCGCTGACTGCTAGTTCAGAAAGAATTTTGCGGTCGAGGTCGATGTTTTTTGCCTTTAGGGCAGCAATGAATCGGCCGTAAGTAGTACCTTCAAGCCGTACAGCGGCGTTAATACGTGTAATCCAAAGACCACGTAAGTCACGGCGACGGTTACGTCGGTCGCGGTATGCGTACTGAAGTGCTCGAGTTACAGCTTGCTTAGCAAGGCGGTAACTACGGGTGCGTGCATGTTGCATACCCTTAGCTTGTTTTAAAATCTTTTTGTGACGGTTTCGTGCCGTAACGCTTCGTTTTACTCGCATATTAGATTCCTAGTGCTCGTTTAATGTTTCGTGCTGTGTTACCAGTTACGGTAGCGGTGGTATTGATGTTACGCTTACGGCTTTTGCTCTTCTTCGCAAGAAGGTGAGCACCGAATGCGCGACGACGGGTTAGCTTACCAGTGCTGGTAACCTTGATCCGCTTTGCGGTACCTTTGTGGGTCTTTAACTTTGGCATTATGATTTACTCCTTATTACAACGCTTAAATTGCGTCCCGCCATTGTTGGCGTATGCTCAAATACGGCTGTATCTTCTAGTAATTCACCAATTCGGGTCATCATTACGTTTCCAAGTTCCTTGTGGGCCATCTCGCGACCACGGTAGAAAATTTGAATACGCACCTTATGTCCGTCGGCTAAGAACTCGCGTACTTTGCGTAGTTTGATGTCCAGGTCACCCTGGCCAATTTTCAAACCGAAGCGCATTTGCTTGAGTTCACTTGCCTTGTTGCTGCGACGATTCTTTTGGGCTTCTTTCATTTTTTGATACTGAAATTTGCCCCAATCGACGATTTTAGCAACCGGAGGATCGGCATTAGGAGATATCTCAACCAAGTCTAGTCCGGCTTCCTCGGCAGCTTTCAGTGCGTCTGCACGACTGAGAATGCCAAGTTGTTCACCTGATTGTCCGATAACGCGCAGCTCAGAAGCTCTGATTTGCTCGTTGATTCGAGTTGACTGATTAGCGATATACTCTCCTTTTATAACCCTTTACGGGTACCGTTGATTGTGAATTGACGGGTCATTAGATGACGTTGCCATTTTTGAGCAGTTACTCAGGCGCTATTATATCAAATTCCAGAAGGGAAGACAAGGGGTGAGGGTGTCGCCTCCTAATGGTCGATAATTTCTTATTTTACTATGATAAAATATGGTTATGATTAAAGACAAAAATCCTCCAAAACAGCAATTAAAATTTTTCACACCTTTAATAATTTTGTGCTTAATATCTTGGATTGTCATCTGGTCGTATATTGCAGCTCAAACGCCGGTCTTTTTTAGAAATATCAACAGCTCTTTACCGTATCTAGAAAGTGCAGAATGGATGTGGTTTATCGTGCTTACTCCAATCATATTAGCTACCTTTACATTATCCTATAAGCACTTTAGGTTTGATTCAGTAAACCATTCAAGCTGGGTAAGAGCTATTATTCGTATATTTTTGGCAACAATAATTACCTTGTTAGTAACATATTGTGTTTATAATATATTCTTTTTTCTTGGATCATTCTTCTATCTATCAAAATAAATTAAAATTAAGCGCTGGTATTTAAAATGGCCCTTGGGAAATTCCCAAGGGCCACTCTTAAGCGAACGTGTTAACTATTCTCCAATCTCTTCCGAAACCGTCGTCTTGAATACTTCATGAGCAGAACTGTTCGGATGGAATGTTGCAGGGGGCAGTTTGTTGACAAAAAACGAGGGCGAAGTACTACATATATCTTTTCCTTCAAACTTTGAGCTTATATCAACGAAATGAATGCGAGAATCGGTCAAAGCTATATTAGATACAGCTTGATCGATTTTTGCGTTTAGGCTCGAGATGACATCTTGTGCACCACGAGCATTGCCCCAGCGGTTATATAGGGGGTTTTCTGCCGTTCCACCAATTATCGATCCGGTATACATCTCCATGCACAGGGGGTTAGGCAGCTCGGTGGATTCCACGTCCATGGGTACAATCATCGGATAATCCATGACATACAACCCACCACTCGGTGGCAATTTATCGAGAATAGCCGAATATACATCTTCCAGCTCTGTATCAAGCAAATCAATGCTTGCCATAGTAGTGTCGTAGATAGTGCTGTATTCGTCGCACGGTCCGATTACGCATGCAGTTGCATACTCGGTAAACCCTATATCATTACCACCGATAGTGAGGGTAACCAAGTCTGTTCCGTCGACAACTGTATTAATCTGTCTCGGTTCATTCCATTGTCCGGAGCCAGTAATATTGGATGTAACTGCTCCAGAACATGACGCGAATGCCGTAAGATTCAAGTTCAAACTAGAATCTTTCTCCAGAAGCTCAGGATAGGCGTCTTTGCTGCGATGACATTCATCTACGCTTGGTACATCTGTTCCATATAAGAAAGGATCATTACCTTCACCACTCGAGAATGAATCTCCTAAGGCGACGTAATTTAACTTGTCGCTTTCGTAGCCGTTTCGGTCATAGTCATTCTTAAGGGGTGTTCCAAAGCCGGTCAGTTCCGCCTTGTATACCCACATGTCGGGCGCCGTGCTTGAACTAAAGCAGTCCGTTGACGAGCCTCTGCAAATGGGCATATAAAGGTTTCCACCGGCAATTGATCGATCGATGAAAGTAGCGAAAGTGTACAGGTTCGGGTACGCTCCCGTGCCGTCGCTTGTTTCAAACAGCAGGTTAGTAGGCGTTCCTGTGCCCGCATCAATCAAATCCACCGAAATGGCTTTGTTGACACCTGTGCTATCACTATATGACCAGAGGACTATTGCATTACCGTTCTCGTCTTCTACGTACCCAATAGTACTACCGTACATGTAGCTGGTTGTATTAGCGAGATTCGAACTTGAAACCGTGTCATTAGAAAGATCGAATCTATCGATTCTACGGTTATTCGGCGAGACGCCCACGACACTTCCGTCACCAGTTAGGTAAAGCTGTTGAATATTCGGAAATGCGAAAGTGTCTGGAATTATACCAACATCGCTGTTTGCCTTGTGGTATAGCAGCGTTGCATAGGCAGAACCACCCCGCGTCATTACAAACACGGTTCCTTCATCATTCGCTCGAATGTGATCAATACGCTGACCGCTCGGAATGGGGAACTGGTATTGTGCAACCGTGTCTTCTACGCCCGCATAGCTAAATTCTCGCAGCATTCCAGTCCTATTTACAACTACGAGCTTGTCGTCGTATGTGTAAACCTTTGGCTCGGTTATACCTCCAGCGCTAGGTTCTTTGCCTATCGCTTGGTCGATTAAAACAGCACCCGTATTCTTGTTGACCGCGAAAAGCCTATCATCGCACGTTGACGGAATTACTCCCGGCGTCAGCACCATATAGACATTGCCGTCAGGCCCTTCGCTCATGGAGTGTGGGAACATTTTTCCATCGTAAGACGAACTGTATATATTGCAGGTTGTCGATGAAGTTGTTGCGGTTGACCACAGTTGACGACCATTTTTCCAGGACGCTAGTTCTGTGTAGCCTAAGCTGGGTCGCTTAGTTCCATACACTGTACCGTCGCTGAATGCTTGTGTGCCATCGTTTCCGCAATCAGTTGCAGTACTGGACGAGCCAGCTAGTGTGCTTTTTTTCTGGCCATCGTTACTGAGATAAATCGCGCTTGGAGCTGTTGGATACGACGTATCACATGCGACTGCAGTGAAATTTCCGTTATCGAATCCGACTATACTCGTCGCCCGAATACCTTCAAGCTCGATTGGCCAGGTTGTTGTTGCTTCTGCATCGCTTACCGATGCAGAAGTGGTAATGCCTGCACTCAGCAGACATAGTGCTGCAATAGCACTTATCCATTTCCTCATGATATTCCTTTGTTAAAGAACAAACTCACGGCAAATTGCACGTGAGCTTACTAATGCTCGCTGAAGAGCATTAGTAGTTTAGCGGTAGAGCTAGATATCGTCAAGCATAAGAAAATGGTAACAGCTACGTGCGAAGTCCGGTTATGCTAAAGTAACAGTATGAATGAATCAGAAAAAATAATTAGTGAACAAGAACAAATACCAGCTAACGCCCCTAGAGATAATTCTTCTGCGTATCAATCAAATATTAAGAATTCAAAAAAACCTTTTCAGCTAATAGCTGCATTTTTACTCGGCGCACTTACTTGTGCGGTTATTACAGGAGTATATAATTTCGCTATTGTTGAAATGAGAAGTGAAGCGAGTAGGCAAGCTGAGTTTACGAGTAAGAGTGAAAATCAAACTCAGCTACCCGTAGAACAAGGCCCTACTGCAGTTACTGACGAAGATTTAGCTAAATTTGTTAATCCACAAGATTGCACTTCGAAACAAGAATATTTGAATTTGAAATTAAGCCGTTCGCTTATGCAAATTGTTACAATTAATCTTTATGACGGAATGGTAATTAAAAATTCAGCGTCTAGTGGGCCTGTAAAGTGGAGTACGCTTCCTATAGTACTAGATTACCAATGTAAGACTATCAAGATTACGGACCTTGAGATAGGGGACAGAGTTAATGTATATACTGCAGCTGATGCAAATAACTCCGAACTTAAGCTTGATATTAAAATGATACAAAAAGCTAACAAGTAAAGCCTTCGCTAACTAGAACAACGAAATTGCAAAGCCTCAGCAACGTGAGCCGCTTCGATTGTAGGGCTGCTTTCTAAGTCCGCAATCGTTCGGGCAACCCGCAGTACTTTCAAGCAGCTGCGGTTGGTGAGGTTAAGCCGTTTAGACGCCGTTGTAATTAAGTCCTCGGCCTTTTGACTTATCAAAAACAGAGCTTTTATGGTCGCAAGTGACGCATATCCATTGTATATTGAGCTACGTTTATACCGTTTTTTCTGGGCGCTTCTGGCTGTATGAATGAAATTTACTACTGTTTGCTGTTGATTTTCTTGCAACGATATTGCATCAAAAATGTGTGCAGTGCCCGTTTTCTGAATGGTAACGATTAAATCAATTCGATCCAGCAATGGGCCGGATATTTTCTTTTGATAGCTCGCAATTTGGCTACCTGAACAACGGCATTGTACGGCCTCGTCGCCTAAATACCCACACGGGCAGGGGTTCATGGTGGCGACTAAAATGAAATCTGCTGGGTAAGTAATGCGACCATAATGGCGCGATATAGAAATGCAGCGATCTTCTAGCGGTTGGCGCAAAGCTTCTAACGTTGCCCGTGGGTATTCTGGCATTTCATCCAAAAACAATACGCCTTTATGGGCTAAGCTGATTTCGCCAGGCCGTGGCTTCGAGCCGCCGCCGATGATAGACGTAAGGGTGGCGGTGTGGTGAGGTGTGCGAAAGGGTGGCAAGGTGTGAACTGCGCCATCAATGCCGGTTACCAGGCTATGTAATTTCGTTACCTCTAAGGTTTCGTCGCTGCTTAAACAGGGGAGCAGCGAAGCTAGCGCCTTAGCCAACATAGTTTTACCGGCGCCAGGCGGTCCGGTGAAAAGGATGTTATGCCGGCCGGCCACGGCAATGGCTAAGGCGCGCTTGGCTTGGGTATGGCCTTTAATGTTGTCCAGAGTTACCAAATCAACAGGTGTGGCCTGTGGCAAAACGGGCGTATGTACTGGCTGTAGCTGCACCTCATTTTTTAAATGAAGGTATAAACTGCGCAAATCCTCCACTCCGAATACCTCAATACCTTCGACTAGGCTGGCTTGTAAGGCGTTGTGGGGTGGTAAGAACACCCGGGATGCTCCGGAATGCCTCGCCGCTTCGGCAACGACGATAGCGCCCCTTATAGGCCGAAGCCGCCCGTCCAGCGCTAGTTCACCCGCAAAGACCGAATTATTTACCTCGACCTGCTTTAACGCACCGGAAGCAACCAAAATACTGAGCGCAATCGGTACATCAAACTGTGTACCATCCTTTGGCAGCTCGGCTGGTGCTAGGTTTACGACTAATTTACGGGTAGGGAAGTCCAGTAATGAGTTCGAAATAGCGCTGCGCACCCTTTCGCGGGCTTCATCGATGGCTTTATTGCCCATGCCAACAATTTGCATACCTGGTAGGCCGGCCTTTGAATCCGTTTCTACTTCTATTAACGACCCATCATAACCCGTTAACGCCACCGACTGAACAACTGCTACCATGCATCTATTTTACAGGGGTAAATACTAGAAAATCATTAACTTTTATGCTACAATTAACAGATACATGGGGCTGACATAGCTTCGACAGAAGGACTTTAACAGATTATTCCGCAAGTTGATTTACGCCCGTAAGGCGTTTTTGTAATTGCAAACACTATTGCTAAGCAAGACGATGCTAACGCTGACACATTCGAAAGTAAATTCTTCGCAATGTTCGGTTCTAAGCAAACTCTTGCGCTAGCTGCCTAATTTAGACAGCCATTGATTCTCCTTAAGTGAAACATAAGGGAGACAGTGTTATTACTTGTTTCTTATCTTCCCCCGGGGCAGCTGCAAGGGGTTGAGACATTTTACAGCGGGACGACCTTTCCTTTTTCGCCGGACCTTTATGGAAAGAGAGTCTTTAACCTTTAGGTAAGGCTATACTTGAAGACGAATAATAGGTTACCTTTTGGACCCGGGGGCGGTACCCGGCAGCTCCACCATGTATTTATTAAAAGGCTTTCAGTTACTTGAGAGTCTTTTTTGTTTAATTAAAATAACCAGCCTGATGAGCTGGTTGTCTGCGTTTAATGGGTCAATGTAGGTGAATGGGGCACAAATAAAAACGACTACCTGCGAGGAATAGTCGTTTTCGTGGAGTTTTGCGGTAATTTTTATTTTTGGTCCCTGTATAATTTATTTACTCAGGAACTACCCCTATAATATGACGGAATAGTGCTTGTGTCAATAACTTTATTAACAATTATTAGGTAAAAAAGTCTACATATATTATGCCTGTGGATAGCTATTAATAAGTTGGTTCAGGGCGATAGGGGATAGAATTTGGTTGAACACCACGTGTAGGGTCTGAAGTGCGGATTGAACACAATTTAAACGCTATTTGGACGATCCTGTATACGAAATATATAAGCTGGATTCATGTTAAATCCGTCTAAAATTAAATTCGAGTTTAATAAAGTTTGTATTATGTGGGGCTTTTTTTGAATTATTAAATGTATTTGAGGCAATCACACGTTCTAACGAAATTCAGTACCAAAGCCAATTTAATAGCCGATTTCTAATAATAGCGATATTTCGATATGGATTTTTAATATTTGAAGAACCGCCAATATACTCATAACTCAAACAATGTACGAAAATCGTATACGCCTACCATATGTATAAAAACCATTTTTCGACGCCCAACCTAAAACCGCCAATATATGTATGTTATCCAAAATAAGCCGGCGACAGTTGGTAGGGCATAGCTGTATATAGGCTCCTGATGAGGAGCGTTTATAAGTAATTCCGCCTTTACTATAGCTAGGCCAACAACGGCTTCGTATAGGCCGGTATAGGTATCAAACATAGGTAAAGACCAGCTTAGCAAATGAAATATATATATTATTCACAACGATGTATATAAATCAACACTACCTATATAACACCTTAAATATACCTATTGTGGAAACAAATAAACATATTTACAACAATAAAGTACCGGCAGACTATTGACCAAAAGCAGTGCTTATGCTAATCTAAATACAAGCTTCAAGAAACACAAAAACATTTCAAAAAAGCAATTCAGGGCAGTTCATAAAAAGCGCAGGGCATCTATGAGAAACGCAGCAGTATCGTTACCTTAACAATTCAAACCAATCTCAATATGAGAACTGATCAAGCTTCGACGGAAAGTTTGGCTGAAACCTTTGAAGATTTATTACCTGTTTATGGGTACGCACTTTAGTAGAGCTATTTAGCCCTACCCAAGTCTTCATTAAGGAATCGGCCAATGCTCCGCCTAAGGCGTTTGTCTGTGGTCTTTTTATAAGTACCTGGTTACGCCGAGAAAATTCCTAGTTTTACAAAAAGTAAAAGCATAAAAGTAGTAATGACTCTCGGCGTGACCTTGCGGAACATAGAATAGATCGTAGACTATGAGCAAACGGTTGTTTGTCCTGGGTTTACCTAGTTCAAGCGATATGCCCCGGTTTATCCGGAGCGGTCAGATAGTCTCGAGCGGTTCGCTGTTCATCGGTTCACACGCCCAAATTTATATTTAGCGGCGTTTGCTGTAACCAGAACATTAAGGCGTTCCGCTCAGGCTCCATATTTTAAACTTTAGTGGTTTCGTATATAGTAACAGGGATGTTACCAAGAATTATTGCCACTCTATCTTTAGCAAGCCTCTGCCTGTTAAGCGTTATGTTGACCTTTACAACGCCAGCATCAGCCGGTCCATTCGGACTTCTTGTGATATTTATAACAGCTTATTTGACCTTTATCGGTTTGATAAGCTTTTTTTTGTATGGAATTTCCAAGCTCATCGCCTCTATTAGCGCGGGTATGACGGTTCGCAAGCCGTTTACCGGCCTGACGTTTCGACGAGCTTATTTTTTCAGTACGGTGCTGGCGGCTGCCCCAGTGATGATTATTGCCCTGCAGTCTGTAAAGCCAATCGATATATATGAGCTATTGTTGGTAATTATTTTCGAGGTAGTGGCCTGCCTTTATGTCAGCCGGCGGATTAAGTAACATTTCGGCGCTCGAAAAGCATGAGTTTCATGCTTTTTACCCGCTTCTCATGGTATAATTCCAGGTATGCAACCCGAGACTCCTCAATCTGTGCCAATGGGCTCAGAACAGCTCCCAAAACCACCTGCATACACAGGTGAAGGCATTCCATCGTTACCGCCGCTCGATACGGGTATCGAAAAAGGTGGGGAACGCCACGAGCAAGCTGCTGAAGCTGGGGCGCATGCCGCCGATGCAACAACCTTAGCCGCTCCGGTGGCCGTTCCAGTTGCTCCACCGGTAGTCGTTCCGCAAAACGACCCAGTGCAGCCAGTAGCGAGTTCGTCGCCATTAGTAGCCGCCGATGAGGACTTGATTGAAAAAGAGTGGGTGGATAAAGCGAAAGAAATTATTTTGCATACCAAAGACGACCCGCATGCTCGCACGCAAAAGGTAAACGAGCTTCAGCGCGATTACCTGCAGAAGCGTTACGGCCGTGTGGTCGGCGCCAGTGAATAACGACAACCAGAGATAGAGAAGAGGAAGAGGGAAGGTGTTAGGATTTATTATTACGATTATGGTCATCTTGCTAGCCTTGGCTGGTATAGGTGGCTTTGCTTTCATGCAATATCGTAAAGTTCTACGCGAAGCTAAAAACTACGAACGTGGTTTGAAAATGGTGCCAATGTATATTCACATTCCACCTATCAGCTCTGACCTTATGGGCAATGGCCGTGACGAACGTGACCTAACTGAAGAGGTCCTTAGCCAGGCGCAGGTAATGTATAACATTATTGCCAGCACGGCGACCAAAGGCTTCAAAAGCCGTATTTATGGGCAGCGCCACATATCGTTTGAGATCGTCGCCCACGAAGGCTTAGTGCATTACTATGTGGTTGCGCCGGTTTCATTAGTAGATGTTATTAAGCAATCAGTCGCCGCGGCTTACCCAGCCGCTCGGCTTGAAGAAGTCAGCGAACGCAATATCTTTAACCCAGCTGGTCACATGAGCGGCACAATTGGTGGCGAGTTTACATTAAAGAAAGATTTCGCGTATCCTATTGCGACCTATCAAGAAGCAAAACGTGATGCCACCCGTGCTTTATTGAATGCACTGTCTGGCGCAACCCGCGAAGACGGCGTTGGTATTCAAATCCTTATACGCCCAGCGTTATCTGGTTGGGCAAAGGTAGCTTCTGATGCCGCTAACCAAATTCGTAAAAATAAAGGCGTCAAAAGCGGCTTCCAGACAAAAGGTATTATTGAAGCGCTTTGGAAACCGCCTGAAGCCAGTGATGTAAAAACCGAAGACAAGCAACTCAGCTCAACCGAGCAGGGGACAGTTGATGCGATTGAAGACAAATCACGCTACCCAGGCTACGAAACATTAATTCGGGTTGTGGCTTCATCAAACACTGCCGGCCGTTCACAGGCACTCATGAATAATGTAGTGTCGGCGTTTTCATTGTTTGACTCACCAACATATAACGGTTTTAAATTTGCCGTCGCTAAAAACATGGAAGAATTTGTGACCGCTTATATTTTCCGTTTCTTCCCACAAGCTGTGAATCAGAACATATTAAATACCGTCGAGTTAGCCACCGTCTTCCACTTGCCGAACCAAAATAGTATCCCAACTTCCCAAGTGCAACGCCAAGCTGCTAAACAAGTAGATGGCCCGACACAAATTATGGACGAAGGTTTCTTGCTAGGGTACAACGAGTTCCGTGGCGTTAAAAAGGAAATTCGGCTTGGTCCAAAGGATCGCCGTCGCCACACCTATATTATTGGGCAAACCGGTACGGGTAAATCAAAGCTACTGGAAAACTTAGCTTATCAAGACATGATGGACGGCCGTGGGTTTGCGTTTATTGACCCGCACGGTGACTCTGCTGAGGAGTTATTAGGTATGGTCCCTAAAGAACGCGTCGAAGACGTGGTGTACTTTAGCCCGGGTGATATGGATATGCCAATTGGTTTGAACTTATTCGAGTTCGATAACCAAGACCAACGCGACTTCCTGATTCAAGAAACTATTGCCATGCTATATAAGTTATATGACCCAGGCCATACTGGTATTATTGGCCCTCGCTTTGAATCATGGTTCCGTAACGCCGCTTTGACGGTGATGGCTGACCCAGCTGGTTCATCGTTCCTTGATGTACAACAGGTATTTATCGACCAAGCTTTTGCTGATGAGAAAATCAAGCACTTAACCTCTCAAACCGTTCTAGACTTCTGGCACAAAGAAATGGCTCAAACCAGTGAGTCCGCTAAGGGTGAAATGCTCGGTTGGTTTGCCAGTAAGTTTGGCGCCTTCTTAGCCAACGACATGATGCGTAATATTATCGGTCAAACCAAGAGTGGCTTCAACCTACGTGAAATTATGGATGGCAAAAAGATCCTACTAGTTAACCTTTCAAAGGGTAAAGTAGGGGAGTTGAACTCGCAGTTACTAGGTATGATTTTCGTTATGAAGTTTAACGCCGCTGCCATGGGCCGAGCTGACATTCCGGAAAGTGAACGTGAAGACTTTAGCCTCTACGTAGATGAGTTCCAAAACTTCGCAACCGAAAGCTTTGCAACTATACTTTCAGAGGCCCGAAAGTACCGCCTGAGCCTTATTTTGGCGAACCAGTTTATGACCCAGCTAACCGACCAAATCCGTGAAGCGATTCTGGGTAACATCGGTACGGTTATTAGTGGCCGTATTGGTATTACCGACGCTGAGATTCTGGTGAAGAAATTCTCGCCAACCTTTGACGCCGAGGACTTAACCCGTATGCCGAACTTCCAAACCATCGCATCTGTCATGATTCAAGATGTTCCGTCTGCTGCTTTCAGTATGTCGTTATTGCCACCGCTCGGTCAGCCAAACCCGCAACTACGCGATGCTTTGAAGAAGTTATCATCAACCAAGTTTGGTCAGCCACGGGCAATTGTCGAAGCTGATTTCTTCAAACGTATGGGTGCCGGTGATGCTGCTAAAAAAGAGAAGATGGAAGCCCTAAAGAAAGCCCAAGAACAACGTATGGCGGCTTTCCAGAGCGGTAATACTCCGCAGATGAACTCTGGAATGGGTATGGGTGGTCCAGGCGCTCTAGGGGCTCCTGCAAGCCCGCCAATGGGTAGCCCAAAGCCAGCTGCTCCGCCATCTTTCCTAGATGAATGGTTAGCTAAGCGCGAAGAAATTAAAACGACTGTTTCACAAGGCTCAAAGCCGGTGATAACAGCCCCAGCTACGCCTATGCAACCGCAAGCTCCAGCCCGGCCGCAACCCGTTCAACAGGTTGCTCCAACATCAGCACCAGCTTTCCAAGCACCTACAACAGTTAATGATTTCACACCTCTACCGCCGCCACCCGTTATGCCGACTGCTAAGCCAATTGAAAAACCGGCTCAGCAACTTGAACCGGTTCAACCAGTTGTACCTGTCGCACCAAGTGCTCCTGTTGAACCTGAGAAGCTTCACGTACGTGATAGCTCGGCAAATTCTCAAGACGATGGTGTATCGATTAAACTACGATAGTTTAAAAGCTATTAGCTCTTTTTGCCGGTAATCATAACCCGGAAGAAGTCGTATAAAATACCAAGTACCCAACCAACGATGAAAGCACCGATGGTTTCGAAACCAGATAGTACGTAGCCAAAGTGCTTGGCAGTTAAGTACACGGCAAGTACGAGGAAGAAGGCGACCATAGCACCCGCTAATATGGCGTTAGGGCGGGCTACAGTGCTGCCGACGGCTTCACTGGTCTTCTCAACCATAGGGTTGTGAATCAGCTTACTGAAGCTACGTTGAACGGGTGGAAGCTCAGCTTGAAAGTGCTCAACATGTTGCTTGTAGCTGGCGTTGGTTTCTTTTGTACTCGGCACACCATGGCGGCGGCCAGCAGCAGCGCCAGATTCTTTCTTTTTCTTTTCTGCACTGCCGGCTTCAACACTAACCGCTTCTTTAAGGGCTTCGATTTTAGCGGCTTCAACAGTCTTCTCGCCGTTTGCTACCTTAGCCTTCTCAGCTTGTCGTTCAACAGCTGTTTCCGCGTTACGATAGATCTCTACTTGCTCGGGAGATGGTTCTTGATTTGGGGATCTCTCGGGTGACTGGGGGAGTTGTTCACTCATTAAATGGTTCCTCCGTTAAGGTCGCGGCGAATCAGGCGAACCTCGGTTGATAGTTGTTTCGAACGGAAGTAGAAGAAGGTGACAATCGATAGTACGATACCGGCGAAGATCATATTCTCACGAGGACCAGTGTGTGGTAATTCTGGAACTACTTGCTCAATCACCTTAGGGTAGGGACATTCAAGGTTAATGATAACGTTTGTACCGAACACATTTTCAATGCGGCAGTCGTATGAACTTGGGTCACTTTGACCAGCTGGAGTAGCCGGGATTTGTGCCAAAATTTGGACAGTAAAGGTGCGGATTTCTTTTTCTCCGGCCTTTAAGGTAACTACAGGCCATGAAAGGGTACGAGATGCTTCGTTATATGTACCACCACCCTTATCGGTGAGCTTTGAATACTCAAGAGTGTCGCCAATCATATCGGCAAAGGTAACTTCTTTAGGTGAGCCGCCCTTGTTTTGAGCAGTTAGCGTAAAGGTAATTTGGTCCTTTTCTCGAGCAATCTTTGTACTTGCATCAATGTTACCTTGTGAGGCGTTCTTGGCTGTTTTCGACAAGATAATATTAGCCAGAGGTAGGGTACAGCCTACTGGAACGGTAACGGTGCTGTCGGTAAAGGTATTTACCAGCTTACAGTTTGTTTGCGTTGTTTCCAGGCTAGGGTTTAGCTGCACAGAGAACGTTTTAGTAACGGTTGCTCCAGGTGCCACACTTACAGCTGGCCATGATAATACGCGAGTTGTTTCGTTATACGTACCACCACCCTTATCAATTAACTTCGTAAAGCCTAGTGTTTGTGAAAGGTCGTCGCTAAAGTCAACGTTTTTAGCTGTACCACCGGTATTTGTAGCCGTAAGTTTGAATGTAATTTTATCGTTTACCTTAGCACTCGTTTTGGTTGCATCAATATTGCCTTGGCTAATATTAGTAGCAGTTTTGTTCGCCTTGATGTTTGCCGGTGCCGGTGGAGTTGGCGGAGGCGTTGGTGGGGTTGGTGGTGGCGGTGGTGACGGATAAATATCAGTTACGAGGTTACCGCAGGCTTGCATAATTGCGAACCAACCAACCTTTTTCGAATAGCCAATATATGAGTAAATCTCAGCATTGACCGGGTTGATCAATTTCATTGGTCGTCCATACAAGGTGGTAACAGGAGCGCCTGCACCATTTGTAATACTCACTGGTGTCGAGCCGGCGCGTGTCTCAAAGCCCCAGCTGATTTTGTTGTTCACGGTAAAGTGCGAGTACTGTGTTGCCACAATTTCTTCACGAGTAATACCAAAATAGTTAAATATATCTTTCAAATTTCGTTCGTTGCGATCGTAAGGGCCTAAGAAGTTGTTAAATGACCGTGCGGAGCCGGTTCCAAGCCCGCCGGGAATCATATCACTTGCATTGGCAGCATTGGCTGCTTGTGGCGGTTGGAAGACCACCAAACTTTGCACCACTAACGCTAGGGCAACGAATACCAGCCCAAGGCGACGGGTAGCCTGTTCTTTCTTTAAACGTTTTGCATAGAAACTGAGCTGGCCAACGAGGGCGGGACTGAACGAGAGTTGTGAGACTATTTTTTTGAACATATTTTTATTTTTTTTATTTTTTAGAGAACCTCTTGATGAAAGATTAGCATAAGAAATATGTTCAATGCAAGTACCTTGAGTGAATAACTTTTTTTTAGTATAATAGATGCATATAGCACGACCGGTGGGCGGCCGACGATATAGTGACATTGTTGGTTAATAGTCCTACACATATAGGGGAGAAGGTAAATTAAAGTGGCTCAAAAAATAGACAAAACATATGATGGCTCACAGATTCAGGTTCTTGAGGGTCTTGAACCAGTTCGTAAGCGTCCTGGTATGTACATTGGTAGCACCGGTTTTGACGGTGTTCATCACCTTATTAAAGAAATTGCCGATAACTCAATCGACGAAGCCATCGCTGGCTACGCTACCAAGGTAGAAGTAGTTATTTTAGCCGATGGCGGTATCCGGATTGGCGACAATGGTCGCGGTATTCCTGTCGACAAGCACCCAAAAACGGGTCTCTCTACACTAGAGACCGTATTAACCGTGCTGCACGCCGGTGGTAAGTTCGGTGGTGGTGGATATAAAGTATCTTCTGGTCTTCACGGTGTGGGTTCAAGCGTTGTAAACGCCCTTTCAACCCTCATGATTGCCGAAGTTGTTCAAAACGGCCAACTGTACCGTATCGAGTTCGAACGCGGTGGTACAAAAGTTCCCTTCAAAAAAGTTGGTAAAGTCGACCGCCCGAATGGCACAACCATTACTTTCTACCCAGATGAAACTATCTTTAAAGAAACAGTCATCTTTGATTACAAGTGGGTTGTCGACTACATTCGTCACCAAGCCTACCTTACAAAGGGTGTATACATCTCAGTTGTTGACGAACGCACTGGTGACCGCCAAGCCTTCTACTTTGAAGGTGGTATCCAAAGCTACGTAAAACACCTCAACATCGGCAAAGACGTCGTCACCGATAGCATTTTCTACGTTGAAAAGCTGGTTGAAGACACTATGGTAGAAATTGCCGTCCAGTACAACGAAACCTACGTTGAAATGGTGAAGCCATTCGCCAACAACGTCCTCACACCGGACGGTGGTACGCACTTAATTGGTTTCCGGGCCGCTATGACCCGTGTGATTAACGAATATGCTCGTAAAGCTGGTCTTCTAAAAGAAAAAGAAGAAAACTTAAGCGGTGATGATGTTCGTGAAGGTTTAACTGCCATTATTTTGGTAAAGATGCCGGACCCTCAATTTGAAGGCCAAACCAAAAACAAGCTAGGTAACCCAGAAGTTCGCCGTTATGTTGAACAAGTCATGAACGAATACTTCTCGTACTACCTTGATGAAAACCCAGCCGTCGCTAAAAAGATTGTCGGTAAGGCACTCTTAGCTGCCCGGGCTCGTAAAGCCGCCCGTGCTGCTCGCGATAACGTTATTCGTAAGGGTGCATTGGATGGCATGAGCCTTCCAGGTAAGCTGGCCGATTGTTCAAGCAAAGACCCTTCTGAATCTGAAATCTACATTGTAGAGGGTGAGTCAGCTGGTGGTTCCGCTAAAACCGGTCGCGATAGCCGTACTCAAGCTATTTTGCCACTGCGTGGTAAGGTGCTTAACGTAGAACGCGCCCGCCTGGACCGTATGCT
The DNA here is from genome assembly GCA_028289065.1 of Candidatus Saccharimonadota bacterium. Taxonomy (GTDB): domain Bacteria; phylum Patescibacteriota; class Saccharimonadia; order Saccharimonadales; family Saccharimonadaceae; genus Microsaccharimonas. Next base: position 153,341 of record JAQGHA010000016.1, read on the forward strand.
CGGCAACACTGAAATTGTAAACATGATTAAAGCCTTTGGTGTTGGTATTGGTGACCAATTCGACATTAGCGGCCTGCGTTACCACCGTATCGTGATTATGACCGACGCCGATGTCGACGGTAGCCACATCTCAACACTGCTTTTGACCTTCTTGTTTAGGTACATGCGTGAAGTAATTGATGGGGGATATGTCTATCTTGCGAAGCCACCACTATTCCTACTGCGCCAAGGTACTAAAAAAGAATATGCCTACAGTGACGAAGAGCGTGACTCAATTCTACAGCGTATGATTACTGACCGTCGTGAAAAGGGTGTAAATATCGACCCTGAAGCTGACCTCACTAAGCAAGCTGGTATTACCTTGTTGCAACGCTACAAGGGGTTGGGTGAAATGGACGCTGAGCAGCTATGGGATACAACTATGAACCCTGAAAACCGTGTGCTTATTCAGGTTAATGTTCAAGATGCTGAAAAAAGCGATGCAATTTTTACAAAGTTAATGGGTGATCAAGTTGATTTACGTAAAAGCTTTATTCAAAGCCGCGCGAAGTCACTTAATATCGCCGACCTGGATGTTTAATTATGAATGATGAACCAATAACCCCGAACGACCCAATCGAACCAGTTGAAGACAACGCGTTCATAGATGGGAACAACCCAATCTTAATTGACGGCGAAATTGTTGATATTCCACAAACGCACTCTCGTTTAGTTGAAAAACTAACCGTTGAAAACGTCATGGAAGACAGCTTCTTGAAGTATTCAATGAGCGTGATTGTCGACCGTGCCTTACCTGACGTACGTGACGGTATGAAACCAGTACACCGCCGTATCCTTTATTCGATGGGCGAGCAAAACCTGCGACCAGGTGGTCGTTTCCTTAAGAGTGCCCGTATTGTCGGTGATGTCATGGGTAAATATCACCCACACGGTGACTCATCTATCTATATGGCCATGGTACGTTTAGCCCAAGACTGGGTAATGCGCTACCCACTCGTAAATGGGCAAGGTAACTACGGTTCAATGGACGGCGACCCTCCAGCTGCGAGCCGTTACACTGAAGCTCGTTTGGGCCGTACTGGTAACGAACTGTTAAACGACCTTGATAAAGACACAGTCGATTTCCGTGATAACTACGACGGTAGCGAACAAGAGCCAACCGTTCTGCCAGCTCGTCTACCTAACTTATTGCTTAACGGGCAAATTGGTATTGCTGTTGGTATGGCAACCAGCATTCCGCCACACAACTTGGGCGAACTGGTCGATGCAACTATCCATTTAATTGATAATTCTGAAGCGACCGTTGAAGATTTATTGAACTTCGTCAAAGGCCCGGATTTCCCAACCGGAGCAATTGTCTATGGTGGCGCGCCAATGCGACAAGCTTACCAAACTGGTAGGGGGAGTGTTGTAATTCGTGCAGTGACTAACATCGAAGAAACCAAAAAAGGCCGTAGCCAAATCGTTATTACTGAGATGCCATATGGTGTAAATAAAGCAACGCTTATTGAGAAGATTGCTGAACTTCATAAAGACAAAAAAATCATCATTAGCGACCTGCGTGATGAAAGTGCCCGTGGTAACGTCCGCGTAGTCATTGAACTTCGTAAAGATTCATACCCTAAGAAGATTCTTAACCAACTGTTTAAGATGACTGCTATGCAAACAGCCTTCCACTTTAATATGTTGGCATTAGTAAACGGCATCCAACCACGCGTTTTGAGCTTGCTGGATATTCTGCAAGAGTTCATTAAGCACCGCCAAGTGGTTATTCGCCGCCGTACAGAGTTTGAGTTAAAGGCTGCTAAAGCCCGCGCCCACATTTTGGAAGGCTACAAAATTGCTCTCGATCATATTGACGAAGTCATTAAACTGATTCGGGCCAGCAAAACTAGCGAAGAAGCCCAGGCAGGCTTAATTGAGAAGTTTGGCTTAAGTGAAATTCAAGCCCAAGCTATTCTTGCCATGCAACTTCGTCGCCTTACTGGTTTGGAGCGAGACAAGATTGAACAAGAGTTAGCTGAACTATTGAAGCTGATTGCTGAACTCGAGCACATCCTTGGTGATGAAAATGAAATTCTACGCATCATTAAAGAAGAGCTACTTGAATCAAAAGAGAAGTTTGGCGATGACCGCCGTTCTCAAATTATCAGCCATGAAATGGGCAAGTTTAGCGATGAAGAACTCATCCCTGAAGAAGAGTCAGTTGTTCTTCTTACAACAGAGAACTACATCAAGCGTACTTTGATTAGCGAATACCGTCGCCAACACCGAGGTGGTAAGGGTAAACGGGGTATGACAACTAAAGAAGAGGACATCATCGACCAGCTGATCCCAGCTAATACCCATGACTGGCTATTCTTCTTTACTAACAAGGGCCGTGTATTCCGTCTGAAGGCCTACGAAGTACCTGCCGCTAGCCTAGCTGCTAAGGGTGTCGCCGCTGTTAACTTGTTGTCATTGCAACCTGAAGAGAAAATTACATCAATCATTAAGCACGAAAAAGACGCGAGTGAAGATGGCTATCTCTTTATGGCTACCATCAAGGGTACTGTTAAAAAGACACCGCTTAAGGACTACGCCAACATTCGTACTAACGGCTTAATTGCGATTAAGTTAGATGATGGTGATGAACTCCGTTGGATCAAGCGTACCTCTGGTAAGGATGATGTTATTATTTCAACATCCGCTGGACAAGCAATTCGATTTGGCGAAAGCGATGCTCGCCCAATGGGCCGTTCTGCCCGTGGTGTCCGTGGTGTGCGGCTTCGCCCTAACGACAAAGTAGTCGGTATGGACATCGTTCAAAACAATGAAGGTAACTTACTGGTTATTAGCCAAAACGGCTACGGAAAGGTCACTAAAGCTGCCCAATTCCCATCACACAAACGTGGCGGTGTAGGTATTAAGGCGGCAATTGTGACTGCGAAAACTGGTCCAATCGTTGCCGTTCGCTCGCTGGAAGGCGATACAGAGGAAATCCTGCTTATCTCTAACAAGGGTCAAGCTATCCGGGTTGGCCTAAAGGACATCCCAGTTATCGGCCGAACAACTCAAGGTGTGCGTATTATGCGCCTGGGTGATGGTGACATCGTATCTTCATACGGCTTCGTTCCAAAACAGCCTGAAGATATTGAAGAAGTTGTTGGCGAAACTATTGAAGAAACGAAAGAAGGGTAGCCTAAATGAACGAAGTACTTTCACCTTACATAATTGCCATTGTAGTAGGGTGGACTGTCAGCCAATTGATTAAATCAATTATTGGGTTGTTTCGTCATAAATATATGGGCCTTCGTAGTATTCTGTTTGTCTCCGGCGGGATGCCGAGTTCACACAGCGCAACCTTAATGGCTGTGTGGACCGTTATCCTGTTTAAAGACGGCTTAGGCTCTGGGCTATTTGGCCTAGCCAGTGTGGTAGCGCTGATAGTCTTATACGACGCCGTGAAGGTGCGTCGCTCATCAGGCGAGCAAGGTGTTGCTTTGCTAGCCCTTATGAAAGAGAAAAAGAGTATTGTTCCATACCCTCGAGTGGCCATGGGTCACACCCCTTTAGAAGTGTTGGTCGGCTCATTTTTGGGTATCTTGATTGGCCTGAGCGTTTGTCTGATTACTTTATAGCTTCTGAGCAAATACTGAATTAAACCGCCCTAAAACAACGGATTTGTAAGATATTTCATTTCTTTTTATTAAGGTGTTGACTCAGGGAGAATCATCAAGTACAATTAGCCAAGTCTGAACGACACTGTGAAAGCAGAAAGTCGACACTCAACGTGGAGTTGAAAGACAAATGAACTTTGACAATTTAGTAGTGCAAATTTTGTATCTATCTTTTATTAGATAGATACTATCATCGTCAATTAATTTATGTAGAGTCTAGATGTTTGAAAATAGAACATTTTTATGGAGAGTTTGATCCTGGCTCAGGATGAATGCTGGCGGCGCGCCTAACACATGCAAGTCGAGCGGTAACAGGAGTAATTTATTACTTGCTGACGAGCGGCGGACGGCTGAGTAACGCGTGGGAACATGCCCCAAAGTGAGGAATAACTGCCCGAAAGGGTAGCTAATGCCGCATATGGTCTTCGGATTAAAGGATTTATCCGCTTTGGGAGTGGCCCGCGTACGATTAGGTAGTTGGTGAGGTAATGGCTCACCAAGCCTACGATCGTTAACTGGTCTGAGAGGATGATCAGTCAGACTGGAACTGAGACACGGTCCAGACTCCTACGGGAGGCAGCAGTGAGGAATCTTCCACAATGGGCGAAAGCCTGATGGAGCGACGCCGCGTGCAGGATGAAGGCCCTCGGGTTGTAAACTGCTTTTATAAGTGAAGAATATGACGGTAACTTATGAATAAGCACCGGCTAACTACGTGCCAGCAGCCGCGGTCATACGTAGGGTGCAAGCATTATCCGGAGTGACTGGGCGTAAAGAGTTGCGTAGGTGGTTTGTTAAGTGAATAGTGAAATCTGGCGGCTCAACCGTACAGGCTATTATTCAAACTGGCAGACTCGAGAATGGTAGAGGTAACTGGAATTTCTTGTGTAGGAGTGAAATCCGTAGATATAAGAAGGAACACCAATGGCGTAGGCAGGTTACTGGACCATTTCTGACACTGAGGCACGAAAGCGTGGGGAGCGAACGGGATTAGATACCCCGGTAGTCCACGCCGTAAACGATGGATACTAGCTGTTGGAGGTATCGACCCCTCCAGTAGCGAAGCTAACGCGTTAAGTATCCCGCCTGTGGAGTACGGTCGCAAGACTAAAACATAAAGGAATTGACGGGGACCCGCACAAGCGGTGGATTGTGTTCTTTAATTCGATGATAAACGATAAACCTTACCAGGGTTTGAAATCCCAAGAATTTTGCCGAAAGGCGAGAGTGCTTTATTGAACTTGGTGACAGGTGATGCATGGCCGTCGTCAGCTCGTGTCGTGAGATGTTTGGTTAAGTCCATCAACGAGCGCAACCCTTGTGAATAGTTGTATTTTTCTATTCAAACTGCCCCGGCAACGGGGAGGAAGGAGGGGATGATGTCAGGTCAGTATTTCCCTTACATCCTGGGCTAGAAACGCAATACAATGGCCAGTACAATGTGCAGCGAAGCCGCGAGGTGAAGCAAATCACATCAAAGCTGGTCCCAGTTCGGATAAGAGGCTGAAACTCGCCTCTTTGAAGTCGGAATCGCTAGTAATCGCAGATCAGCATGCTGCGGTGAATACGTTCCCGGGTCTTGTACACACCGCCCGTCAAACCATGAAAGTGACCAACACCCGAAGTCCGATTCGTCGGCCTAAGGTGGGGGGCATGATTGGGGTTAAGTCGTAACAAGGTATCCGTACCGGAAGGTGCGGATGGATTACCTCCTTTCTAGGGAGAGTTATGCCAGCAATACGAGTAATCTATTGCTGAAGCTAGGTCGGTCTTTTTACTGTGTTGAACTTTCACAGTAATGCCGTACCGTGCTTTTTCTGGTGATAATCATATGATTGTCATTTAGAAATAGCACGGTACAAGACTAAGTTCAAAAAAATCTCAATATGAATATTTGAGACGATGATAATCTGGCTTCCGCCGTGATAGAATTTGCACTACTAAGTTGTTAAAATAGAGAACCTCTAGCGAAAGCTGGAGGTTTTTTGTTGTAAAAATTATGAACTACTTATGCTTTGGGTGTATACTGGGACTTAGTTATGCAGTTGGCGAAAAAACAACAAGGCTTTACCATCGTCGAACTACTTATTGTAGTGGTGGTAATTGCGATTCTTGCAGCTATTACAATAGTTTCTTACAACGGTATTATAAATCGCGCCAATGCTTCGGCGGCTCAAAACGCAGTTCAGCAGGCGTCTAAAAAAATTAATATATATGCGGTCGAGAATGGCGAAACGTACCCGGCTGATATTGCCAGCTTTGAATCGCTCGGCATGGTTAGCGGCGGTGATCTTACGTATCAATACACGGCTAACAACACGAGTGACCCTAAGGGCTTCTGTGTGACGGCTACGAAAAATAGAACCTCATACTATATTGCCTCAAACTACACCTATCTCGACGGATCACCGATAACCGTTAACATGGCGAGCCCGGCCGAAGGGGCGTGCCCGACTCATTCCGGTAGCGGTATTGCTATCATTAACTTTTCAACGAATCCAAGTATAGAAACGAGTGCGACCGGGTTCTTTGGCCCGAACAGCTCGGCGTACGCAGTAAATGGAACGAGGGCTTACAGAGGGGCGACTTCGCTTATGGTAACCATGCCAGTCTCTCCTGACAGCTTAGTAGGCGTTAGGATTTATCGCGCTTCAAGCACTGGAGTAGCTGGCGGTCTCGCATTTTCTAAAACTTACACAGTGTCAGCGTACGTGTACGTTCCTACAGGTACAGTTGATCTCTACTTGAATGTACAAGGTACTGCGACAACCAACGACAGAGACCCGGCTGCGCGTAAGGCCAGCCTAAAGAACCAATGGGTAAGAGTTTATAATACTTTCGATACCACAGCTAGCTCAGGAAGCGTCGATCTTTATATAGTGAACCACGCAGCAACGGCTACTGCAGGAACTCAGTTCTGGGTAGATGGCATAATGATCAATGAAGGGTCATCCCCGTATGCCTATGCCGATGGAAGTACCCCCGGTTGGAGTTGGAGCGGTACGGTAAATGAGTCTACCTCTACCGGCCCAGCGCAGTAAGTAGCATTATATCCGACACATATTGGCGCGAACACCTTGCAGTAAAGGTCATTTTACGCTAAAATACCAAGAGTTCTGTTCCCCTTTGGGGCATTAGCTCAGTTGGCTAGAGCACCTGCTTTGCAAGCAGGGGGTCCAGGGTTCGAGTCCCTGATGCTCCACCAAGTACGGGGTGAATCTGGCGAAAGTCAGAATCACTCCACCAGAACTCATTTACAACAAAAACACCACGTATTCGTGGGCGATTAGCTCAGCTGGTTAGAGCGCGTCACTGATAATGACGAGGTCGGAGGTTCAAATCCCTCATCGCCCACCACTACGTGGTGTTTTTTGTTTTTGTTTGCCAATTTATAAAGCGCGGTGCTATGATTCATATAACTATATGAGCGATGATAAACCTAAAAAATCAATTTTCCGCAGAGTAATGATTGTTACCGCTGCTTGGGTGTCGGTCATACTATTGGGAATATTATTAATCTCTCTTACAAGTTTGATCAGCTCTTCGACTATTGAAGACTTAGAGTCAAACGATTATAGCTACCGCTTCCTATTGCTTAGCGGCGTCTTCGGGATTCTTATTCTCTCAATTCTTTTGCAGTCAATTTGGAAAACTCGCAAACGACTTTATCCAAAACACCTCATCATTGGTTTATGGATAGGGATGGGCTTGTATGCATTGTTGCTGGCAACCGGTATTGGGGGAGTTATCGTTACTAATATCGACTCTTCCTCAGCCACTTCAGCTACGTGTTCAAACACAAAAGAGCAGTTTAATTCCCGTCTAGCTGCCGTTGTTCCTATTCAGACCGACCTTTCTTCAGGAACGGGCTTTGCAGTTGCGGCTGACGGCACGATTTTGACGGCGTACCATGTAATAGAAGGTGCTACTACCATAGAGGCAAACTCTCCTACGGGGATGGTGAAGCTAGAGGTTGTTAAGACAGCACCAGATTACGATTTAGCGCTTCTAAAAATGGATCAGGCAACTCCAACGTACTTTAACCTTACTGGCCAGTACAACACGTCTGACACCGTGTACGCCTATGGGTATCCAAGTAATTCGCTGAGTGCCGGTCCGCCAAGTGTGAGTGAGGGTATTATTTCCAGGATACTCACGGTTGCCGATTTGCGAATGACCAGTACCGATTCTCCGGAGGGCTTTGAGATCATTCAAACAGATGCAGCGATTAACCCGGGAAACTCCGGCGGTCCATTGATAGGGAAGTGCGGCGTCGTTGGGGTTGTTGTAGCAATATCTGATACGTCTGAGCTGAGCGACTATATTGGCGCGGTTAGTGAGCAGGGAATAGGGTATGTAGTAAGTGCTAAGTCGGTGGCTTCAAAGTTCGGGCTTCCTATCTCTGATGGATTCTAAAAATGCACGAAAGGTACTTTAAAGAAGCTCAAAAGGTTGCCCAAGGCGCAACCTGCTCCCGCGCCCACTGCGGTTCGGTAATAACCGCAAAAGACGGCACCATTATCGGTCGAGGCTTTAATGCGCCGCCTGATAACGATGAATCGCAGCGTATGTGCGATGCTGTGTTAAATAAGACGATTAAGCAGAATAACGATAAAACTTGCTGCGTGCACGCCGAATGGAATGCAATTTTAGATGCTTTAAAAAATCATGCCGACAAGATAAAAGGTTCAACACTGTATTTCATGAGAGTTGATGATGAAGGTGAGGTTACTGAGGCGGGTGAACCGTACTGTACTGTATGTAGCCGATTGGCGCTTCAAACTGGCATTAAAACGTTCGGTTTATGGAACCAGGGGCCAGAAATGATAGACACTGAGATATATAATCAAAAATCATATTCTTTTTATCGCTGAAACCCCTTGCAAAAATGCATTTGAAAGAGTACAATTACATGCATTAGGTTATGTTGTTGTTGCAACCTCTAACACACGGGAGACGAATGCGAGGTCTCATCCGTAATCAACCGTTAACGAAAAGTTAACGAAAAATGAGAAAAGATTATTCCTAAAATCACTTGTACTTTACTAACTGGGGTGATATTATCGGAAAGTTGCCAATACAAAAGGTGAGAAAAGATTTGAGTGCAGACCACATATACTAAGGTTAACTGGTATACGAAATGTGCTCTCAAGTTGGAGATGTGCAAGTCACTTTAACAATTTATTGTAAGAAAATTTTTTTTAAGATTGACGGTCATGAGTATTTGGTTATTACCAATTACTCGTTAAGTCAATGCATAAAAAGGTACTCAAGGGCATAAAGTGGATGCCTAGACGTATATTACCGAAGAAGGACGTGGAAGACTGCGAAAAGTCTCGGGGAGCTGTCAACAAGCTTTGATCCGGGAATATCCGAATGGGGAAACCCAATACGAGTTATGTCGTATTACTCATATCTGAATAAAATAGGGTATGTAGAGGGAACCAACCGAACTGAAACATCTTAGTAGGTTGAGGAAGAGAAAATAAATAATGATTCCGAGAGTAGTGGCGAGCGAAATCGGATCAGCCCAAACCTTATAATCTTTCATCCTTCGGGATGAATAAGCTGATAGGCGAATGTTTATAGGGGGTTGTGATATAACACGAGACCAAGTAACAGAACTCGATTTATCGAGTCTTGTTATTTGCGATCATCAGCTATCACTGAATGAATAAGGTAAGAAATCATGTTGTTAGCAGAATAGTTTGAATGACTAACCAAAGGACGTGAAAGTCGCGTATGCGAAAACAACATTGACCTTATACGTGTTTTATCGAGTAGGGCGGGGCACGAGAAACCCTGTCTGAATCCGGGAGGACCACCTCCCAAGGCTAAATATAATATACGATCGATAGTGAACTAGTACAGTGATGGAAAGGTGAAAAGAACCCCGGGAGGGGAGTGAAATAGATCCTGAAACTTTATGCCTACAAGGAGTCGGAGCCTCAATTTATTGGGGTGACGGCGTGCTTTTTGTAGAACGATCCAGCGAGTTAATTTCTAGTGCAAGGTTAAGTCAATTGACGGAGCCACAGTGAAAGCGAGCCTGAATAGGGCGAATTTAGTACTAGGGATTAGACCCGAAACCGGGTGACCTAACCATGAGCAGGTTGAAGCTACTGTAATAGGTAGTGAAGGACCGAACCGTCGTACGCAGCAAAGTGCTCGGATGACTTGTGGTTAGAGGTGAAATGCCAATCGAACTCGGAGATAGCTGGTTCTCCTCGAAATAGCTTTAGGGCTAGCGTCAATTAATTAGCCAACGGAGGTAGAGCTCTGTAAAGGACTGGGGGAAGCAATTCTACCCACCCTTAACAAACTACGAATGCCGTTGGTGGTACATTGGCAGTTAGAACGTCGGGGCTAAGCTCGACGCTCGAAAGGGAAACAGCCCAGACCATCGTCTAAGGTCCCAAAATATATACTCAGTGGGAAACAAGGTGAGATTTCTTAAACAGCTAGGATGTTGGCTTAGAAGCAGCCATTCATTTAAAGAGTGCGTAACAGCTCACTAGTCAAGAGATCTTGCGTGGAAAATGTAACGGGGCTC
>JAQGHA010000001.1 GCA_028289065.1 Candidatus Saccharimonadota bacterium
GGTTGGTTTTTAGCAAGATAACTAATGTATTCTTCAGACGCTCGAACACGTGGAACGTGGTCGTCATTGCGTTCTTTCAGCTCTTCAGGGCCGGAAACCCAAGCTCGATCTTCAGGAGAAACAACACCAAGAATAACCGTTGGTCGCAAACGACTATTATTTACTTCAGAAGCGCTACCGCCGTGAACCATTAAGCCGCTGCGTACAGAGAAGTTACCACGCATACCAAGGACTGTTTGCATTTTGCTAGCGTAATACTCCCGCTCCTCTTCATCAGGGAACATACCACCAATAGTATCCGGTTCGCCTTCATTACCAATAAAGCTACTACCCTCATCAAATTGCGAACCTTTTACGTACTGGAAAGGTGCATTGTTTGGCTCAACATCAATCAATGAAGCGTTAATCGCCACGGATACTAGTCGGCGCTGAAGGACAGTTACTTCGGGTATCGGAAAATCACGGTGTGGCCTTTGAGCATCAGCGCCAGGAAGAGGTAAGTCGCTGCCCCATTCAACAATCCTATAGTCATCGCCAAACATGCTTTTAGACAATCCCGTCACAGCAACGTGCGTTGCTAAGTCGATAAACCCTGGGGTTCGCTCAGCATACGGCTCAAAATAAAAACGTCCATTACCACGAGCAGCAGTTCCGCCTGGAACCATAAGGGCACGCATAAATTCTGTCGAAACATCTTGATTCAACTGGTCAGCCCACTCTTGGGGTAACCCTTGTTTTACAAAATCAATTCCATCACGGTAAATAACATCATGCATATCTTTGACGGCTGACTGTAATTCTTCTGGTGAAGAAATCTCGTTAAACTGTATCACTCATATTCTCCATATATTACTTAATTACTGTTATAGACTCTTTTGTGGGTTTTGTAAAGGGTATTTTCTCTTACTCTATTTCCAGTTCGCTGCGTTCATGAGGGTGTGAATAATATCAGCCTCAGATACATTTTTATTTCGGAAACGCACGAGAGGGAAATTGGCTTCTTTTAGTATTCTTTCTACCTCTAAATCACGCTCTCGACGGGTTGGGGTATCGTGAGTATAATCATCTAATTCAATAGCATATGTAGGGCGAAGCGTGGTTTTATTACAAAGAACATAATCAACTGATTCACCATTGATATGACTAAACGCATAGCGCCACTCCTGACCCTTAACATGATGGTCGAGCAGGGAAGATAGATGTATTTGCGGGAATACAAAATATCGCTCACCAACGGCTCGATCTAGTTTTTTAAAAAACTCGGCTTCGGTACGTGTCATTACCAAATCTTTGGCTATATACGAATATGTGTTATTTTTGAATACTTTTCGTTTTTGGGTCGTAAGCGTTGAAAGTTTCGCCAAAATATAAATGACGAATACGATGAGTGCGGCAATGATGACATAGTTCGCTTCCATTAAGTGAGTTATAAATTCTGTTTTTCAAACTCACTTAACAGCATATACGTCTTCGGGTCCTCAACGCGATCAACAAACAACACACCATTTAGATGGTCGACTTCATGTGCAATGGTATGTGCTATAAAACCGTCAAATACTTCGTCGTGTGAAACGCCATTTTCGTCCAGCCATTCCAACCGAAGGGTGTTTGGTCGCGGCACTTTGGCACATAAGCTATTCTTACCTTCGCCTGAACTTATGCAGCCTTCCCACATGTTTTTCTTTTCACCGACTGTTCCAATAATTTTAGGATTGATTATGACCAGGCTGCGTGGCTGTAAATCTGGCAGGGTAGGCGTAGGCTTAATATTTATAACACTTAAAGCAACTGATTGGCCAATTTGTGGTGCGGATATACCAACACCATAGGTATCACCTTCAAGGTACTTAAATAGATTAGTAATTAGTTCTTGTATGGTCTCGGAACGGATATCATTAAGATCAAGAAAACGCGCAACTTCACGTAATACTGGGTTTCCAAATTTAGCTATTTGTATAGTTTGACTCATATAGCATCAGTATAACAAAAACTAAGCCAGACTAGAGGTCATTGATTTATTAGTATATATATTTTATAATGTATATATAAACTTTCCGCCAAGCGATAGGAAAAGCATGTCAGGAGTTTTTAGTACCTCTCATTACCGCAAGATTGTCCGAATAAGTCTGATTGTGATTGCGTGTCTCATCGCAGCCCAGATTTACGGGTTCATCATGTGGCTCAAATACCCCAACATGGTCGATAGCCTGGATGGAGTTCCCTGGTATGCGGTCATCGGGGCAATCATCCTGGGGTTTGACTTAGTGTTCATGATGACGGTCGTTCCGTTCTTCATCTTGACAGCCACGTTGCTGTTTCGCCCATCGAAAGCTGTGGCAGAAAACACCGTTCAGCCCATCCCCAACACGCAAGACCCGATAAACGAAGACGGCTGAGGAGGCCAAGCGGAATTAACGATTGAGGGATATAGCGTCCGGGTTTACCTGGACGCTTTTCTTTTGCAGGCAACTATTTACCGCAAGCGTTTATTTTCTTGGTATAATAGAGTTATAGATGAAAGGGTGTTTGTATGTCTAAAGGAACTGATCAGAAAAAAGCCAAGAAAAAACCGAAGAAAGAAAAAGTCGTTAAGGCTCTCTAGGTAAATTAAAACGTCTCCATAGTGGAGACGTTTTAATGTAGCAAGGTTTTATACCCGGGATCAAAAACAAGTCTTAATCCCGGGCACGTTTTACAAGCAGTTTCGCAAGCAAGCCCGATGTACTTACTTTAGGGTCAGAATACAATGGAAAGCACCCTGATTACGATTTACTCATAAAACAATTCGACATGAGATGTCTTTTTTCATTTTAGCATAACCGAAACAGGTGAACTTTTCTTCGGTAAATTAAACTTCTAAATCACGTGGCCGAATAGTAGATAAAAATGCAGCCGGAATGACACCTTGTTGTAAGGTGCGGATCGGTTCCTTTATAACTTCACTAGTGGGCCTCGATGGTGGGGTATTTATAATGCGCCGCGCTATCGCCTTACCGGCACTCGATTCAATTGGCCCAAAGCTTAGTGAGCTGCCAACCAGCTCGTTGGCGCTCTCCATGACCGAACCGAGGGCATGCCCGCTATCTAAATAACCGACAGTTACATGTGGGCTCATAAAATGACGCACATGTAAGTTTTTACTGGTTTTTATGACTTCTTTTTTAAACTGTTCATGTTCTTCGAGGTAGGGCGCATTATTTTGATCGTCTAGAACAAGCCTTACCGCATATCGCGTGAGGTCGCGGGCTCGGTGACCTAATGTAGCTTTTACGATTTCAGTATCAAATGTTGTCTCAGCAGTTTCTGGAGCATCTTCCATGATGTTTTGAAAACGACTTATTGGGATTATTCGATCGGTGAAACTACTAAGAATAGTTAAATGGGGGTCACGCACGGGAACAAATGTTTTAATCGAAGAATATTCTTTTTGTAACGACTTTATTACAGCCGAACTATTCCGCTGCAGGGGACGGTACACAAAGAAGTTTTGTTCGGATTTCATTGATACATTAAAACATTTACACTACTAAATGTCAAGTACAAGGTTTTGGCTATTGAATCAGTGGTATTATTATTTTATGGATTCTTCTGAACACCGTATATATTCAATCAGCTTTGCAAGCGTCTATCCGCATTACGTTACCAAGGCTGAGCGAAAAGGCCGTACAAAACTTGAAGTTGATGAAATTATTCGTTGGCTAACTGGCTATAGTCAAACACAGTTTGAAACCTTACTTAAAAATGAAACCGACTTTAGAACCTTCTTTGCCGAAGCGCCGAAAATGAACCCCGCCCGTTTACAAATTACAGGTATAATTTGTGGAGTTCGCGTCGAAGAAATCAAAGAACCGATTATGCGTGAAATTCGCTACTTAGATAAACTTATCGACGAGTTGGCAAAAGGGAAGCCAATGGAAAAGATTTTGCGAAGCGCTTAGCTTGTAGAAACCCAACGTAAAGTATAGTCGCGATATAAATCAAAAGTGCATATAGCAATGCGAACGGAGCCAATAATATAAGGTTTGTTTTATCTATAAACTTATAGGCATTATTTTGAGATAACACCGAAGCATATAAAAGCACGTACAGTACTGCCAGCACAACTGAGATAAGTATCGATTCAGCAGGGAAAAGAACCGCTAACCCTACAAGGGCCACAAATGCAGCCATACTAAGCCATAAAACGAATTTCGTACCCAACAAGACTTCAGTTACTTCAACTGACTGTTTCACGAGTGCCTTTGGCTTTAATGCTGCCGATGGTGTAGTTATGAAGGTTGATCGTGAAGTAACCGCCATCAAACCGGTGGTGTTTTCAAAATTCTTAGCAACTTCTTTAAGTCGAAAAGCCACGCCATCATTTAACTGCCAGCTATGCACTTTATTCAGCCATAAAGCGGTTTTGAATTTGGAGATTGTCGTGAAGTGTTCACGTAATGCCGTTGAAACCGTAGCGTTAAGCTGGTGCACTTTATCGGGCACGACCGCCACAACACCTGGCTGAACAAAATCGAGCGAAAGGTCGCTAAAGAAGTGTGGTGATATCTTCATATCTTCATTGAGCTTAATAACAACCTTACCTTTGCTGTGACGCTTCGCCAAAGAAACAATGGTTTGGTTTTTTTCATGATCAACGACCTTAAAGCCGGTTAATTTATGTTGGCGTTTATATGCCGCCAGTTTTGTACGAGCCGCCACCCCGGCTGGTCGCTTCACAACAACTATAACTTGCAGAGAAGGGTAGTGTTGCGCGTATATAGTATCAAGCAACGCAAAGATTGTTTCAGCTTTTCGAGACAACTCAATCACCACAGTAAATGATTGTTGGCTTTTAAGCTTACCAAATTCCAGTAGTTGACTATACAGCTGGCGGCTTTGCTTAATGCTGCGATAATCACTTACTAGTCGCAGCACTACAAAAGCAGCTAATAGGGCGGCGATAATAATCGCAACAGGCGATGTTGGTATCAAAAAATCCATTAGGCTGATTCCTTATAGTCAAAGTACATAATGCGGCGGACATTACTAAAGATACCTTCACAGGTCATAATAACCAGCCGTGGTTGCTCGGACGTTTCAAACAACACATTCGTTGCTTCTGGGGTAACCCGTTCGTCGTGACTAAAGCTATAGCTAATAGTGTGGGTATTGCCTAGTCTTAAGGTCACAACATCACCGACGGCAATATGAGATAACCCAGCAAAAGCCGACTTGTTGTTATGTCCATATATAAAGGTGCTACCAGTTTGGTTGCTTGGTAAATCAGAAACAGTCGCATAGTAAGCGGTGTTATTGCCAAGTGTCCATTTGCCGGTCTTTTCATCGTATGAACCATTTTCAACCGGAAGGTCGATATTCAGACGCGAAACAGTAACGCGAACTGGCGTGCCGCTAATAGCTTCAGTGGCAACTGCTGGGGTAACTTTTGATTCGGGTTTTGAAGGGAGGGGAGCGGCGTAGGCAACAACACTGTTTGGTTGTTCTACGGTTGCCATTTGGCTGCCACCCCATATTAACGAGCCGGCAATAAGATACAAAGCAACCACCCTTAGAAAGAGTGGCGTTTTTTGAATGCTTTGTATAAATATCGACATGGTGATCTCGATTCTATTTTTACTAGATGCGGCGAGATAGAACTCGGCGAGCAACTAAGCTGGCACCGGCAATGGCAGCAGTAATAGCAGCAAGGGTAATAACTGTTGCAGCCGTATCGTTTCCGCTCGTTTCTGGCAAAGCCATAACAGCACCGTTACCTTGTGGCTCTTCAGCAGCACAATCAGTTGTTACCGTACCTTCAGCAAGTACAGTACCTTTGTATTGCACTGAAACCATGTGGTTTCCGCTGTCTTCAGCGAAGCTGTATTTAACCGGCGCAGCAACTGTACCAGCAACAACCACAACATCTTTGTCGAGCTTACCATCAACAAAAATTGAAACGGTTGCGTCTTCACCGTAAGTGTAAGCTGCTGGTGTAAAGTCATTTCGAACGTTTACTTCAGCCGCACCACAAGTAGTAGTGACTGTAGCCGCTGGCTTAGCTGGTGTTTGAGTACAAGCCTTACCGCCGTTGTAGTAGGCAATGAGGTTTTTAGGAGTAACTGAATTAGGGTAGTGTGGCAAAGCGCCATCTACACCATCAAAACGGGTAGTACCGAAGTACAGGTCGTTTTGAATGAAGCAAGCACCGATTGCAATTTTTAGGGTTGCAGTTGGTTTTTCTGCGGTCAAGTGAGCAGTTGCGTGCTCTTTTAATACTTGAGTACCGCTGGTTGCCCAGTTCGCACCGTCAGTACTGTAGCTGTTTAATGAAACATCACAAGCTGTGTAGTTTTGTTTCAAAGTAACAGTTACTTCGCTTAAATTTGCATTACGAGTATAGGTAATTGCATTTGTATTGTTATTACAATTAGTATTGGCAACGGCTGATACCGATGATGATTGACCCATGAACAGAACGGCAATTGATAATGCGGCTCCAAATAGTACTTTCTTGAGCATAAAAACTTCCTTAACTTCCACCAAACGGTCAGATAGTGATCGTTTTTAATTTATATGAGTGCATCATAGTCCTTTTTTGACAAAATGTCAAGTATATTATTATGGTTATGTTTAAATATGATATTATTAATTGACAATAACCCTTAGATACCCTATCTTACGAAGCGTATACTCCCTGTTTGTTCATCCCGATGTTTTATAGGAGACCGCTATGTTTAATGGATTCAAGCGAGTTAATCTGCGTAACCGTCCAAACATGTCACGCGAGGATTACGAATGGAGCATCACGCCGATCAGCTCCAAAATTCTGTACTGCGCGATAGGCCTGGTCGCTATGCCGTTCTTCATGTGCTTCACGGCCTACATCAACATCAAGGAAGCCAAGCTTCGCGCTGACATGAAACACGATCGCTTCTAGCGAAGCAAACATCTACGTCCGCACCTCGCGATACGAAAGAGTCCGGTCTATAAAGGCCGTGTCATTCGACCGCTTGAGGAGCGGACTCTTTTTATTGATACCCTAAATTGACAGATGCTTGAAATTAGTTTAAAATTTCCCTAATGCGCAAGGTGCGTAAGAGAGTGGGAGTACATTGAAAACTCACAGGAATAAGGCTGAAGAGGAACGTCAGATTCGTCTTGTCAAAGACTGGATTGAAACTAGGCCAGTGCCGCCAACAGGCAAAGAGCCAAGCTTTCCAGCCGCTTGGTACCTCGGACTGCCGGTATTATTCGCAGTAATCGGCTTCATCGTAGGCGGATTCTACTTCGATGTTATTTTTGGCCCCGGCAAGGGGATGCTCGAGCCCGAAGAGGCGCGGCGTTTCTTGGCACCCTTCGTAGGTGCATTCCTCGCTATCCTCTTCGCTTGGCCCGTGCTGATGATACTGCTTCGGATATTCCATTCCAGGCTACGTCGCTCGGGCTGGCCCGAATACCGCAAAGCGCTCCATCACTGGAAACTCATCGGTTCCGAGGACTTCGGTGATTGGGCGTATAGCAACTACACGGTTGCCGCTTTGCTGAGCGTCATTGATGACAGCTACTGGTCCCGTCCAAAGGCAGCGGAGCAAGAAAAGCGCCAACGAGAAGCGACCAAGCAGTACCTCGACGACGACCTGGGTGACCTCGAAAGGAGACTGGACAACGCCACCCCTGGGCCGGTTTCGACCCTGACGCCGCCGTCGCCTCGCAAGCTGAGACGGTCTGCAAGGTACTACGGCAAGCTCAAGAGAACAACCGAGTCCGACAAAGAACGCTTCATCGTGCAGTTTCACTTTATGATGGAACGGTCAGTCGGCGTGAATAGCGCTGGCTGGATTTCATCAAGCACTGTCGTCGATGAAAGCGAGAAAACGGCGCTAATTCGACAGGTGAGGAAGGTCTACGAAGCACAAGGTCTGCGAGTGAGTAAGTGCTGGATAGCATGGAGAGGGATGGAGAGCGGGGGGCCAAGCGGCTCTCGTGAGTTCTTCGCCCTAGTCATTCGTCTAGCTTAGTACCTGCTTGCACCAC
>JAQGHA010000017.1 GCA_028289065.1 Candidatus Saccharimonadota bacterium
GATACAAATCAATGTTGGGAGGCCGTAAAACGCCGTTTGCACCACAGAAAGGGTTAACACCTATGGCTAAAAAAGCCGAATTGCTTGAAGAAGCACAAAAATTAAAGCTCGATGTGAGCGCCAAGAACACTATCTCTGAGATTGAAGCCGCTATTGCCGGTGCATCAACCCCTGTAGTTGCCGTTACTGAAGCGATTGTCGTTGAAGAAACAGCTGAAACCGAAGAAAAAGTTGCTAAGGCTGGAAAGCGAAGTGCTAAATCTATCGCTGAAGCTGAAGCTAAGGCCGAAAAAGAAGCTCGTAAAGAAGCTGGCGACACTTCATCAGCAGATGGCGAAGAAGAAGCTTCTGTTGCCAAGGGACCTAAGCCAGTTACTCGTCCACTTATTGAACGACGCGGCAAAAACTACCGCAAGGTAGCTGAAAAAGTTGAAGTTGCCAAGCTTTACACTATGGCTGACGCTGTAGCGCTTGCAGTCGAAACAAACCCTTCTAAGTTCGATGCAACTGTTGAGTTCCACGTTCGTCTTGGTGTTGACCCTCGTCAAGCTGACCAAAACATTCGTGCAACTGTAAGCCTTCCTCACGGAACTGGTAAGAAAATTAAGGTAGCAGTTTTTGCCCCTGAAGCTGACCACAAAGCCGCTAAAGAAGCTGGTGCAGATATCGTCGGTGACGAAACATTCCTCGCCCAACTTGATAAAGACATCCTTGATTTCGATATCTTGATTGCTACTCCACAATACATGCCACGTCTTGGTAAGTACGCTCGTTCATTGGGTCCACGCGGCCTTATGCCAAATCCTAAGAGCGGTTCAGTTGCAACTGACGTTGCGAAAGCTGTTAAAGAAGCTAAAGCCGGTAAGGTTGAATACCGCGTTGACAAGCAAGCTATCGTACACCTTGGTGTTGGTAAAGTAAGCTTCGGTGCTGAAAAGATTGCCGAGAATGCAAAAAGCTTCTTCGACAGCCTTAACTCACAAAAGCCAACTAGCATTAAAGGTAGCTACATTAAGTCAATTAGTGTCAGCACAACTATGGGCCCAGCTATTAAAGTTGAAAGTATTGCTAACTAGTTTAGTACTTGCCTAATATAAAATCCGCTTCGTATGAGGCGGATTTTTATTTACTCAGTTTCCTAATATTTAACTTTACCCAAGTCTATGAACTGGGTAACCTCAGGGAAGTGCTCTGGATCATTTAGTAGCTCGCGATCGTCTGCAGCAGGTAATTCCGTAGCTTCTTGTATAATTTCTTGCTGGGTATTAAAGGCTGTAATGATGTTGTTCGGTCGAGAGAATTGTAAAGGACCGTTTTCAATTGCTTGTATAGCAGCAGCGCCAAATTCTTTAATACCTTTTAATACATCAATAAATTTACTCGTCGATTCTGAATCAGCATCCGTTCCTTCTGTAGAAATATGAGCTGGGTGTTGTAATCGTTCAGTTGCTCGAGCAATACTGTCAGTCAGATATATTTCACTAGCCGTATCAATAAGACTATCGATTGAAAGTATGCCTTCTTTTGGTAGTTGGCTTACATCAAAGGCCAAAGAACCGTTTCGCATAGATCCTTTAATGAACAGATTCAAATCATTAAGCTTTGCTTCGATAATATCTTCTTTGGCAAAGCTGTTATATATTGTTTGACCAGCTTCGTATGTTACTTTTCCTTCATCATCTTTTTCAGCATGTCCAGGTGTTTTGTATCCAGAATCGTACTTATACGACGTTTGTGGATTATAAAGTACCTGTATGTATTCGTTAACCATTGAATCGAGAATATAAGCCACCTGCTGGTGACTCATTTCGTGTTCTTGTATTGATTCAGGGGTAGACTGTCCACTCGTAGTTCGAGTTGGTTGAGATTCTATTTGGTGTGCCATCGTGTTAGGATGCCCCTTCCTGATTTAACTTTTTTAGTGAAAGCGTGTTTATTGGAGCGCGTCTTCTGCGGACAATATATCATAAACTAAGATAAAGTGCAAGCATTATGTGAAATTTCTTACAGCCTTTATTTTCAATGTAGTAGAACTATACTTTGTATAACTGTGGAAAAGCAAAACTAATATCTGTATAGTAAGAGGCGGTGGCGTACATCCAGTATGCTTTGTTCTGAGGAGTTACAGTGGGTTTGACACAGTATAGAGATCTACTTCAAGACGTGCTCGATAATGGCGTCGAGAAGACTGATCGCACAGGCACCGGTACGATAAGCGTGTTTGGTCGGCTGATCCGGTGCAATTTGCAGGAGGGGTTTCCCCTCGTCACTACCAAGAAGGTCAACTACGACGCGATCATCTTCGAGCTGCTGTGGTTCCTTCGCGGAGACACAAATGTTCACTGGCTCCAAGAACACGGAGTCAAAATTTGGAACGAGTGGGCCGATGAAAACGGAAACCTCGGTCCGATGTATTCGTCGCAGTGGCGAAGCTGGAAAGGTCATAACGGTGAAGCTATTGACCAGATCGCTAACGTGATCAAGTCGATTAAGCTGAACCCCGATTCCCGTCGACACATCGTGTCTGCCTGGAATCCGGCTGAAATCGAAGACATGGCCCTACCGCCTTGCCACACGATCTTTCAGTTCTACGTCATCAACGGGAAGCTGTCTTGCATGTTGTTCCAACGGAGCGCCGACTTGTTCCTGGGCGTACCGTTCAACATTGCCAGCTACGCTTTCCTGACGCACATGATCGCACAGCTGTGTGGTTTGGAAGTTGGCGAGTTCATCCACGCCTTCGGCGATGCACACATCTATTCCAATCATGTCGAGCAGGTGAAGCTGCAGTTGTCACGTCCGGACGATCGACCGCTTCCAACCCTGTTCCTTACAAACCCGGCTTCGGAAACAGACGAACCCTGGAAGGCTATCGACATGTACACGCGCGAGCACTTTTCGTTCGGGGACACATACAAGTCGGACGCGGGCATCAAGGCGCCGATCGCTGTCTGACGCACCACCCACTCGATGGGCCGGCTGATGGATTTATTCATCGCCGGCTCATCGGGGCAACTCATTTTTATTCTTCAGAATCTAATTGTTCTACTAGGTTTCGACGAATGTACGTGACAAATGAATAATCATACTTATTACGAGTATCGGCTTCAAAGTCTTGGATGTCGGTCATACACCATTCACTGGCTGGCAACGGCGGGAAAAAAGCATCGCCTTTAACTGTCCTATGCATGATTTCAGTCGCAAAAACCCGATCAACAGTCGGCAGAGCTTGTTGGTATATTTCAGCTCCACCAATTACCATGGCGTTTTCACCGGCATACTCATAGGCTTCTTCCAGATTTCGAGCAATAATCGCACCTCGAATCGCAGCTGCCGAAACAGACAAAACGATGTTTTGACGGTTTGGGAGTGGGCGATATGCCTCTGGTAACGATTCATAGGTTTTTCGGCCCATAATGACCGACGTACCCTCAGTAAGGTCTTTGAAGTGTTGCATGTCGGCTGGCATTTTACCCGCCCACGGCAAGTTTCCGTCTCGACCAATTGTCCGCATTGAATCATAAGCAACCACTATTGATTTCATTGCTTCTATATTAACATGTTACAATCGAGTCAAATACAAGCTAACAGGGGAATAAATGTGAGTGGTGTTTATAGTAATATCGAAATTGAGCAGGCTATTAAAGATGGCCACATTATCTTCCATCCGTACCAGCCACAGCACATCAATGGTAGTAGCGTTGATGTAACCCTTGGTGAATGGTTCTACCGAACTGATCGAAAAAGCCCAACGACCGTTTATAACCCCTTCGATAAAATCGAAGTAGACCGTTATTTCGGCGAACCACAAAAGGCAATCTCTCATTCAGAGTGGTGTAAGCAAACTGGCAATAAGCCGTTAACGAACATTCCCGAAGACCACCCGGTTATTATCCTAGAACCAGGTGAGCGCATTCTAGCGCACACTCAAGAGTTCATTGGCATCTTGCCTCCAGGAACAACCAGCATGCAGTCACGCAGTACTTGGGGCCGTAATGGCGTTGCTGTCTGTTTTGACGCTGGTTGGGGAGACCCTGGCTACGTGAACCGTTGGACACTTGAAATTTATAACTTAAACCAACGGCATAGTATTGTTATCCCTGTTGGTGAACGTATCGCCCAAATTGTTTTCATGCACACCGGTGAAGTGCAAAGTAGTTACGAACAGCTGAGTGGCAAGTACTCTGATAGTACCAACCTGGATGAACTTATTAAGAACTGGGAACCATTACAAATGCTCCCAAGGGCGTATAAGGATGATAGAAAAGAGCCTTTAAGCCTTTAGTTATCGACTAATACGTTGGCTGCGTTTATTTAGTCTTCCCACTCTTGTAAAAGGCGATGTTTTCGTCACTATCAGGTTTTCGAAAAGCTACTTTTTCAGTTTTTTTAGTCTGTGCATTAAACTCCGAAAAACCATATATTGTCGTAGAGATCGGCACAACGAACGCTTCTGTCGAATCGAGCTGAACGGCTTTTTCTATAAAACCTCGACAGCCAGTATTACGTAGGTGGTATTCAAATTGCTTGTCGTGAACATTCTCCCAACTGAATGATCCAGCTTTAAAGTCGGATACCGCTTGCATAGAATCTAATATGTCTTGGCGGAACCCAGACGCTTCGTCCACACGATAGCCAGCTAGTTGACGTTCGACTATATTGATAGTTCGCTCACTATTTTCGGACGTAATTTCACCAATATCGTGTTTATACTTAACAATAAATCCAACAATACGTTCGTGACCTTGCTTATCCGTGACCACTTTAGGAAGGATATCTATCGAACGATAGGGAAGTATGGTAGGAAACAGCACACCTCCATGTGATGCAATACTGTCTTGGACTGATTCGCGGAATGAAGATAAGTGCTCAATGCGCTTCCAGTAGCCGTGAGTTAACTTTCCGATTTCAAAAGATTCTAAGGTAGTTTCTTTATCGTCGTTTATTGGATCCATGACAATATCGAGGATATCGTCCGTTTCGGCGTGACCGGTTTCAAAGCGAGACAACTTTTCTGTTAAATATTTTGGCAATTGAAGTCCAGCTATTTTTTGCTGCCAAATAGCATAGCTATTAAAGTTTTGCATCTTACGTCGTTCTTCGCCTATATTATGATCTTCAAGTAAGAAATTACGAAAATCTTTAGGTATATTTAGTTTTTCTGGGGGATATTTAAATAATTTAATAAGTTCACTATCAATTTTTGCTTGACGATTTTTTACTTCATCATTCAAATAAGGATTAGCGGGCATCGCACCATAAATACGGTCATGTACGTTTCCAGTAAATGGCTCTACAAATTCCTTCTTGTTGAAGGGTGGTGATTTCTCGGTGGACTCCATAGCTAAGGTATTATACCACCATTATAAGAAGTTGTCTAAATGCAAAACCCCCGCAGTAGCAGGGGTTGGGTGACGAGAAGTCTTTTTATGCATGAGCGCGCCCAAGGGGCGACCAAAATTTCGAAATGAAAGTTTGGCCACCCCAGGCGAGGGTGCTACGAGCGGTGGTTCGGATGTCCCTCTGCTGCGTTGCGTGCAGCGGTGGTCATCCAGTGGCCCGGCGCGTACTGCGGCGCGACTTCTTTGTCGTGCGACGTGTCCTCGGAAGTCTCGGTCACTTTTCTGCTCAGTGAATCGAGAGCTTTCTGTACGGACGAATGTACCGGCTTTGCCATATAAGACTCCTCTAGTCGGTGTGGTAGCAAGTTGCTAACTACAAGAATATATTATACAGTAACTACTCGTTTGCAACAAGCCAACATCAGCATAACCTAGGCGACTATTGACTTATCAACCCCTTACAGGTATACTAACTCACGACATACCAAAGACAGTAGCTGTGCAAGGATAGATGGTGTAAAAGCCGTAAACCAACCACTTAATTTGCTACCGAGGACAATGTAAAATATACATTTTCTAAAAGGTCTTTGACGATGCGAGGTTCAAAGATCTTTTAATTTCTTGAAACCTCGGTTATATCGTCAATTGTCGCTACTTAACAATTCGGTCGAATATATTAACCAAGGAGATTTTTATGGCAATTAGTCGCGATAAAAAGAACGAATTGGTTGCTGATATGAGCCAACTGCTGGCAAGCTCAAAAACAACTGTTTTTGCTGCTTACCAAGGTTTAAGTGTTAAAGATATACAAGTACTTCGTGCGAAAGCACGTGAGAATGGTGTTGTTATCCGAGTTATCAAGAACCGTTTGGTTCGCGTAGTCTTGGCTGGCAACCCAACATACAAAGATGTTGACACCTCAGGCCTTACCGGTCAGTTACTTTATGCTACAAGTGCTGAAGACGAAGTTGCACCTGCTAAAATCCTTAACGATTTTGCAAAGACCAATGACGCTTTAGTTATTGCTGGTGGTTTTTCAGGCGAAGGTGCTCTTATGAGTGCTGACGAAGTTAAATCCCTTGCATCACTTCCAAGCAAGAGTCAGCTTATTGGAGAAGTTATTGCTCAACTACTTTCACCTGTCCACGACATTACCAATGCGCTTTCGGGCAATTTGCACGCACTGTTGGATGGTGTTGAAGCTAAAGCAACCAGTTAATTATTTTGAACAAACCCGGGTGTTAAAACCCATTACTACTATTTAAAAGGAGGCTATTATGGCTGATTTAAAGAAATTCGCAGAGACCCTCGTTGGTCTTACTGTTCTTGAAGTAAACGAACTCAAGACAATCCTAAAAGATGAATACAACATCGAACCAGCTGCTGCTGCAGTAGCTGTTGCCGGACCTGCTGCTGAAGCTGCACCTGCAGAAGACGCTAAGTCTGACTGGACTATCACCCTTAAGGATGCTGGTTCACAAAAAGTTGCCGTTATTAAGGCTGTTAAAGACATTACTGGTCTTGGTCTTGGTGAAGCAAAAGCTATCGTTGATGGCGTACCTTCAACTGTTAAGGAAAAAGTTCCTACAGAAGAAGCTGAAGCTGCAAAGAAACAACTCGAAGAAGCTGGTGCTTCAGTCGAGCTTAACTAATTTTTATTCGACCGTTTGTTAGTACGAAAACGCCTCTCAGTTGAGAGGCGTTTTTTGTATAAAAATTTAGCGGCCCCCTTCGACCGAAGTCGCAGGGGGCCGCATCCATTAGACCAGTCGAAGATGTCCACGGTGTGGTTTGCGGTCCGCCTTCAAGCGGGCCTCTTCTTCCTTACGGGCTGTTTCTTGCATGAAAGACTGAAGGTTCATGTCTGAGGGTTTCCCATCATACACGATTTCCGTCTCTGTCTGGAGGTCGTACCCCAGCTGCATCGCCACGACACGACAGACCAGGTCGATATACCACTTCAGCTCACTCGACCGAGCCAAACGGTCGGTCAGCAAGGTTGCAACCTTGTCGTTGTCGATAACTATCCACGGCGCATAGGTTGCGCTGACAGCAGTCGACAGCGCGCCTCTCATGGATAATACTTCAGCCGCCGGTTTGTTGATATGAAAACTCAGTGTTTTGGTGTGCTCCGAGCCTGACAGCCCAACATCAATCCGAAGCAGGTCTCCCTGTGCCATTTCAAATCTCCGATCTCATGGATGCGATTGTTAAAACAATTGGACAAACTATAACATTTATTTCTTTGTAAGTAAATGATGAAGCCCCCAATGACAACAGTCAAAGGGGGCGATCGGTCATCATTGCTCATGCCACTAGAGCAGTCTCAGAACTGCAATCGAATCATTCTCACCGATGGATAAGGACGAGGCACAGGCTGTAACGAACGTCTGAACGACATCGTCACAGTCTACAGCTGCCTCGTAGCGAAGCTCGGTTTGAACCAGTCCGAAGGACATGACTTCCACCAAATCCTCGTTGGGAAGTTTGTCTAAAAATCCGACAACTTCCGAAGTAAGAATCCGTTCAGGCCGTGGCTTTCGTACCGCTTGGTACGTAGCAATCGTGCGCGGCTGCGGCGTCCCGTCTGAATACAGAAAAAACGCTTCACCTCCTTCACCAGGAAGATGACGATTATTCAGGGTAAAGAGTATTCGGCGCGACGGTTCGTCGTGCTCAACTCTCATAACCAACTTCACCCGATTGCTCTTCCGGCTTCGTAGATACTCAACCAGCGTCTCAGGGTTAGTGGTATTCAAAATATTATGATTCAAAATTCCTCCGATGTCGGATACGAATAGTACATGGCACGAGCAGTGGTGACAACTTTGATACAATAATACTTAAATTAGATTATGTCAATCTATAGATATTTTTGACAACATTATAAGCGCTGTATCTGTTTATTGTGTGGATAACATGGTATTTCGTCGTTTACGACTCATCAGCGGAACTTTTTATGATTTCCGGATACGCATACCTGCGAAGGGGAGTAGGACCATAAATGATCGAACCCAACCCTCCGCAGGTTTGTACTCTTGTCGCCGAAGCTTCAACAGTACTGCGCCGTATGTGAATTAGTTATCCGCGAACAGATCCTGCTCACCGAGCTCGCCGGTCTCGAACGCCTCGTTGGCGTCGTCGACAGCCACGACACGCGTGATGCGGTCGTAAGCGCTCATGGCGTAGAGGGTCTCGCCGTTCGACGTGACCACCTTGAGCTCATCCGACGGGAATTCGGCCTTGATCCAGGAGTTGAACACGTCGTCCGATACCCGCCACTCGTTGAAGTAACGGGCCTGGTCCAGAACGCGGTCTTGCGTACCTTGGAACTCGTCACGGCAACCGATCACGAGAGTCTGCAGGTTCTGCCAGCTGCGCTGGTCGATCTGCGGGTAGTTCTCTTGAAGCGCCGAGATGAGCTGGCCTCCACCCAAAACGCCGGAAGCATCGGTTGCATTGCCTTCGCTGTCGACGTATCGAGCGGCGGCGACTTCAACCAGCGTCTCCTTGATGGTGTCGTACTCCTCCTGGGTGACCTGGGCCGCGGTGCGACCTTGATCGATACAGGTGGAGAGGGCGTTGACCGACTGGCCGTAGAGAAACGTCAGACGCTGCTCGTACCGCTCGCCTTCGTTGCGGACGCTGAAGATGCTGGAGATGACGATCAGGATGATGAGTCCCAACAACACGACAGCCGCCAACACGATGACGAGGACTTTGTTCTTTTTGATCCATTCCATGGAATGAATTCCTTCCTTGCTAGTAACGGCGGTACGCCTGACGCGATGTGCGTCGACGCTTCTTGCTATAGACCGAGTACGGGTCGTAAGGATCGTATTCGGTTGATTTTGTATCGCGTCCGTCATAACTCGACTTACGCGACCAATTGAAGAACTCAAGCCAGCCGGCGAAGTACCACCAGACGAGCGAAAGGACACCAACTATGGCAATCATGATCGCGAACTGCCATGGCTGCGGCTCGATTTTGTTAACCAGATCGGCATAACCAATCTGACCTTCATCATCGGTGCACTCCATGCAAGCACGCTTGAAGGGGAAGTCTTTGAGGACAACTCGTTCAAGCACACCCGGCTCCTTACTCACAGTTACCTTTAGCTCAGCGTCGCCGTCATCGTTAGAATCGGGCAAATACTGCGTTCGAGGACTTCCGATAAGCTGAGCCGGTTCAAGGGCCGTGTCAGGTAAGAAGTTGGCGATGCCTTGCAGCATCACTTCGTTCCCATACGGCATACCGGTTGAG
Source organism: Candidatus Saccharimonadota bacterium (assembly GCA_028289065.1). Lineage (GTDB taxonomy): Bacteria > Patescibacteriota > Saccharimonadia > Saccharimonadales > Saccharimonadaceae > Microsaccharimonas. Next base: position 9,607 of record JAQGHA010000017.1, read on the forward strand.
GCCAGACCCCAGTCGACCGTGTTGCCACGGACGCCTGCGACCACAATGATGGCGTTCTTGGCGATGGCTCGGCGACCGAAGTCTTCTCCGAGCCAGTACGCCTTGAGCGCATTCATGTAATCAGTTGGGCTGTTGACGAGCGATGCATCAATGAGCACCAGGTGCATATCTCCTCTCAGCTGGGAGCCAAGAGCAGCATTGAACGACATCAGCGAATCCTGCCAGGCGGCTTCATCAGCCACCTTAACGCCGACGAAGCTTACTTTGTCGGCGTAGGTGTTGTTATACCCGTGCATAGGCTGTTGGTTGATGCCAGCAGTGTGTTCGGGCAGCACCTTCTCACTCAGGTACCGCTTGACGTTCTTACTGAAGGGTTTCAGAAGTTCGTCTTGCGATGCCAGGATGTAGTTGTCGTAGTGGAACATCTTGGTGACAGGTCGAGGATTTCCCTCGTCCAGTCGTTGTTTGGCGCTTAGCCACTCGGCTGGGTCGCCGCGTGGAATCTCCGCTGGAATTGCCTGATTTCCGTAGCCTTCACCCTCCTTTACGTAATATTCCGGAAAGTCATACGCACCGCCGAGCGAATCGGTGATGGCGTAAGTGTATTCCTTCACAGCGTACGGGTTGTAGATGTCAGCGGTTTCGGATCGAGTTCTCGTTTCCTGATGCGAAGAGCAGTTACCCTTACTATCGCAACCGTCAGAGACGGTGACGAAGTAAATCACGGTATAGGAGTACGTTTCACCGGTGGTGTACTCATGGTAACAGTTGCTGTGTCCGGAGGACTCATCACCACCAGCATAGCCGGGATGACATTCAACTGGAACCACCGTAGCACTGGTTTCGACTCCGTTGTAAAACTCTTCGTAGTTGAGCGCTTCTGCGGTCGACCATGCTTTACCAAGGGCAAATACCCCAGGTATAACAATGACGCCAGCCACAAGAGCGCCTGCGATGAATTCGCGCCAAGTGATGTTCCATTCGGTGTCCTTGCGGAACCATGGAACACCAAACTTGAGCGCGAGACCACTTACTACTACTACAGCAGCAGTGATCATCAATGCCCAGTTCATGGTTACTTCTTTCTTCTAGTTCATCAAGGGAATGGATCGGATTGGGTAGCACTGAAGCATTTTTAGGCGACTTATCTCCTAAAAATGCTTCAGTGCTACATATAATTCACATACAGCTTTTTAATGTGCTAAATCAAAATAATAATTTTAAATTAACATTAACTGACATATTATAGCACAAAGTAGTATTTTTTTCAAATATATTTACTCTTACAGACGCGAAATACTATTGCCGTCACCAATGGTATTTATTGACATCGCACTCATAAATTGATATAAGTAAACTAATACTATTTTCAAACACATACAGATAAGGAAACTGCGAGCCAATGTCTGAATTACCAGAAAAACAAGCCAAGCGACTCCATGCGCTTATTCAAGAGGCTGAAACGAATCTGGCAGCCGCAAAAGAACTGCTCATTAGCATCATCGGCGACGATGGTACTGTCATTACGCCCCGAAGCGGCACTAACGAAGAAGTTGGTGGCAAAGTTGTCGAAGGTATTTTTGATGGACAAAAAATGGCCGGCCCAGATGGCAAAGAATACCCAATCCCTGCAAACTACGCAAGTAAATCTAAGCTTGTTGAAGGCGATATTCTAAAATTAACTATTGCTGACGACGGTAGCTTCATCTACAAGCAAATCAACCCAGTCGAACGACACCAAGTCATTGGTACACTTGTACTTCACGACGGTGCATACTACGTGGAAGCTAACGGCCACGAATACCGTATTCTACTTGCCAGCGTTACTTACTTCCGTATTAATGTCGGCGACCAAGTTACTATTATTGTTCCTGCCGAAAACCCAGAAGCAACCTGGGCAGCTGTCGAAGCCGCTCTCTAAGCGCATCTAAATCAGCTAAGCACAAGCCACATAGACATATGGGGCTTTTTGTGCTATAATAGAACCGTCCTGTTTCTCGCGGACTAAAGCTTTTTAGAAGTTTCAAAGTCAGCCATCTTTACCGATGATTAGAAGGGAAGTAAGTTAAATGAAGGTTATTCAAAAAACGCTTGTTGCGATTGGTCTCGGAGAGGAGTTCCTTTCCGACATGGATGCGGTAGCCCAGAAGGCGCTGGCTCAGCCAGAAGTCGACGGGTACTTCACTATCGAGGAACCGGTTGTTCTGAGAATCAATGACGATTCAACCTGGTACCTTCGTAAGCTCAAGCGGGGCAGCGAAGGCTACCCGAACACCGGTGAGGGATTCATCTTCGGCGCAGGTACGAGCGACATCACCAGCCTCGTGAACGATTCGGTCCGAATCGACCTATTCCTCAAAGAAGGCATAGCCATCATCAACATCACTTCCTAGCGGGATTCACTTCCCCTAACAGGATCGCCCTGCAGCAACCGCTGCGGGGCTTTTCCTTTCTGCTGACTCCTTGCGATTTTAAAACACAAGCGCTACACTACATACATCACAAAAGGTGAAACAAACAAAGTTTTAAAAGTGTAAAAAGTACGGCACTATGGCGCGGCAAACGCGGGTATAATTGCTAGTAGAAATAGGGGAATTAGGTGTCACAAGCATTGTATAGAAAATATCGAAGTAAATCGTTGGCAGATGTCGTTGGCCAAGATCATATTACCGATATCCTTTCTCGTGCTTTGAAAAGCGACCGTATTGCCCATGCTTACTTACTAACTGGCCCACGTGGCGTTGGTAAAACCAGTATTGCCCGTATTTTGGCCCATGAAATTAACGGTTTGCCATATTCTGACGACTCAACCCATTTAGATATTATTGAAATTGATGCCGCAAGTAATAACGGTGTCGAAGATGTTCGTGACCTACGCGAAAAGGTGCAAATCGCCCCTACCTCAGCAGCTAAAAAAGTTTACATTATCGATGAAGTTCATATGCTTTCCAAGCCGGCCTTTAATGCTCTCCTTAAGACCCTTGAAGAACCACCGGCGCACGTTGTTTTTATCTTAGCCACGACTGACGTTGAAAAATTGCCAGCTACTATTGTTAGCCGTACCCAGCGGTTTGGCTTTCGGGCTATCAGCCCAGTTGATGCTGTCAAACATTTAAAATTTATTGCTACAGAAGAAAATATTAAGGTTGATGATGCCGCCTTACAATTAATTGCCGAACGCGGCGATGGCTCTTTTCGTGATAGCATCAGTTTACTCGACCAGTTATCTAGCTTGGCCGACGAAAAGCAAGGCATTACAGTTGAACTCATCGAAACATCACTTGGCCTGGCACCAATTAAAATTGTTAACGATTTATTAATTTCAGTTGAAAAACACGACGTTACAGCCATTGCCCAACTGCTTGATCAAACTGCGAATAGCGGCATCAGCGCCACAACCGTAACTGACCAACTCATACATATACTTCGTGTCGGTGCAGTTGAAAAGCCACAATTATTACCATTACTAGATGCGCTTCTTGACGTTTCAAAATCCAGCCAACCAGCCATGAAACTCCTCAGCGTCCTCGGCAGCTTCGCCATTCAAACCAAACCGCCAAAAACCGCTGCCCTCGCCTCGCCGGTACTAGAAATCACCGCCACCATCGAAGAACTCGCTAATCAAGCAACAAAAAAGCACC
>JAQGHA010000015.1 GCA_028289065.1 Candidatus Saccharimonadota bacterium
TAACGACAACAAGGCGTATAACTTCGAATTTCTATTTATTAATGACGGCAGTAAAGATAAAACCCTTGATATCATTAAGGGGTATGCCGAAACTGATCCTCGAGTAAGTTATCTAAACTTGTCTCGAAACTTTGGTAAGGAAATTGGCATGATTGCTGGGCTGGACCACGTAATCGGTGATGCAACGGTTATTATCGATGCCGACCTTCAAGACCCACCAGAACTTATTCCAGAGATGATCAAGCTTTGGGAAGACGGCTACGATGATGTGTATGCAAAGCGTAAATCTCGCGATGGCGAAAGCTGGTTAAAGAAATTTACGTCTAGAATGTACTACAAAACACTTCAAAGCGTTACCCATATTCCAATCCAAGAAGATACTGGTGATTTTCGCCTGCTCGACCGCCGAGTCGTTGAAGCTCTTAAGCAATTCCGTGAATCTGAGCGAAATACCAAGGCTATGTTCAGTTGGGTCGGATTCCATAAAAAAGAAATTTTATACAAGCGTGACGCTCGAGCTGCTGGTGAGACCAAATGGAATTACTTAAAGCTTATTAATCTCGCAATTGATGGTATAATTTCTTTTACCACCGCGCCGCTCCGTATAACGACATTTATAGGTATTGCTGTATCGGTTGTAACGCTTATTTTCATGGTTGGTTTAGTCATTCGTACTCTCTTCTTCGGTGTCGACCTCGCCGGTTATCCATCAACAATGGCTGTTATTCTTTTCCTTGGTGGCGTACAACTGCTTTCGCTCGGTATTATCGGTGAATACATCGGTCGTATTTTTAACGAATCAAAACAGCGTCCACTATATTTAATTGAGGAGTATCACAATGGAAACGTTCCGCGAAAAGCACGGCGATAAGCTTCGCTATTTACTCGTCGGTGGGTTTAATACTCTTTTAGATTTTATTATTCTATTCGGCTTAGTTGCACTTGGCCTCAATAAAATACCAGCTAATTATATATCGACAACTATCACGATGATTATTAGTTTTTTCTTAAATAAAGAGTTTACATTTAAATCAGACAACAAGGCTACTAAACGTCAGTTTTTCATATTTCTCAGCGTGACCGCCTTTGGACTTTGGGCAATCCAACCCGTTGTCATTCTCGTAGCTAGCTGGTTCTTAGACAACACTGGCTTAAATGATACAGTTATTCTGTTTATTTCTAAGGTATTAGCTACTGTCGCTTCACTTATTTGGAATTATTTATTCTACTCCCGCCTAGTCTTTAAGAAAGTACCCTAATAATGCACATCGCTATCGATGCTCGCATAATAAATTCCACTACCGGCCGTTACGTAGAACGACTGGTTACCTATTTACAGGAAGTTGATACCGAAAATGAATATTCAATTTTGGTTCGGGCAAAGGATGAACTTTTTTGGACACCTCGCAACTCAAATTTCACTGTTCGAATTGCTGACTTCGACAACTACTCATTCGCTGAACAAATCGGTTTTAAGAAATTTCTTAAAAAGCTAAATGCCGACCTTGTGCATTTTTGTATGCCACAACAACCAGTTAATTACAAAGGAAAGAAAGTGACTACTTTCCACGACCTGACATTAATTAAAACCTACAACTCTGATAAAAACTGGTTTGTGTTTCACGCTAAGCAAAAAATAGGTAAGTATGTCTTTAAAAAAGTCATCGAAGATAATGACGAACTGATTACAATTAGTAACTTTACGCAAAAAGAACTTATTGAGTTCTCGCCTATTGTTGCTGATAAATCGACAGTAATTTATGAATCTTCGGACGTCTCTCAAATCCCTCCTAAAAAATATGACCTTCCTTTCAAAAAATACATTCTTTATGTTGGCCAACAATCCGACTACAAAAATATCAAACGCTTAGGCGATGCGCACCAAATCCTGCTCGCAAAATACCCCGACCTCGGCCTGGTACTTGTGGGTAGAAAAAATGCATCGGCGCTTTCAAACGAAAAGTATTTCAATGATCGAAAATATCACAATATATTATTTACAGATTTTGTCGATGATTCACAGCTAAGCTGGTTATACACCCACGCCAACGCCTATATCTTCCCGTCGCTTATGGAAGGTTTTGGCCTGCCAGGGTTGGAAGCTATGGGTTATGGCACTCCAGTTGTCAGTAGTAACGCTACCTGCCTTCCAGAGGTCTATGGGCCTGCTGCGTACTACTTTAATCCGATTGACACCAGTGACATGGCCGAAGCTATCGATCAAGTGTTGAGTGATGACAAAATTCGCACCCGCCTTTCAAAAGCTGGTTTCAAACAAATCAAAAAATACTCTTGGAAAAAAATGGCCAAAGAAACCCACGCCGTTTATATGCGCGTATTAAACGCTACGAACTAGCCTGTGAAATAGAAATGCTTCGCTCTGCGCCTTCACCCTCGGAAAAAGTCTTAATATCCGAATATTCAGTGGCAACCTTGTGAACAACCCGTCGGTCAGCCGCATTCAGCTGTACAACCTTGGTCGTACCGTTTGCGCGAACTTCTTCGATCCAGCCGCGAGCTTCTTTACTCAAACGCTCAGCCCGTAATTTTTTATAATCAGCGATATCAATATTTACACGTGTTAAGGCGGCATCTTTGTTGCGAAGTACCGTTGAAACCAAATACTGCAGGCTACGGAGGGTTTCGGCGTTACGGCCAATCAATAAGCTGTTTAGATCAGTCGATGGAACTGATAGTTCTATCACGTCATCTTCAACTTCAACTGTTACGTCGACGTTTACTCCAAAAAAGGTTAAAAGGTCAGCTACGTAGGTACGAGCGAATTCGATTGAAGCGTCTCGGTTCATGAACTATTTCTCCTTCTTTTTTGGTGAAGTATCCTTAGCTGTAATACGGGTAATATTTGGGCCGCTGGTTACCTTAGCTTCAGGTGCAGCTTTAGCGCGCGCTTTAGCGGTAGCTTTTTTACCAGCTGATTTCACAGGTAAATCAGCGAGTTTATCCATTTCTTCAGCATCACGTTGCAACAAGAAGTGTTGCTGAATAGCCGCAAATATATTTGAAACGACATAGTACAGCACCAAGGCACCCGGTAAGCTCATCATAATAAAGAACATCATAAACGGTAAGAATTTCACCATCTTGCCCATCATGACAGCATTCAATTCAGCTTGATCTGGTTGTTTACCTTCACCTGCTTCCGATAAAACATCCCGCAGACGTTTAGTAGTTGTTGTAGGGGAAGTCTGTTTTGAAATAACGTATTGAGTATAGGCTGCAATAACTGCTAAAAGAATAAGGAATACATTAACACCATTTGCACCAATAGCATGGGTAGTAAGGTCAACGAAGCCTAAAAACTTCTCATTGAAGTTATCTGGGTTAGCCAGTAAGTCTTGAACCGGCTTAAGGTTTTGCATGAATCCGTAGGTGAACTCAGCTATCTTGTCGCGATGAGAGGTAAACATTTGAATCACTTGGAACAACGCAATGAAAATAGGTAACTGAATTAACAGCATCAAAATAGAACGGAATGGTTGAACACCGTGTTGCTTGTATAGTTCAAGCATTTGCATACTTTCAGCTTGGCGGTTGCCTTTAGTAGCGGCTTTAATACGTTTTAGCTCTGGCTGCAGCTTACGCATAGCCTTAACTTGGTGAAGTTGGCGAACAACTAATGGCCACAAAGCAAACCGAATAATGATCGTAAAGATAATAATCGCGATACCAAAATCGGCACCAGGAAGAACACTATAGATAAACAATAGTAAGTTAAAGATTGGTTGGACAACAATTAATTCAAAGATATTCACAGATTAGCCTCGCATGGTTACTAGCGTATAGTATACCAGTTTTAGGCGTCTTTAAACAGACCTGCTTTAGTGAAAAGCTGGTCGAGTTGACTACTAATTTCAGAAGCGGGGAGTGTACGTAATTCCGAAGATGTACAAATAAGTACAACGTCATGAATGCCATTAATTTGGTCTAGGTGAGTACGAACGTATTCATATAGACGGCGACGAATTCGGTTTCGGCCAACAGCGCTTTTAATAACTTTCTTGCTCACAACTACAGAAAACCGCGAATACTTGCGGCGATCGTTGGTCGTCGATTTAAGGGTTATGGTTTGCGACCGGGTTGCTTTGCCGTTGGTGTATACGTAGCGCAGGCTATTGTGGCCGTGGAATCTATATAAAGCAGATATCATCTATAAAATAGTATAACCCAAAAAAATTACCGCTTCGGTGAAGAAGCGGTAAAATTTTGTTTAAACTTTGGGTTCGTTTAAACCGTCAAACGTGCGCGGCCCTTAAGACGACGACGCTTTAATACAGCGCGTCCAGCTTTAGACGAAATACGAGCGCGAAAACCGTGTACTCGGGCACGGTGACGTGTGTGTGGTTGAAAAGTTCGTTTTGGCATATCTCGATTATTATACCCTTATCGCCCCTATTAATCAATCCTTATCCCCTGTTCGGTTTGCTTTTTCTGTAAAGCGTGACGTTATATATATAAACTATCCCCTTATTTAGGTTAGTTATCCACATATTAACAGAGGTGATGGTTAATTGTGGATAAATTGACTCCCTTACTCCCCTCTTTATTTATAATTCTTTTATGGTTGTGGAAAACTCTGACTATCGGGTATAGTAATACTACTAACTGTTCATATATAAGTTGAGGGGAACATGCAAAAAGACGTACATGCACTATGGCACAGTGTGCTTGGTGAAATCGAACTATCAGTCTCTGGACCTAACTTCAATATGTATTGGTCTGACACGAAACTTATCCGTTATGACGAAAATGAAGTCTTGTTCGAAGTACGTAATGTATTTATTAAACGGCAATTCGAAACCAAGTTTGATAAAACGGTTCGTGAAATGCTTGAGAAAAATGGCATCACCTCCCCTAACCTTACTTATATAGTCCAAACTACTAACAAGAAGCCCCGTATTAGCCGCGAAACTACCAGCGACACGAACGACTATTCAACCAAACAAACCTCTCGTACATCTGGGCCAATGCCGTCGGGTATGTTGCCAATGGCATCACAGAATGGCCTTAACCCCCGTTATACATTTGATAACTTCATTGTTGGTTCTAGTAATGACCTGGCTCACTCTGCCAGTCAAGCTGTTGCCACAAACCCTGGTACAAAATATAACCCAATTTACTTTTATGGTGGTGTTGGGTTAGGTAAGACTCACCTTATGCAAGCAATCGGCAATGAGATTGTGGCTAACAACCCAGAAGCCCGGGTGTTATATGTAAGTTCGGAAACATTCGTTAATGAATTCCTTGATTACATTCGCTTCAAGAAAAAAGGTTTCTCTGATAAGTATCGTAATGTTGATGTATTAATTGTCGATGACATGCAGTTTATTGCTAACAAAGAAAAGACTCAAGAAGAGTTCTTCCATACTTTCAATTTCCTGCACCAAAATAATAAACAGATTATTATCAGTAGCGATAAACCACCGCGCAGTATTCCAACCCTTACCGAACGTCTGCGTAGTCGGTTTGAAATGGGTATGGCAATTGATATTCAAATGCCGGACTTTGAAACCCGTTGTGCAATTATTAACGCCAAAGCTGGCTTATCGGGTGTTACTTTAAACCCGGAAACTGTTGAATTTTTAGCTACTAACATTAAAACCAATATTCGTGAGTTAGAGGGTGCTTTAAACCAACTACTGGCTTTTGCAGACTTACACCGGGTTGAACCAGATGTAGCCACTGCTGAAGGCTTACTTGGTAGTGCTCATATGTCTCGACCACAACACCTTTCAAGTAAAAAGATTATCGACCAAACTGCAAAACACTTCCAGCTCAAACTTGAGGAAATATGTGGAAACAAACGCGACAAGCATATTGTCACCCCTCGCCAAATTGCTATGTACTTACTGCGAAGCGAGTTACACCTTAGTTTCCCTAAAATTGCTGGTGAGCTTGGCCGTAAAGACCACACCACAGCAATTCACTCAGTAGAAAAGATTGAAAAGGCCATTAAGCTTGATTTTGTTATACGTGAGCAAGTTGCGGCCATTCGGGAGAAATTATATGCGTAAAACCTCCCCTATTTTCATGCCTTTTGCCTGGGTAAAAAATGTGTACAGCCTGCGTACAGACAGTGGTATGAACAGTGGGTATATCAAAGTTTCATACACACCCCTAACTAGCACTTACCTACCTACACGTGTACAAGTACTCCGTTTCACCCAGCTTAATAGCTTGTTATCAGCAGGCTTATCCACGCTCAAAATGTCATTTCAACCACTGTTAATTACCGACTTATACCCTGTTTCCACAGTACCTACTATTAAGAAGAAAAAAGAAATAAAGGAAAGGAACTCATAACAATGGAACTCTCAGTAACTCAGGAGAACTTCGCAAAAGCCCTATCAGCCGTAGGTCGAGTAGCTAGTACTAAAACACAACTACCAATCCTAAGTAACATTCTTTTAAGGACTGATGGTAACCGACTTTTAATAGCAGCCACTAATTTAGAGATTGCTACAACTCAGTACATTGGCGCCAAAATTATTAAACCAGGTGCCATTACTGTACCTGCCCGTTTAATATCAGAATTCGTCAGTAGCCTTCCAAAGGGAACAATTGAACTCAAGATCGTTGGTGAGAATATCCACATTACCTGTGGAAAGTACCATTCAATCATTAACGGAGTTATTGCTGATGATTTCCCAGAGCTTCCAACTATTAATGAAGCCAGTTCAGTTACCTATACGTTAAACACCGAAGAATTTAAACAAGCCATCTCGCAAACCATCATTACATCTAGCTCAGACTCTACACGGCCAGTTCTAACGGGTGTGTACTGGCATTCGCATGAAGGTTGGATCTATCTTGCAGCAACGGACGGCTACCGGCTCTCAGAGCGTCGCCTTGTGGAAACAAAAAGCGAAGTCGCTGCCATTATTCCAACAACGACTCTTCAAGAAGTTCTTCGTTCTATTGATGATTCAGCTGATACGATTGATGTGTTGTTTGATGAAAGCCAAGTTCGCTTTCGTATTAATGAAGCTGAAGTTATTAGCCGTTTAGTTGATGGCAATTTCCCTGATTATCGACAACTCATTCCACCAAGCTCTGATATTACGGCAATTGTTAAAAAACCAGAGTTCACTCGGGTAACTAAAGTTGCTGGTTTATTCGCTCGAGAATCTGGTGGAAGCGTAACGGTGACAGTGGATGAAGACGCCAAGTCTGTTTCGCTGCACTCAATCGCCTCTGAATTTGGTGAAAATACTTCAGAGCTCGACGCTGAAGTAACTGGTAGTGGCCAAGTCACCCTTAACTCTCGCTACCTATCGGAAGCACTTGGCGTATTAGACGCTGATGTTATTTCATTCAGCTTTAACGGAAAGTTATCACCTTGTATTTTGAAATCAACTGATAAAGATACGAATTATTACCACGTTATCATGCCTCTTAAGAGTTAATAAT
>JAQGHA010000003.1 GCA_028289065.1 Candidatus Saccharimonadota bacterium
AGGGTTAAGTTCAATTTGTCTGCGAAACCTTTTTGACGCTTGTTTTGGCCAACACCACCTACACGGGTCACCGAAAGGGCCGTACTAACTGCTGGGCGCATGGTATCTTTGAAAATTTTCTCATCCAGAATCCACTGGCCATCGGTAATGGACATAATGTTGGTTGGCAGGTAAGCAGTAATATCGCCACCTGGCGCATACACAATTGGAATCAGGGTTTGGCTGGCGTGGTTGGATTCGGTCTTACCACCACGTTCGAGCAAACTGGAGTGGGTATAGAACATGTCACCTGGATACGAGTCACGGCCCGGGCTAACACCGGCGATTAGTGAAATTTCACGATACGCTTGGGCGTGGGCGGTTAAGTCATCGTAAATAACCAGCGTGTCCATATTAAGTTTATGCCAGAAATATTCTCCATGGGCGGCACCAACATACGGTACAAGGTAGGTCAGAATTAATGACTGGAACGAGTTACTGACAATCACAACGGCTTTTTTAAGTGCATCGTTCTTTTCAAGGGTGCTCACTAATTCAGCGACGTCGTGTTGACGTTTGGCAATCAGCACGTAGATAACCGTAATATCGGTGTTCTTCTGGTTAATGGCAATTTGAGCAGCCAGGGCAGTTTTACCAACCTTGCTGTCGCCAAGCATCGCCATACGTTGGCCACGGGCAAGTGAATATTCAAGGTCAAGAATAGTGACACCAGTTTCAACTGGAGTATCCAGTAGCTCACGTTCATAAAGCATTGGTGCCGAGTGAAAAACATCCCATTCTTGGTCGGCGGCGATTTCACCCTTACCATCGATTGGCTCGCCGAAAACGTTAATAACACGGCCAATGAAGTTTTTCCCAACCGGGATCATAATATCGCGGGCCTCAATAACACACACTTGCCCAATATGAAGGGGGGATGGGTCGAGTTTCATTACCACCACGTGGTCTTCAAGCACTTGATGTACATAGCCACGGGTGCCATCTTCAAAACGGACCGTCGCGTGAACGTTAGTAGGCTGCAAGCCTTTAATACTCACCATGAATGAATCAATACCAACAATTTCGCCAACCGGGTTGCCGTCACTAACTAATTTTTCAAACTTTTTATTTGCTTCCACGAAGTGACTCCAATTCCTCAACCAGTAGGCCGTGCCTACCTTGCAATGCTCCACGGACACTAAGGTCGTGAACATGGTTCGGGGTTCGTAAATACACGCCAGCGACTAAAGCTGGTTGCAAGCCAACCGCAATAACTGCTTGGGGGTGAACTGTTGTACGCACCCAATCTGTTAGTTTTTGTAAGCTTTCAACATCAGCTGTGACTGAAAACGTCATGTGTAGTACTGGTGCTTTGTCTTTTAGTAAACGTAGTTCTTTAATCAAATTACTTCGTTCGATACTATTTTCAAGAGTCAAATTATTCTGGTGTAAAAATTCAGAAAGTTGGTCCGACAGCATTGGTTGAGTTTGTTCGCCAGAACCAGCTTTTGCCCGAACAGCCGATGCCGTCATTTCATTGTCGACTCGTTCGACTTCACTAACCAATCGCGAGACATCAATTTTAGTTACCAAGCTAGCTGGCAAAGTAAAATTCTCATGTGTTTTTATTTCAGTCTCGGTCATAATTTCATATCGTCCACAATCGCCTGTTTGTTTTCTTCCATTTGGTGGATGATTGATGGCAGTTGTGCCTTAAGGTCGTATTGGTCACCCAGTGCACCAAGTAGGTAGTGCTCGATAATTCGGCCCATATTATCTTCAAAAGCACTCACCAATACTTGTTGCTGGTCAGCAACGTTCTTTTCAAGTGTTGCGTTAATTTGGGCATATTGGTCTTTCAATGCCTGGGCGCTATCATTCAGTGACTTCAAAGCCATGTCCTGAGCTTCTTTCATTTCAGCAATACGAACTTTGTTTTCTTCAAAAACATTAGTGAGGGTAACCTTTTGGTCGGCAACGTTCTTTTGAAGAGTGGTACGAAGGTCTTGGTACTCAGCTTGAAGCTGTTCAGAATTTTCAGTTAAAGTCTTAAGGGCCACTTCTTGGGCTTGTTTCATTTCGTTGTTGTATTCAGTAAATTGGCCTTCAAGCTGTTTCGCAACGCGATCTTTTAACTCAACATTTACTTGAGCAATGGCAACATCTAGTTGCTTCGTAACATGGTCTTGAAGCTGAACGTTTACTTGCCCAATGGTTGTGTTGAGGTCTTGCTGGAAAAGGGCACCGGTATCATTAATGATCTTTTCAAAATATGAACGTCCAAAAGTTCGCAGTTCATCTTTAAAAGTTTCGTCAATGTAATTAACCACAGCGTCAGATGCCTCTTCTTGAGGAGTCTTCTTCACTTCCGGTTTTTTATGTTGAAATATACCCATTGTTCCCACCTATTTCTGCACTATAGTCTTAGTAGTAAATATACCGCAAATAAACCGATAATTAAAATTAATACGCTTGTTAATATCACTTCCAGCAGCGCTCGGAAAATTGACTTCTTCGACATCGGGTTACGACCGATAGAAATGAGGCCATTTCGCACACCAGAATATAAAATTGCAATCGCCGCTAGAATACTGATTAATGTAATTCCTAAGCTTAAATAAATACGAATTGGACTGACTTCTTTTTCGGCAATTGTTTGACCAACCCGCTGTAAGAACTCAGGCAAATCAGATTTTGTACTTTCAATGTTCGGATTACTCTTGATGTCGATGGTTACCGGGATTGACCCTAAGGTTACCGTTTTGTTGGTCTTTCCTTCGGTATCTTTTAATACAGATGTTCCTAGGGTGATACCTTTGCCATTAAATGGGGCATTTGCCCGTCCGAAAACAGTCTTCTCGTCGGTACCCGCTTTCATTGCTACCCCATTGATAGACGAAAGTGTCACGTAATCCCCGGAGGTGATTGGCCCAGCCTGATTGCTCACCAATACGTTATACGTCCCAGATGCTGCCACAAACACTTCATTCTCTAAACCGGAGTTGGAAAGCGTTACCGATAACGCATTACGGTCAACGACGACGCCAAACATGTTTTGTAATTCAGCTTGTTTAGCAATTTTAACCCGGTTAGCATCCTTACCAGTAAGTTGAACAATCGTGCCATTATCGTAAGCGGCGTCGGCAGAATACCCTTGTACGCTGCCACCACCAACACCTTCGGCGGCCACTGGTAAAAAGACAGCCGTAGCCACTCCGACCATAATCGCCAAACTAAGGATAGCTCGTGATAGTTTCACTGTTTGTTTATGCTCCCTACACCTCTATTATGCGCTGGGTTCATTATACCATAAGTAGTATGTGTTTTTGAGCCTGTCTAAGTGGCTAAATCATTGTTATTTTCATGGTGCTTGTGGTAAAATGGCACCAAGCTTTGATGAACCACCACAAGTCACAAGTGATACAAACATTTACTATGCCCTAACAGGGTAAAAAAAGAGTAAAAAAATCAAAATGACTGTGTGGTTCCACCTACCCACTACTTTAAACCTGCCCTTAGATAGGCGACTCGCTTTGCGCGTTTCGTGTATTCTATTGCTATGTATTGCGTTAATTACAACGTTATTTTTGAATGCAGTATCATACGCGGCTCCAGGGGTGAATCAAACCATTGGCTTCCAAGGCCGTCTTCTCGACTCTAACGGTGACATCGTTCACGATGGCTACTACAACATTCAATTCAAGGTGTACCAAGGTGGTAGTGGTGAAGCCGCCAATAACCCCGACGGTACCTTGAAATGGACCGAAACCTACATCAACAACGGCAATGCAACCGGTGCTGTTGAAGTGAAAAACGGTTTTATGTCGGTCAACCTTGGGTCACTCAACCCATTCGGCAATAGTATCGACTGGAACCAGGACACCTTGTGGCTTTCTATGAATATTGCCGGGGCTGCCACTGGCTGTACAACTTTCGGAAGTGGCGCCTGTGTAGCCGATGGCGAAATGTTGCCAATGAAGCGAATGACCGCAACTCCTTACGCTTTAAACGCTGGAGCTGTAAACGGTAAAACAGCCGATAACTTCATCCAACTCGCTCAAGGCGTACAAACCGATGCGAGTACTAACACTAGCAGCATTTTCATCAACAAAACCAGCACCGGCAACCTTATCCAACTTCAAAACACCGCCACTGATGTATTTACCGTTAACAATGACGGTGATTTGAAGTTTGGTAATAACGCCGACCACAGCCTATCAGTCGCAACATCCGACGCCGACACCGATGGTCGTGAACTCGCCATCAACGCCGGAGCTGGTGGAAGTGGCAGCGGCAGTAATGGTGGCGGATTGAGCCTACAGGGTGGTGCGGCCGGTGGTACTAATGGCGATGGTGGCAATATTGAAATCAACGCTGGCGCCAAAACTGGCACTGGAGCTGACGGAACTATCTCCATCGGAACCGCTAACGGAAGTGCAATTACTATCGGTAGCACTTCTGCAGCATTGAACCAAAACATTAGCATCGGTACCAACAATACCGTTGGTAGTACCTCAAACGTTACTATTGGTGCTGGTGAATCAGCCAACAGCGGTGCAACTATCGTTCAAGCCAAAGATTCAGTCACTATTAAAACCGATGGTATTACCCGTGCAACTTTCTCTGACAGCTCAAATACTGTCTACTTTGGTAACGGCGTCTCCGCATCAGCACCAAATGACTTTACGCTTCAAGGTACAAACAGCTCAGCCACTGGTGTAGCCGGTGGTTCGCTCAGCCTTCAGGGTGGCCAAGCGACAACCGGTGACGCGAACGGTGGCAATATTACGCTAGGCGGTGGTGCCGGTAGCGGTACTGGCGCGAGTGGGTTAGTAGTACTTAATACTCCTACTTTCTCAACTGTCTCCAACGACGCTAACTGTTACACCAGTGGCGCGGTCGTCGCTAATAGCTGTACCATTACCACTTCAAGCATCAATAACTCCGCGGCGGTTATTGTGGGCTTCAGCGCTACCGGTAAAATTGCTACCCTGCCCGACCCAACTATTACGACCGCCGGCCGAATAATCTACGTTACCGCCGCTAACGGATCAAAAGACTTTACACTGGCTATGAATGGCGGTGGCAATGGAAACCAAACAACCATGCGCCAAAACACAACAACTACCATTCTTTGGAACGGTTCAGACTGGACTATCGCCGGTGCTTCAAACTACGGTGTTAATACAACCGATGATATCGAAAATGTCCAAATCGGTAGTGGCAGCGATGACAGCACTACTACCCTTTTGACCGTTGATAAAGCAGCCTCAGCTCCAACCGTTACCGATGAAGCACTGCTTGGTAGCATGTACTACGACACCACTGTCGGTAAATTGCAATGCTATGAAGCCGATGGCTGGGGAGCATGTAGCTCAAGCCCAGACAGCTTTGTAACATTAAGCCCAGAATATGCCAATGCCGTAAAGAACGGTAATGGTATTGGAACCATGAGTTCGGACCTTTGTTCTGACACGCTTAATATTAATGACGGTAGCGATGAACAACCGACCGTTTGTGGAACTAACGAAACTTACAACTTCTACAGCTGGACCTCTGCTGAGCTAGCTGATCAAAAGCGCAGTATTTATGTAACCTATCAACTACCAAGCAACTTCAAGGAATTTGTTTCAGGCTCAACTTCACTTATGGGACGAACCGACAACGCAAACTCAACCGTTAATTACCAGGTATACAAGAATACCGGCAGCGGCTTGGCTGCTTGTGGCGCAGCTGTCGCTGTATCAACCGGGGCACAAACTACTTGGCAAAAAGCCGTCGCTACTAGCACCGCTGACCCTTCTACTTGTGGTTTTGCGGCTGGCGATAGTGTCGTATTCAGAATCAATCTTACAGCCAGCGTGGATGCCAATGCCTACGCCAGTAACCTTAACTTCGCATTCAGCAACCTTTAGCCCAGTTGGGTGCCCATATCTGTTATGGTAAAATAACAGTACTAATGAAACTAGCAAAACGCTTTGTCGTCTCTAAAAAAACCATCATCACAGCGACTGTGATTATCACCGTTGTAATAGCCGGTGCAACCATTGGTGTATTAACTATTAAAAACAAGGCAACTGAAAATGGCACTAAGAATACCCAGGCTGTTGATGCTCCAAACTACAAAACTGTTCTCCCTACTGGTGCGTCAATCAGCAGTTTAGGCGGATGGAGTCGCATTAGCCCTCCAGAAAACGATCCGGTATACGCCTATACCGATGCAATAAATGGCGTTTCGATTAATGTCAGCGAGCAACCCCTACCAGCCTCCTTTAAAGGTGACGTAGATGCTGAAGTTTTAGAACTGGCAAAAAAATACAGCGCCACCACACAGGTAAACGCTGGATCCGTAAAAGTGTACATTGGCACCTCAGCTAAAGGTCCACAATCGGTTATCTTTACTAAAAATAATCTACTGGTTTTAATTAAATCTCAACAAAAAATTGATGACAAAAACTGGGAAAAATACGTCGAATCGCTTAGCTAGTGTTAGTGAGCTTTTTTGTATTCGCTAATTGAGTTAGCTACTTTACCGTCAGTTTTCAGGTTTTCGTAAAACAAGACTTGGTCTTTAGAGATAACCATGGCATCTTCAGGGCCATGAATCTCGCTACCTAACTTAATCAGCTGAACATCACTTTGGTCAGATGAGGTTTGTTGCGGGTTTGTATCGGTAGCATCGGTTGATTTCGTTTGAAGGTAAAATATATCGGTTAACTTCAGGTTTTCATCATTGAGCGTAGATAGTTTACCAAAATAAACTTGGCCGTTCGTAAAGAAAACAGCTTGGTACTTTTTAGTATCAATTGCACTATCGCCGCCTTTATTCATATTTGAAATAGCGAACCAAGCAGCAAGCGCTAAAATAAGCAGGCCAATAATTAATAATAGTGGAAACTTAAAACGCCGAGAAGGCTGTGGCGCCTTGGTGTTGCGGTGAGTAGCCGTTGGTCGCTCAACAGGAGTTGGCTCAGCTTTTACCGGTTGAGGTTCTTCGGGTTGGCGATAAGTGGGTTCCGAACGATTAACCACTCTTCTATCTGCCGGTCGTGATACACGAAACGGTCCTTCATCCATATCTGCTTCTCCAATTTCCTATTCTTACTCGCTCTATCATAGCATAAGGGGTATATCATCGACAATTAGCGAGTTGCACTGCCTAGAAATCAGCAATAACCAGTTTATGCATTTGCATCATATTGCCGTAGGCATTTGGTCGCTGCATAAGTTCGCCCATATTCTCGGGAATTACCTGCCAACTTAAACCAAACTGATCTTTACACCATCCACACTGTTCGGATTCAGGCACCTTTGAGAGCTTCTCCCAATAGTAATCAATTTCTTCTTGATCTTTACAATCAATAACAAACGAAACCGCTTCACTAAATTTAAAGTCAGGGCCACCATTGAGGCTGGTGAAGCGCTGGCCGTTAAGCTCAAAATCAATCACGAGGACTTTACCGGCCATAGATTTTTGAAAATCCATCAGACCTTCAGTTGTGTATTATTGAATGTCCAAAATTTTACTGTTTGGAAATACAGAAATATAATAATTTACCGCTTCTTCAGCATTGGTATCAAACCATAAACACGGGGTAATCTTTTGACTCATGGTGCCTCCTTTGATTGCGCTATCTACTATTATTATACGCTTCAATCCTGATCATGCCGTTTATCGATGTACTTATGTAACCTATCGACATACAAAATATAGGTATTTCTGGAATGGTTTAATAGTTTCTTTAACTCGAGTTTTTTCAGTACAATTCCAGCTGTCTCGCGGGTTAAACCTAAAGCATTGGCTATCTCTTGTTGGGTTATTGTAAGCTTACGGATAGTTTTGTTCGGAAATGTCGAACCGAGCGTATCAGCCATATATAACAGCGTACGGGCAACTTTTTCACTGGCTTTTGATTGTTCCAGAGCTTCAATGTGTTTTAAATTAGTCAGAAGTATTTTAGTTAATCGCACATGCCGCTTAAAAAGGCTGTCATGGTTTTGCTGCATATGATCTAAATAATCTTCGCACGGTATCACCCGTACCGTACAGCGAGTATAGGCTTCGTAAAAATATTGGCAGCGGTCAATTAAACCAATCGTAAAGCCAATTGGAATATCCTCGCCTTTATTGTCTATCGAAACAATTCGCTCTTCACCGGCTTCGTTAATGGTATAGGTTTTAATAATACCCGATTCAATAATGTAGGTGCCTTTCGGTACTTCGTCTTTCAATAAGACAGTCTGCCCCTTCTCGAAAACTAATGATGGATACGAGGCAATAAATTGTTCGAAAGCTTGGACCATTACAACACCCCCTAATTGGGATATTCATGTTGTATGCCATCCCTCATCTTAGAGTACGCTGATTATTTCATGCATGCAACCGAGCTTGTGAGATATCTAACTCAATAGTCGTTTTAATCCGAGAAGTGACGCTCCGACTATCAGGATTGAACCACCGACAATAAACAACCGATAGTCAAAACCAGAATCCAGTGAATTATCATTTGTTGTACTTTTTCCTAATGTCGCCGGTGTATCATCACTCGTGCCTTGCAATGGCTGAGTGTTACGTATGGCATGAGATGACTGAGCATTTATATTCGTAAATGAACTGCTGCTAGCCCGTACACTTGATGAATTGCGTGTTTCAGCAGCAGGTACAAACTGTATTGGCCCTGTTGGCGCTGGCTTCGCTGGTTCTTCCTTGTTCCCGTAGAAAGTATCTATACCAAAGCTACCATGCCAATTTTGAAAGACGTTTATAAATAAAACTCCAAACCAATCGGAAATACCGAACTGGCTACCAGATAGGTTAGCGATGTTGGCCAGTGCTACTGCCTGGCCGGTTTTTGCACCACCGGCCATAGTATTACCAGATACAACCGCATCACCCGATTGTGCATCAACCGATATAGTATTGGTAATTCCATGCTTTGATTCAGCATTGACCTTCAAGTCAGGCGAGTAGGTTTCGTTTTTGGTTACTTCATTGCCTATTAAAGCCGAAGTTGCACCAGCTGGCGCATCAACAATAACCCCAACCCACTTACCGAGTACATTCACAAATACGAGTAAACTATTTTTGGCGATAATTTCATGACCAGTCAGGTTAAAAATCACTACCCCAGTATCGGCTTTGCCGGTTTCAGCATTGCCCGCTGAAGTATTGTTAAGGACGGCAGCTGCTCCGCTTTCAGCCACTGCGGTAATATTATTTATTATATCGGTCGAATCTTTTGTCGATACTTTCGTTTTTGATGAATCATCATCAGTATTACTTGCTAACATTTGCGGGATGAAATCTGGGGCAATGAGTATGTCGCCTTCTAAGTTTCCGTAAATGTTGATAGTACCAATAAATGATTGTTGGGTTGCGATCATAGAATTTAGTATGTTCACAACATTCGCAACCGCTGTCGCTGAACCAGTGGTTGCATCGCCAGCAGCTGTGTTGTTAGTTACATTCGCGTCACCGCTTTTTGCGGTCAGGCCAATGGTATTATCTATTTTGAAATCATTTTTCACATCTATATTCGTAGCAGCATCATTGCCGGCCTCTGCTTCCAACATAGCCTTAAGTAGCATGGGGTATAAAATTATATCGCCTTTAACATCACCAAGAATATCTTGTGTAAAACTAGCTATCTTTTGATTATCGCCGACGCCTACCGATGAATTGACCATATTGACCAGCGTTGCTATAGCCGCTGCATCACCCGTAGTAGCCGAGCCGCCGGTCGTATTTTTGTTTATGGTGCTATCACCCGAAACAGCATCAGAAGTTATATCGTTATCTAACGTAACCGTCGTATCAACCGATTTAGACTCATCGTTTTTTGCAGCTTCAGTCGGTTCTATAACTACTGGCTGTGGTGGCGTTTCATACCTACCGGATGTCGGGTTATACTGCCACTCTTCGCTATCCCAAAAACCAGTACTTTGGTTATAGGTATAAGTGGGTTGAGGCGGCGTTGGTGCTGGTTCGACCGGTACCTGCTCACTTGTGTCGGCAGGTGGTGTCGTTGGCTCTTGCGTGTCGGCCATCGCTGATATTGGATAGCCCGCCGCAAGAACTAGCGCTATAAAGTAGAGAAGTACTCGACGAGTCATTTTGGTAATTATATGCATAGCTCCCCCTTTACGATTACATTTTCCTGGGAGAGAGTGGCGGTTTTATACGCCACTCTCTCAACAAACTCCCTTAGAACTGCACAGAGGTGCTAGTTAGTGACACGAACCGTGAAGGTTGATGAGCTGGTGTTTGTGACGTTACCACTTGTTGCACTACCACCAGTAGTGTTGTGGTCAACCTGGGCTGAGCCCGAATATGCAGATTGCGTATTCGTATTGTAAACATGGATATCGTTATCGTTGTTTACATCAACATCAACCTTGTTCTCAAACTTAACTTTATTAGTTGAGCTTGGGCCTGTGTTAGTAATACTTCCAGTGTCGCTTCCGCTACCACTTCCAGTACCTTCAAAGGCTGCGCCTGCATTAGAATTATCAAATTCTACAGTTGCATCTACCATGTTGCTGTTTTCTCCACTACCACTAGCGGCACCCCCACCTGTAGTGTTGTCTCTCACTTCAACATTACCGCTTGCGGCACTTTGAGTATTCTTATTTGAGAGCTTAAGGTCATTGTCATTATCGACATCCATCTCACTATGACTCTCACTGGTTACTTCATTGTTAGAATTTGGACCGGTTGTTCCGATTGTTCCTGAAGCCGCTCCCGCGAAGCCCGCGAGACCCACTACAAGCCCTAACGATAGAACGCCTGCGCCAACTGCTTTTTTAAGTTTTATCATAGCTGTCCTCCTTTGATTTGTAATTTCTCGGGTGTCCGCCCGACCAAGCCCAACTATTACGCCGCTTGGCCAAATGGCCACAAACGAGTGCGCTTATCTCAAAACCTCCTTTCACATTCCTCGCATCTCACTACCAAGAATATAAGACCGAACATTAGCGGTATATGAGAATTCTCACATATAAGTTAATTTCTGGAACGAAGCTGAGAAATACGCGTTAATAAGCTGGCAACTGGAAGTAAGAAAAGCGCCGATATAGCCGAGAAAGTAAGTTGAAGTTTCATAACAATTTTTTCCTCGTTTAGCCAAATAACGGCTAGCAAATATCCAAATACCAGGAGCCAGCTGTACCAGATAATAACCATTTCGTTAAATAATAGGCTAAAAAATATAATTGCAAACAAAATGAATACCGACGCCCAATCAAAATGGTGTGACTTTTTTAACGAACCTATTAATTTCGCATCGCCTACCTGAGCTTTGTACGAATAGTGCCAAGCTAAGCTATTAAGGGCATCAATAATATTTAGTAATGAGTTTTTAGATAATTGCTCGCCAACGCGTACGATGCGTTGCGGGCGCTGACCTTTTAAAACTACCGCCCGTTTAATAAACGAGGGCGACACAATTATGCCAGCTTGAAGCGAAATCACAACTTCACCCTTTTTACTTTTTTTATACCCCGCTATTAAAGCTTCTCGGCTAGACCGATGAACTCTGCGACGTAAATACGCCATTGATACCTTTGAACCTTTATTAATAATCGCTCGAACCCGATCAGCCGTGCCGTCAGCAAATCCATCGTCAACCACTACAATATCAAACCTATGATAATGGCTTCGAAGTAACGATTTTAACGATGCTTCAATTGTTGCTTCGTTATTGCGTGCATATACTAGCACTGTCACCCAAGGCTGCGTTGGCTTACGCAACTGCCGCATACGTGTTTGAATGTCCACTTCTTGGAAAATACAATATACATGCATGCTTGCTAAAATAATGACGCCAACTAGCACAACTGCCGCGAGTAGCAAAAATATTATTACTAGTAACTCGCTCATTGCGAGGTCACTCCTGTAAAGTTAAACGAAACTAAAGTTCGATAAGTATCAAACGGCCCTGAGCAAGTTTGTAGCGCTAATATAGGTGCTCCGCTATCAACAAATACACTTGTATCGTCCGGGGTTACTTGATGATTCGATGAAAATGAATACGAAAATATTTTCCCGGTGTCGGTGTACACTTCAGCTGTTGCCCCGGTGGAAATATTTGGCAGCATTGCAAACAAACCCTGCCGGGCATGGCCATAAATTAAGGTTGTTCCATTGCTATCATTTACCGGTACCGAACGGTCGGCATAAAAAGCCGATTGAGTATCTAGGGTCCAAGTATTACTGGCTTGGTCATACGAGCCGGTTCTGACAGGTAAATCTATATTCATACTGGCAACTACCACCCGGGTTGGAATGCCTAAATTAATTTTTTGTTGCGCTGGCCCAACCAATCGCTGACTTGCTACGTTGGCGACTGGTTGAATATACATTGGTTCTGGTGCAGGAAATAGTATCGCCACAAATGTTCCCAGTACACACAGGTTCATTACAGCAATGGCGCTATTAATTATTCGGCTATGGGAAGTGCGCCGCTTGCTCATATGTTACCTATAAAGACTTATAGTAGCGATATAAAGCAATTCCGCCCACACCCAGGGTAGCTATCAGCGCTAGCGAACCAACGGTGATAATTAATGCATTCAAAGTTGCGTCACTACTGGTGTGTGGCAAGGCGCTCACTCGACCGGTAGCTGTTGGCTGCACAGGGTTAGGCGTAGCAGGTGTAGGAGCTGGCGGTTGAACAGCCGGAACGACCGCGCTCGCGACACAACTTCCAAGGCCAACTTGCGGAAGCGGGTTGGTAATCGTGAAAACGAAGGTTGTACCGTTCGTGTTAGTAACAGAGCCCGATGCGGCCCCTCCCGCCTGCCCATTACCGCTCACATTTACGGTGCCACTTACTGCACTTTGATTATTAGTGTCGATAATTTCAACAGTGTTTTCAGTTTTTACCGTACAACTATATTTCGTGACAGATGTACATAAGTTTTGAGAGTCAGGCCCGGTGAATCCAACATCACATACTGCCTGTGCCGACGCTGATGAACTGATACCTAATGGTGTTAACGCAAAGATTGCTACCGCTAATACTTTCAATAGTTTCTTCATAATTCCTCCTCATAATTACAAATAATTATTCAGCGAACTGTCTGTTTGCTCTCATAATAGGACTGCTTTATATTTTTGTAAAGAAAAGTTATTATTCTGCCCTGTTATACTGAGCTACATGAAAACCATTGAACTTCTAGGCGGTACGGTGCATAAAATGCCTGCCGATTTGCGCAAAGCATTAATTGCTCATTCCGACGGTCTCGCCGCTTGGAACACTATTACACCGTTGGCACGTAACGAATGGATTTGCTGGGTTGAGGGTGCAAAACTTATCGATACCAGAAAACGCCGGGTAGAACGTACCCATACAGAATTAGCCGAAGGTATTCGGCGCCCCTGCTGCTGGCCTGGTTGTATGCACCGCGAACGAAACGGTAAGAACTAGTTATTGTTCTCGACGAGAATACTCAAATTATCACTAATAACGCTTTCGATATTAGCGCTTCCATCAACTTGAATGTTGAAAGTGTTCATGAAGTCTTGCTTGCCTTCTGGGCCACCTTCAATACCTTCAACAATATCAATGCCGGTTGAAGTGAGTTGAATACCAACATAAATTTTCGCTTCAGCGGTCGCTCGCTCCTTAGTGTGAATAAAGCCCTTATCGATTAAAAAGGTAAAGGCATTTAAAACATCAGTTGAAACCGAGTTAATATCAAGCAGGTTATTGGTTAACCATTTCTTATCACTCGTAACATATAGCCCGCCATTTTTTCTATCAATAAAGCCGAGTTGACGATATTTCATAGTCAGTGGAACGGTCCGTTGCAGCTGATAAAAATAAAGGATTATCTTTCCGGCTGTTTCTTTAATTGTCACCTTTTCACTCCTTGGTTATCTCGGCAAATTCTGTATTTTGGCATTTGCATTGCACTCTATAGTGTCAGTATACACTCTATTATACCCCGGGGGTACTACGATATTAAATTAGTTAATATCAATGGTGAGTGCTCGGTGATCAGAAAGATCATCATTAGATATTTCAATATTTGTAAACGTATATGCCTTGGGTATGAGTGCATAATCAGTACTTTTATTCATACTCGGGTAAGAAATGTACTCTACTTCGTTAGAACATCGATACTTGTCCCCCCATACCTCAGCCGTTTCATTCAAGTTGCTAAGGTTAAAATCACCAACAATAATTCGTTCTTCACCGCGCGTTGCTAGAATATCAAGTGTTTCGAGGAGATGGGCGGTAGCAAAGTCAGTAATATCTGTGATGGAAAAATGAACATTAGCAACCTTAACTATCTTACTATCAACCTCAAGGTCAAGTAGTTGTATTATCCGATTATGCTCATCACCTTCGGCTTGTTTAAGAATAATAGTATCAGATTTAGTAATACGATACTTACTAAGCGCAGCTAGTCCTTCCCTGTAAGTTTCATGCACAGTACTTGCTTGCAGTCGTGATATTACGCTATGTTCGGCAGGATACCCAAGGGTTTGATTAAGCAATTGAGCCTGGTTATAATGTGAAATGTTAGGTAAATACACAACTTCCTGAAAAAAGATTATATCGGGTGATTGTACTTGTAAATATTTGATTATAGCAGGCTGTCGTATCTGCCAAGTGTGGAACTCTTGCAGGTTTAAGGTAGTGATTCTCATGCACTTAGTGTATCAAGTCTTTCAAATAATAAAACAAATATGCTTATTGTTGTAAGAGTTTTAGTACACATTGCTCATCAATACTAAGGTATTTTTTCGGTTTCATAATGGTTATTGCTTTGCGAATATCGGATAATTTCGATTCGTCTTCATAGGCTATAATTACCCTTGGATCAATATATGAACTGCGGGCCACTGCCGGTGTATTACCAAGGCGTTTCGCTACTCGTTTTACAATTGAAGCAACTGCCCTCTTTCGAGCCGTCTCATTCGCATCGTCTTCAAGTTCATCTTTTATTACCGCACTAGTAGCTAATAAGGTTCCACCCCACGTTCGAAAATCCTTAGCTGTAAATTCTTCACCCATATATTTTTTGATGTATTCATTCACGTCGGCCGGATGAATGTCGTGCATCTTACCTTCTGTATCTTGATAACGGAATATCTCGTAGCCCGGTAGTTCATCCAATTGTTTAATAATTCGTGCAATAGTTGGGTCATCAATTGTTTTAATGTGTTCTTTGCCACTTTTGCCAATAAAATCGAAAGTTACATGGGTACGACTTATTTGGGCGTGTTTTGAACGTAAAGTAGTCACTCCATACGTTTGATGTTCTTTGGCATAGCGGTCACTTCCAACCCGAAAGTAGGCTTCATCGATAAGCTTAATAATACAAGCAAGTACCTTATCTTTGCCCAACCGCTTTCGAGCCAGGTCTTTTTCGACTTGGCGCCGCAGTTCAGGAAGATGTTCAGCAAAACGAAGAATACGGTCAAACTTCAGTTTTTCTTGCTTCATCCTGAAGGCTGGATGGTATATAGATTGTAAGCGACCAGCTGAATCGTATCCTCGAGCCTGAATTTTAGCAGATTTTGCTTTGGCAATTTCTACTTTATCCCAAGCTGGTGGTATAACGAGCTTATTGATTCGCTCAAGTTCTGACTCATCGGTAATCCGTTGGTCCTGATAGAAATAATGATAATTTTTTCCAGCTTTACGCCGGGTAATGTAAGTAGTCATGGGTGGATATATACCGATAATTAAATCAGATGTGAGTTACGGAGGCGGCCCTTATTTATTAACTATATAAACAAATCGAGGTTTATATCTGACCGCTTATATTGTGGTCGTCGTGAACGGCCCCATTTTTTAACGTTTCGAATAGTTCGTGACATAAAATTCCTTTATGAATGAATTCGTTGTGCCCAAAAAGTATTTAAACTTTCAAGTGCAGTAAAAATATTAGAACTTCGTTGATCTTTAACAACAATTTTACGTACAGGTTTAACTTCAAACCTATCTAAATCAGGAAATCGTTCAGATTTTCTGGCCATAAAAGTGTGGATCTTGTT
The DNA here is from genome assembly GCA_028289065.1 of Candidatus Saccharimonadota bacterium. Classification (GTDB taxonomy): domain Bacteria; phylum Patescibacteriota; class Saccharimonadia; order Saccharimonadales; family Saccharimonadaceae; genus Microsaccharimonas. Next base: position 15,989 of record JAQGHA010000003.1, read on the forward strand.
TGTTAGTTCAGCTTCTGTGTACTGGTTCATAAACACTTCCTCCTTAGTTATTGCTCCCCTGTGGTGTATGTAAGTAGTATGCACCAGATAATAAAAGAAGAATGTATAAGTTCTTACGAAAATTTTGTAAATTTTCTTACATTATGTAAAAACGCATTATAATAATAGTAGAACTAATAATATGAACTCAATTATCGACACCCTCCGTAGCACTAGCCAAATTCGCCTTTTTAAAAAGGGCTCGGCTATTTTATTCCAAGGGGAGATTCCTCGAAAAGCCTATATTATCCGCGATGGGGTGGTAAGGGCGTATACCGTAAAAACATCTGGTGAAGAGTCTACAATCGCCCTATATACCAAAGATGACATCTTTCCTGTGCCTTGGTTACTTGAAGCCACGAGTAACAGCCTGTTTTATTACGAAGCTGTCAGCGATGTTAGAGTTTTAGGTGTTACTAAAGAAGAGTTCCATAAAACGATGATGAATAATACTCAGCAATTACAAGAGATGCTGCGCTATGTCAGCAAGCAGTACACCTCTATGCTTGTTCGTATTACCGGCCTCAGCCAATCTCGGGCAATTGAAAAAATTAGCTTTACATTTTATTATCTACTTTTTAGATATGGTATTAAAATGCCGGACGGTATGCACCATATTGACTTAAAACTGAATCATTTGATGATTGCTAACCTGACTGGTTTAACTCGCGAAAGCACTACAACTAATTTAAAGGTGTTAAAAGAAAAAGGTGTTATCAACTATACACGTTCTTCCTTTTCCGTTAACAAGCGCAAATTAGAAAACTTTATTGGTGAAGATGGCTTCCGGGAACTGAACCTCTAGCCTCTATCGGCTAAAGTGGATTCAACAATTCGCAACAATTCTTTCGGCGAAGCCAATGATTTTAAGATATACCGTTCTACTCCAAGCTTAAAGGCAGTATCAACTTCCTTATGAGCTTCATAGTTACTAAAAAGAATAATTGACGTTTTTGGATGCTTCACTGATTGATACTTTTCTAAAAACCCAATACCATCCATTATTGGCATACGCAGGTCAAGCAAAATAAGGTCGGGGTCACCGGCTTTTTCAATTTGATCTAAAGCCTCTTGGCCATTGAATGCCGTTGTAACGTCATAGCCAACTGAACTTAGGATTGTAAAGTAGGCGTCATTTAAATCTTTTTCATCTTCTACTACTAGAACTTTTGATTTTTTCATATTACCTCTTCTCCGTAGTGCGGAATATTATCAATAGAATTATTTAAATAGGTAATTCAACGGTGAACGTTGTCCCTTTGTTGTGTTCTGACATAGCAGTAATTTTTCCATTATGTAAATCAACAATTTTCTTTGCCCAATACAACCCGAGTCCGCTACCTCCTACATGTGTCGATAAATCATTATCGATACGTGAGAACTTTTGAAACAAGTGGTGTCTATCGGCTTCTTTTATGCCCACGCCCTCGTCTTTTACGCTTATCAAAACACGGTTATCCACTTGATTGATAGTTACCGTAATTGCCTTATGTTCGTGAGAATATTTACTAGCGTTGTTAATGATATTTTCAAGCACCATACGGATTAAGTTGCTGTCAATTTTGGCTTTTATTGAAGATTTTGGCTTTTCACATACTACTGTTTGATAACGTTCAGTAAATGTATCTTGCTGTTCATTAATGATGCTACATACCAGTTCGTATACATCAGTCGTGGTTTTGACAGGTTTAATTTTGCCAGCATCAACTTGGGCTACTTTTAGTAAATCAGATATTATTCTTAACTGACGTTCGTTACTTTCGTAGGCTTTTTCTAGTAAGGTTAGTTGGTTTGGTTCAAGAGGGCCAGTAAAGCCTTCGACCAGCATACCAATATATTGTTTAACACCGGTCGCCGGTGTTCTTAGTTGGTGGGAAGCAAGAGAAATAAATTCATCTTTAGAAACATTTAAAAGTTGGAGTTCTTGGCGCTGTTTTTTTAGTAGCGTATTATTTTTACGAAGCCCATCTTCGTACTTCTTTCGATCAGATAAATCACGGGTAACCTTAGCGTACCCAATCAAGGTTCCAGACGCATCGTATAAAGAAGTAATAATGACGTTTGCCCAAAATTTCGTGCCGTCTTTTCGAACTCGCCAATCTTCATCCTCTACCCGTCCATATTGACGAGCAAGCTTTAACTCAAGTTCAGGCTTGTTTTTGTCTTTATCTTTTTGTAGGTAAAAAGTAGAAAAATGCTTACCAATAATTTCTGAGGCCGCGTAGCCTTTATTTTTTTGAGCACCTTTATTCCAGGTTTGAATATACCCACCGGCATCCATAAAGAAAATTGCGTAATCTTGCACATTATCAACTAATAGCTTATAAAGCTCTAGTTCTACTAGAGTTTCTTCATGTCTCATTTGAAGCGAAGACATACTATTAGTTACAGCCTGCTTACTCATCTCGTACTATACTAGCGACTAGTAACGGCTAGGTCTGTAAAATATTATACAAACATCTTAAACAAAGCTCAGAAAAAACTAAGAAAGGTCGTTTACGATTTTGAGTAATGAAGATGGCGTTGCCAGCGCTTTCAGTACATAGCGCTCAGCGCCAAGGTCGTAAGCTTTATCAACTTCCGCTTGCATATCGTAATTTGAAAACACGACAATATGAACGTCAGGATGCTTTTCTTTAGGCTGATAACTTTCTAAAAAGCCTATTCCATCCATTACAGGCATACGTAAGTCTAAGAAAATAACATCTGGGTTATGTTGTTCGGCTACTTGCAGAGCTTCTTCGCCATTAAAAGCTGTAAACACATTTTCATATGCAGTTTTTAAAATAGTTACATACGCTTCATTCAAAGCAACATCATCTTCAATAATTAATACAGTCGGTTTATTTTTCATATTATTCTCCAATCTTTACAGTCGTTTTAGCAATATCACTATTTTTTGGCAAACATACACTAAAGGTCGAACCCTTTCCTAGGGTTGACGTTACTTTAATAGTACCACCATGCAAATCAACTACCTTCTTTGCCCAGTATAACCCAAGGCCAGTTCCACCGACGTGATCTGATAGATGATTGTGAATACGATTAAACTTTTCAAAAAGTTTTTCAATATCTTCAGGCGCAACCCCTACGCCGTTATCTTTAATCGAAACAGTTATTGCTTCATCATGGTTTGTAATTGAAACCCGTATTGCCTTGCCTGGATCGGAGTATTTACTAGCGTTATCTATCATATTTTCTAATACCATTCTCATTTTATCTGGGTCAGCATAAGCGATTGCTTTAAAAGACGGGGCAACAAAACGTACGTCTTGTTTACGAGCTGCATAGGTATCTTGTTGCTCTTTGATAACATCGGTTAGTAGTTCTGAGAGGTCAATCATTTTCGGTCGTATACGTACCTTGCCGGCGTCAACTTGAGCGACTTTCAGCAAGTCAGATACTATAGTTAATTGTCGTTCATTACTTTCATAAGCTTTTTGTAAGTACGATCGTTGCATTTCGCTTATCTCACCGGCCATTCCCTCGAGTATCATACCAACATACTGCTTTACACCCGTAGCAGGTGTACGTAATTGGTGAGAGGCCAATGAGATAAAATCGTCTTTTGTTTTATTTAAATCAATATAGTGTTGCACACGCTGGCTTTCAAGTTTATGACGACGTTCAATTTCGTTTTGCAAACCCTTGTTTGTCTTTTCTAGTTGAAGTGTTCGTTTTTTAACGCGATCTTCCAGTACCGAATTAAACTTTTCTAGACGGTCTTGCAACTTTTTACGTTCATCAATTTCAGTTTTAGCATCTTGGAATAAGTTGGCGTTATATACCGCTAAGGCCGCTCGATTAGCTAGCCCTTGAGCGATTTCAACATCGTTAGCATCATAGTGACGGTGTGACTCGGTTGATATAAAAGTAATTACCCCGATAGTTATGCCATCAATTTTAAGTGGTACGGTAATAACTGAGTGGATATCCAAGTCGCGAAGTAATTTAAGTTCTTTTTTATTTTTTGCGGCCGCCACCAGCATCTCATCAGTGACAACAGGAGTGTGCTCAATTTTTCCGGTACGAATAACAAGTGCTGATCCGTTCTCAGCATCGATGCTAACTGGGCCTTGTTTCGCCCTTAATTCTTTAGCCCATTTCACTTTTTCTGGGTCTTTATGAGCGATAGCTACTTGTTCAATTTTTCCATTTTCTAAAATATCTATTGAACACCAATCGGCAACATCTGGCACAATCATTGAAGCAATTGCATCAAGGGTTTGCCTATACCCAAGTGAAGCCGAGAACTGCGTATTGGCTTTCGCTAAAATGTGCAGGCTCTTTTCGGCAATTTTACGCTTCGTAATATCCACCACTAACCCAGGGAAACGAACCGGCTTACCGGTTTTATCAACCTCTACGTGCCCTCGAGCGAGCAACCATCGGATATTTCCCTCGTTGTCATAGGTTCGATATTCACTCTCATAAGATGAAGATTTTTTTGTAAGCGCTTTGGTGATCGACTCTTTTACACGCCCGGCATCATCAGGATGAACTCGTTTAGTCAGCTCGCTAAGTGGTACTTCCATTTGTTTTGACCCGTCGCCAATGCCAAATAATTTTACAAGGTTTTTGTCGGCAAGCACCTTGTCTTCATCAAGGTTCCACATCCACGTACCCACTTCGCTATAGTCCAAAGCACGTTCAAGTTGGTCTTGGGCTATCGTTAACTCACGACGTGCTAAAGTTTTCTCGGTAATATCAGACGTTTGTTGACAGATTGCGATAACCTTACCGTCTTCAAAGACGGGGTAGTGAGTTACTTCCCAAAATTTAGTCGTCATTTTACCGCTATGGTCTTTAAGGTCGTAGCTTAAATCAGGCATCGTATCTGGTTGGCCGGTTTTTATAACTTTTCTAAATGACTCTAAAAGGCGACTAACACCTTTCGTGAGGTATTCTTCAGATGTATCTGGAAATGCTTCTAGCACCGGCTTACCAATCACACTATCACGCTCTACCATAGCAATTCGAGCGTGCGCTTCGTTCTCTTCAATAACGGTAAACACAGGGTCGTTAGCATCGAACACAATATACGCCGTTTCTAGTGATCGGAATAATTCTTTGAAATTAAGCACAGAGTTGGTTTCTTTAGTCATACACTCTCAAATTATTTGTATATATAATTATACTGTTTTACCCTGTGAATATAAATAGGAGACCACCAAGGGTCTCCTATTTAGTTATACGTTAATGCATTTATTGAACGCGAGTTGCACGACGGCCGCTGAAAGCTTTAACGATAGCTAGTAGGATAACTGCACCTACAATTGCTACGATTAGACTTGTAAGGTTGAAACCCTCAACAGTGTTACCGGTTAACATGCGGTAGAGGAATCCACCTACGAATGCACCGATGATACCAACAACGATATTTGCCATTGCGCCCATTTGCGCGTTAGTTTTCATAATCATGGATGCAATCCATCCAGCTAATGCACCGAATAGTATCCAAAGTACAATATCAAGTATCATTTTAATTCTCCTTTTTTAATATATTTATAGAATAGCGAAGTATGTAAAAATTTCCTGTAAAAAATTTTACTAAATCAACAAAATCCTATTAATAACTATTGACGACTAAGAATTATTGATAGAGGTGATGTTTAATACATCGGAAGGTTCTGGGGTTGAATTATTCTTTTTTACCACACTATATGTTGGCGTCACCATAACTACCTTTTCTATCATATCAACCTGATGATTCGTCTTTACAATAAAGGTATTTCGATTCAAATGAATTGCTCGGTATTCCGTTAATAACAGTGGGATTCTCACCGAGCAATTTTCATCAGAGCATTCACACTTAAAATGGAGAATTAGATTCTCGTCACGAACAAGGTTAAAATGGCCATCTTTCCTATGCATCGCATCTAAGTCATCTAAGTCTGTTCCTACTTTTTCATTCGCTCGTCGGAAAATCATTTCATTTTCGATTTGCTGGCGTTCGGCTCGTGATAATTTCATATGTATATATTATCAGTTATTTGCATTGTATGTCTAAACAATGATATGTATGCATACATAAAGAGACGATATACTTGATATAGCTTGTGTTTAACTAAAGATAACTTTATACTTTCTATAGAGATAAACATCCCATGCCACGGCATTTACTCAACGAGTAGTTACCATCAAATTGATAACAAAATAGGAGAATAAATGGGATTTTCACCCGGCGGTTCAGGAAGCATTGCTACCAGTAGCGACGTAAGCTTTAGTAATTTAGCAAGCGGACAAGTGCTAACGTATGACACAACTACCCAAAAATGGAAAAATGTCGCTGCATCAGCCGGCCTTTTGGCATCTAAAGACACGGCTGCTTCCGGCAATAGCACTTTTACTGCCGGCTCAACTGCCAATTTAACAAAGTTCACCGGAACGTTATCGGCCGATAGGGTGATTACGCTAGCGGCGGCGGCAGCCAACTCGTATTTCGACCTGTCATTTATCGATACAGTCTTTAATGGTTTCAGCGTGACTATTTCTAATGGTACCTTTAGCCATTCCTTTAGCTATCCAACTTTCATTAAGTATGTAAACATAGCCGGTACCTGGGAGCGAGTTCTTTAATGGCTTTTAGTGACCCAATTTCTACCTCGGCACCGGTCTATGATAATAGAACTAACTCAATTACAACCCCAGCCGCTAGTAGTTGGTGGGGGCCGGCTATTTCTGCACCCTACCCTACAAATGCCTGGTTTATGGACTACGTCATTGAGCCTAATGCGGATTTATTGCAATCAAAAAGTGATCGCCGTTTATCTGTTAACCCGTATAACTTACGCGTAAATACTGCCGGTATTGATACTAACAAACCATTCATACGGACTTACACTGATAACCGCACCATTCGTAACGAACACCAAATTAACTACGACGCGTCAGCTGAAAATTATGGCTGGAAAGGCGACCAATACCCACAAATCTGGCGTTACCTTGACCTTACGCTTCGTTCAACCGAAACTACCGTTTCGCGTTACCTTAAATCGTTTGATCAGTTATCGGCAACGTTCCGCTGGAACGTCGATGGCTCGCACTATATGGAAGCTCCCATTGTGCGCGGGATGCCGTATGTAACAATGCGCTATACCGCTATGACCCCTGTTATTGAAACGGCCAACACCGACTATCATGCAATCGTCAGCGTCAATGGAAGTAGCCCAAGTGGTACATTTACCGGAACAAAGTTTAAATTGGTAGTAAACCGTCCTTACCTAGGTGCTGGTGCCACAGAAACCTGGATTGTCTACGCCCAGTCTTCTATCACCTTCACAGCAACATCGCTTAATCTAATTGCAACCGGGCAATACACTGGCTACATTCGTCTCGCGGTCATTGCCAATGGTAGCGGCAGTGAAACAATGCTGGATACATATAAGGATGCCGTGCCAATTGGCGGAACGACTGCGGTTACAGTGAGTGGCGGGAATGTTCAAACAACCACTTTTTCTTATACAAAAGTAGGTACTGGTTCAAACCTTATAACGTATGCCCTGCCTCACCATGAAGCAATATTAACTTCACCGACATACGTCCCTAACCACAGCTTCCCTACAATCCGTGGCACCTTGCACGCTGTTATTGGTAATATCTGGACACTTTCCGATACGCTTAGTACCATAACTTGGAATTCGCCTAACGCCATTGATGGTGGTAGGTTATCTGGCATAACTTCAGCCTTGGCGACTGAAAAAACTTTTGCCGCCAGCAACCTAGATGCCACTGAAGCTTATACATTTGGTAAGCAAATATCCCGCGCAGCCCGCTTAGCGCTGATTGCTGATCAAGTTGGTGATACGACAGCACGCGACAGTATTATTGCTTCAATGAAAACGTATCTAAACCCGTGGTTTAACCGCAGCGCCAATGCCAATACAACCCTCAGTTTGGCCTATGACACCACATGGGGTGGTATCGTTTCGATGAATGCTTTGGTCACGTCGCCTCCCGGTAACCCTAACCAAGCCACTGAATTTGGCAATGCCATTTATAACGACCATTATTTTCACTGGGGATATTATATATACGCTGCTGCGGTAATTGCCCACTTTGATGCCGCATGGGGCACAACCTACCGAGCCAAGGTTAATGACATCATTCGTGACATTGCCAACCCGTCAGTGTCGGGCGACCCCTACTTTACCCAGCTTCGACATTACGACTGGTACGAAGGTCACTCTTGGGCAGCCGGTTTGCAATCAAATGGTGACGGCCGTAACCAGGAATCTACCTCTGAAGCAATGCATGCGTGGTACGGGATAAACTTGTGGGGCCTCGCTACTAGCCAGCCCGACCTGCGAAATGTTGGTCGGTTCTTACAAGCCGCCGAAGTGCGTTCTGCTAAAACATATTGGCAAATGCCAAGCTATAACAGCGTATACCCATCGGGCTTTGCCGCTCAAAAAATGGTTGCTCTTATATTTATGAACAAGGCGTTTAACGGCACTTGGTTTGGGCTTGGTGATGACCAAATTGTAGGTATTGAAACCATGCCATTTACGCCGGCTACCCACGAATTACTAACGAGTTCCTACGTAGCGGAAATGTATCCTGTCCGTTTGCAGCCAAAAGAAACGACCTCTACAGCCACTACCCCGGGTGGTTGGCTTGGTAATACCTTGGCTACAAAGGCAATTATTAACCCTGACGCAGCTTATACGGCTCTCTCGAGTACGCCTTTGGGTGACCCTGAATACATTGATAAGCAAGGTGCATCAAAAACAAATTTCCTATGGTGGACGGCCGTTCAAAATGTCAGTACCTCAGAGGCAATATCCACCACTACCGGTTTGTCCGTGTCACCTGCCTCTACGGCCGCATCCGGTGCTACCGTTACCATGACGGCCACAATCTCGCCGTCTGCTGCTGGTACCGTCTATTTTTACGATGACACTACTTTATTGGGTAGCACGGTTGTATCAGGTACGACCGCCAGTTTATCTATAACCACACTAGCATCGGGCACTCGATCATTGAGCGCGACCTTTAGTCCTACCGATACGGACACCTATAGTGGCTCGACCTCAAGCAACGTTTCGTACACCATCACCGGCGGTTCGTCGGCGATAACAACTTCTACCAGCCTGAGTGCCTCACCGGTAAGTTCAACAACCGCTGGCAACAATGTAACATTCACCGCTACAGTGTCGCCCTCAAATGCTGTGGGTACGGTCACATTTAAGGATGGTGCCTCTACCATCGGGACTGGTACTGTCAGTGGTGGGGTGGCAACCTACGCAACCAGCGCACTTTCTACTGCAGCTCACACTATAAGCGCTGTCTTTAACCCTACGGTTCCAGCTAACTTCACGGCATCAACCTCGGCAAACCTGACGTATACCATTACGGCTGCTGGCGGCGGTTCGAATAATTCTAACGCCAATGACGTTCCTTACATGGCCTTCGTCAGCGGGCAACCAAATACCGCCGTCCGTATAGGTATAACCGATAGTAACTACACTATTGCTGCTCAAGATACGATTATTGCCTACACAACACTTACCGTTACTCGCACCGTAACATTGCCAAGTGCTGCCGGTAATGTTGGCCGCAGCATTGTTATTAAAGACGAATCTGGAAACTGTAATAGCGGTCGACAGATTGTTATTTCTGGCCTGATTGATAACTCCGCCAGTAACGTCATAACAACCGCTTTTGGAAGTATCCGGTTATATAGCGGCGGCAACGGCTGGTATAAAATATCATCCTAATACTAAGAACGGAATTACTTAATGGCTTTTACTGACCCCATCGCAACTACCGCCCCTCCGTTCAATGTTCGGACGGCTCCTCACTTACTGACACCAAGTAGTTATTTTACCTACATAGGGTCAAAACTATTACCTACAAATATATGGTGGCAAAACCTTATCATTCCTCATTATGATTCAAGTAATTATAACGGTAAAACAGCCACCTTTCCTTATTCACAGTGGCCATCAGCCAATGGCAAAGGATATACAGTAAGCTATTTTGGAACTCAAACAGGTGAACGCGATGTAGCTAATAATGCCATTACTTTGTCGGGTGCTAAGGATATCAGCCTTGAAATTAACGAGGCCATTACCACTCGGCAAATAACCGACTATACCGACCTTGGGGTTAATTTACGCTTCAATGCCTCGGCTGGCAATATGGTGGTTAATTTTGTTCAAGGCCAAGGCTTTAATTCGGCCATCTACACCGGAGTCACACCGGTAATCCGATTCGATAATGCCATCCTTACCATTAATGGCGGCGACCCGTCGTCGGCCAATTTAACTGGTGTTACGAAACTAAAAGTTAAAACTAATCGCTTTAACCGCACCTGGCTAATTTATATGACATCTGCCGTTTCCTTCACGCTGAGTGGTGGCGTATTAACAGCAACCTCAGCCTTTACGGGAACTATTCAAACAGCTGTTCTAGAAACCGAAACTGATTCAGCGGCCGAAGCTGTTTACGATGCCGCCCGAACCAGCGTCTTAACCGGAGGCTCTGTTAGTTCAACTTTTAGTGGTAACACAGCAACTATGACATTTACCTTTGCCTCAACCGGATCCGGTGCTCCACTAGTATTTGCCCTACCGCATCACCAGGATTTAATGACAGGTGCTACCTATGTAGCCGCATCACTGGCTTCTATTAAAGGGCCGATGGCCGGTATCCGGGCTTCAAGTTGGACATTGAACGAAACCCTTAGCACTATATCGTGGCGCTCACCAAATACTATACCTACCTCAGCCTATGCCGATATCCAGGCAGCCTTAGCAATTGAAAAAAATAGCACGTATGACTATGTTGGAAATGGCTATGGCTGGAGCCCTTATTACGGCGGTAAGTACATAGCTAAAATGGCCCGCTTGATTATCATTGCCGAAGAGGTAGGAGATACTGCTACGGCTACCCAAATAGCATCGAACCTAAAAACGCTTGTTTCTTCGTATTTAAATGCCACTCCGGTTGGTTCAAAGGGAACGAATGGTTCTGGATACGTGAACGCCTTGCAATATCAAGGTGGGTCAACCTGGAAAGGTGTCAGCACCCAAAATGGCCTCGAAGATATGGGTGCCGATTTCGGTAGTGGCCGCTTCAATGACCATCATTTCCACTACGGCTACTGGATTTACGCCGCTGCCGTACTAGCCCGTAACGACGCAACTTGGCGCGCTAACAATAAGGCTGCTATTGAATCATTGATTCGAGATATTGCTAACCCTTCACATACCGACACATATTTCCCTAAGTTTAGGCATAAAGATTGGTTCGCTGGCCATTCGTATGCCAGTGGATTAGTTGGTTTGGATGTTGGGCCTGGGCAAGAATCTACATCAGAAGCAATTAATGCCTGGTACGGCGTTCACCTTTGGGGGTTAGCTACCAGTAATACCGATATATCTAATTTGGGGCGATTATTGCTGGCCAGCGAAGTTCGGTCCGCTAAGCGCTACTGGCACATTTACGATAACAGCGATATTTATCCGGCTCCATTTAACACCCATGGTACGGCAGTCATCCTGCGTACTCATAAGGTAGCCGTCGAAACGTATTTTGGGTCAAAACCACACTACTTTTATGGCATTCAGTCCTTACCTTTTACGCCAGCTTCCGAATTGTATATCGATCAACCTTGGGTACAACGTTCATACGCCATGGCTTCGACACAAATTCCCGCTACCCAAACCAGTAACCCGCAGGATACCGCTTGGGATAGCGTGATTTACTCGTTCCATGCCGTTATTGACCCTACGGCTGGCTATAACGAAGCGCAAAGTTTAACTTTAGAGCAAATTCCAGAATATAGCACTAGTGTTCAATACGGGCGCAACATTGATAACGGTCACAGTAAATCTAATGCTCTTGCTTGGGCTTCAACTCGTACAGCTTCGGACGGTGGCTCGGCCACAGCAACGTCAACGAGCCTGACGATTAGCCCTTCGTCATCGGCTGCGAGTGGTGCTAGTGTAACGTTAAGTGCAACTATATCACCTTCAGCCGCTACTGGTTCAGTTGCCTTCAAAGATGGTGCCACCACAATCGGTACGGTTACAACTTCTGGCGGAACTGCCTCACTATCTACATCAGTGCTGACTACCGGAACTCATTCGCTTAGTGCTGTATTCACATCTTCAAACTCAGTAACCTATACAAGTTCATCCTCAGCAACTGCGAGTTATGAAATTACCAGTAGTACGCCAGGTGCGGGTGGCTCAACTGGTAGCAACAAAAACGCCGTTGCGTATAAACCATTCAGCTCCGGTCAACCATTGGTAGCGATTCGAGCGGCTGTTGCTAATGTCAATTACACTGCGTTACCAACTGATTCGATTATTGCCTACACTTCAATTACAGCGGCACGAACACTAACACTACCTGCGCTTTCCAGTGTGACTGCCGGTTGGGAAATAATAATAAAAGATGAATCCGGTAATTGTTCTGCCGGTTCGCCGATAATTGTATCCGGTCAAATAGATGGTGCGTCAGGAAAGACGTTAAATACTTCATATGCTCGGCTCGTACTCTATGCCGGCACTACTTCTTGGTATACGGTTGCCGGTTAACAACCTGGCTACCAACCACCGCTTGAGCCACCGCCGCCAAAACCGCCGCCACCAAAACCACCAAAGCCACCACCGCCCCGTGGTCCACCGCCACCTAAGAAACCGCCCCCGGCCCACCAGCTTGGTTTATCACCATGACGAGCGTGTGATTGATAATTAGCCGACACCGCTTTATCTAAGAGTAAGCCTATAATAACCAAGGCTCCACCGCCCACTAAGCCGAGAACTAAAGAACCAGTTAGTAAACCAGCTGTACCACCCATAGCTCCACCAATTACTCCACCGGCCCACCAGCTTTTAGTACGTGCCAAAATAGAACCGAGCCAAGAGAATATTAAAAAGCCGACCCCAAACACCAGTTCCCAAGGGAAAGATGCTGCTTGTTCAGCTGTTGATTCGGCCGTATACTCGCCATGAATAGCGGCAATAATGCTAGTGAGGCCGGCTTGAATACCTTCAAAGTATTTTTCTTGGCGGAATAGTGGCGAAATATCATTACGAATAATACGACCAGACTGCACGTCAGTCAGCGCGCCTTCTAAGCCAGTGCCAACTTCAATTCGAAGCAGACGATCATTTTTTACTACTAATAATAAAACGCCATTATTGTTTTCGGTAGTTCCAATTCCCCATTCACGTGCAATAGCTAGTGAATAAGCTTCCAGTGAACTATTTTCAATTGAAGGCACAACGACGATAACAATTTGGTTGCCTGACTTCGCTCGTTCATCGGCGATTTGCTGAGCGAGCGTGGCTTTTTGTTCGGCTGTCAGTGTATTTGTTTGATCAACAATAGGAATATCTGTTGGTCGGGCAGGCACACTCAAGGCAGCAGCATCCACAGCATTCAAACCTGCTGCTACAAATCCAAAGAGGGCAATTACCAGCCCGAGCCGAACAAATTTTAAAAACATACTTCTCTTTCGTTTATTCGAAGTTTACGTCTGGTGCATTTTCAGCACCGTCATCAGCTTCAAAGTAAGGGAACTTATCAAAGCCAAAGATACCAGCCGTAATGTTAGTTGGGAAGGTTTGGATGCGGGCATTGTAGGATGCAGCCACACCGTTGAAATCGTTCCGAGCTACCGAAATTCGGTTCTCAGTACCTTCAAGTTGTACCTGTAAGTCTTGGAAGGCAGCCACTGCCCGAAGCTCGGGGTAATTTTCAGTCACAGCCAACAAACGGCCAAGCGCTTGGCTTAACTCACCCTGCGATGCTTGGTATTGAGCAATTTGATTAGGGGTTGCTTTGCTTGGGTCAATATTAATACTGGTCGCCCGAGCGCGAGCTTCAGTTACATCAGTAAGCGTTTTCTGCTCAAAGTTCGCTGCACCCTTTACCGTGCTTACTAGGTTTGGCACCAAGTCAGCTCGGCGTTGATATTGCGATTGTAAGTTAGCAAAGGTTTTATTGACATCTTCACGTTGCCCAACAAGGCCGTTATAGCCGCCAGCGATAATTGCTGCGATTAGTACGATAGCACCAATAATAATTCCGGGAATTAACCATTTACGCTTCATATTCACTCCTCTGTTATCAGTCATAATTATATAAATAGTATAGCAAACAATCGCTACGGCGTGGTCTTTCGGGGGTTTGCCGGCGTTGTATTGTTGCCATTACCGTTATTGGTGGTAGGACACCCTGTAGCGTCAACTTTTGTGCCTGCAGGCGTATTCGCACATTGGTCGAGGCTATCTATCACGCCGTCAGCGTCGGTATCAACTGCGGTTGGTGTATCATCCTCTTCTTCAACCGGACAACCCGTATCGTCTACTTCAGTACCTGCTGGGGTGTCGGCACACTCATCGTTTTCATCAATCACCCCATCTTTATCAGCATCTTCGGGAGCTTTTGGTACATCACAAGTACCGGTTGGACTGGCCGTTCGCAAGAAGTATTCTTGGTACGTTCCTTCAGTACCACCGCCAGTGGCTCGTTGCCCATTACTACGGCAAATAGTTAAGCGTTCCACACCGGATGGCGCCGTAAACGGTTGGTTTTTCTGACCTTTCAGTCCGGCTTGAATGACACTACGCCAAATTGGACCAGCCATGCTCGAACCACCGTTTTTCATTGGCGTATTGTTGTTGTTTCCAACCCACACCCCAACTGCTAATTGTTTGGCGTAACCAATTGTCCAAGCGTCTCGGGCCTCATCGGTTGTACCAGTTTTAACAGCAACATCAAAGCCATTGGTATTCAAGCTGGTACCAAAAATAGGTGCCCGAGCCGCCTCATCATTGAGAATATCGGAAATTAAGAATGAAGCGTTCTCACCCATCACTCTAGTACCAGACGCTGTCGTCTTCTTGAAAATTTGCTTTTCAAATTTATCGTCAATTCTGCTAATGGTCGAAATATCGTATTGATTTCCCGTATTCGCAAAAGCAGCATAGGCATTCGTCATGTCAGTCAATTTCGCTTCGGCTGAACCTAGTGCTAATGAAAGGCCGTAATCGGTTTTGTCGTCTACCGTACTTAAGCCAAGTCGTTGGAAAGCTTCAACTGCATTACCAACTCCAAGTTTTTGCATCACTTCTACCGAAGGAATATTTAGCGATTGCGAAATAGCATTTCGAACCGTAATATTACCCCTAAACTTACGGTCAGCGTTTTGTGGTTGATAGCCACCAAAGTCTGTCTTCTCATCTTTCAAAATAGTTCCAGGTGTAATGATTCCCCGTTGCAATGCCTCGGTATAGTACAGCGGCTTAATACTGGAACCGGGCTGCCGAGCGGTGGTAGCCATATTCACTTTACCAAAATCAGCATTATTATAATCAGCACTTCCTACTAATGCCCGAACTTCACCGTTGGTTGGGTCAATCGCTACAACTGCGGCATTCGAACCACCGTTACGTTGAATGAAATTCATTTGCTTGTCGACAGCGGCTGTGGCAGATTCTTGTAAGCTCATATCAAGGGTAGTGGTAACACGGAAACCAGAACGGGTTACACGCTCTTCACCGTACTTCTCATATAATTCATCTAATACCAATTCAGCAAAATGCGGCGCCTTACCATTAGGGCCAGCGTCCGGTGAAGCATACGCCAGGACCTTTGCAGTCGCTGCATCGGCCTCAGCTTGAGTAATTACTTTATTATCAACCATCCGGCTTAAGACGGTCGCCTGGCGTTCTTTAGCGTAGTCTATATTTCCTGAGATTGGCGAGTAAGCGGATGGTGCTGGTAGTACCCCAATGAGCATGGCACTTTCGGCTAAATCTAAATCAGCGGCTGGTTTTCCAAAATAGGCTTGAGCCGCCGCACCAATACCAAAGGCACCTTCACCGTAATACACCGAGTTCAGGTATAAATCGAGGATTTCATCTTTGGTATAGTTTTGCTCGATAGCTAAAGCAATCGTTAGTTCTTGATACTTTCGTAAAACAGTTTGGTTATTTGATAGAAGCGTATTCTTAGCCAACTGTTGAGTAAGGGTTGAGCCACCGTAACCCGTAGCGTCGCCACTTAGCAAGTTAGCGTACAAAGCTCCTAAAATACTTACCGGAGAAAAGCCACCGTGTTTATAGAAATTTTTATCTTCAGCTGAAACAAGGGCTTTTTCGGTAAAATCCGATATTTGGTCAAGTGGCACACGTTCGCCGCGGTTAGCCGTGCCGAAGCTATAAAAATCATCACCATTCTTGTCTAGCAACACTACGCCAGTGTTGTTGTAGTTCATCAAACGGTCAGGGTCAGATATAGCATTGGCAAAGTATATATAGGTAATAAGAGGAGTTATTATTAAAAAGGCTAAAATAGGGCCACCAATAACGGCAGCTTTCTTTGGCTTACTTAAACCTTTAAACCATTTCAAGCGACCAACAAAAAAACCAACGACCGGCCCACGTTTCTTAACTGGCGTGGTAACCTTAGCGGTTCGCTTTGGGCTGTAGGATTTAATGCGGGTATATTTTGGCATAATTTATGTATACCTATTATACCCGATTCCTTATACAAACGGTTAAATGACCTGTTTGCGCTTCAAAATGATATATGAAGCTACTAGCACCAGGGCAATCACACATATCAATGCACCGAATATCCAATCAACGTGAGCGAATGGTAAATCGATATTCATTCCATACATACTAAAGAATATATTCGGAAGGGTAATCATAACCGTTACAACAGTTAGAATTTTAATCGAGCGGTTCAAGTTATTTGAGCTAATCGAACTATAGGCTTGGCGAATGTTAATAATAGATTTTGTATTTGAACGACATGTTTCAATCGATTGCGTAATACTTAACTCAAGGTCCTCAATAATATCGGTGTCGTCTTCATGGAGCTCAATGCTGCGCCCCAATTTCAAACGGCGAAGCGTCGCACTGGCTGGCAAGAGTGCTGCCAAAAACTCATTAATTTCATCCTCAATAGTTACAAAGTCGATGAAGTCCTTGTTGCGAATTTCATGCCCACGCAAACGGTTGCGAATCGCTTTAATTTGTTTGCTAGTGATTGTAATATATCGGTCGTATTGCTCAGCAATTTGATGCAGGATTTGTAACATTAGACGCGTTGGCTGTGTGGTCGCAAATTCTAGCTTATCGCTGAAAAATGGTGCAAAATGCGGAAGCTTGCGAAGACTTACTGTAATAATGCTTTCCGGACCATACACAATTAAAAGTGGAAGTGTATCAAAGGCACCATCGGGCAGTGAAATTGCTGCTCGTACATATATGTAAACCAGTTCACCGTCCCGTTCTAGACGAGGCATTTCATCTTCGTCTAATGCATCGGCTAAAAGGCCTTCGTCGAGCCCGTGGGTTTTAATAAGTGTGGCAATTTCATCCTTAGTAGGGTTTTCAGCATGCACCCACGTCCCTTTTTGATACTTCTCTTGCTCTTCGAGCTTTGTAGAGCGAATTGATTTGTAGTAATATTTGAGCATAAAATCCTTCGCTGTTCTTTTTTATCTTACTAAGTTCTATTCTAAACGGTATTGGCGTTACTGTACAACTTGATCAGTAAAAACAACCAATCGCTCGGAATATGTTTGTACCGAATTGTTCCAAGAGCCTTGGCAGGTTACAAGGTTTAAATGGGCCTTGCCATCATCCGATCGGAATACATCGGTCGCATCTTGTTCAGGAGTGTAAGATGCGAGTCGAGTAACCGTAAAACGTATCACCTTACCATCCTCACCAAGGACCGAAACCTCGTCACCAGCAACCAGTTTATTAAGTTCGTTAAATACTGAAGCCACACCCCTTTTCCATCCATAGTGGCCAGCAATAACCGCGCTGCCCTCTTCGCCGGGTTTCGGGCCGAGCTGATACCATGCAGCCGTCTTAGGGTCTTCATCTATATCCATATTATCCTCGGCTGTTATGCCGACATGGTTCACAGCCGTATCAACATTAATTTTACTTATGTTGAGATGAGTTGGTGCAGCAACTGGAATCGAAGGAACGGCGTCATGAACGATAGCTGCGGTTTGTGGAATAGCCAGTTCTGTAACTGCACCAGCGGGAGTAGCATGGTAGCGTGGCATGAAATTATATAAGACGATAACTGTTGCACTCATCGAGAGTAACAATACGGCAGTAGTGATTAATGTCTTTTCAGCGATGCGGATGAATCGGCGACGCACAGCCAGCCTCTAGATAGAACGTTTCTTATAAAAAGCGTAGGCAAGTAATGAGGCGATTGATGCGAAGAAGACTAATGTAGTTACCCAAAGAATACTGCTTTTCCTACTTGCTTCACCTGTATCTGGGAGTCCAGGGGTGGTATCGGTGCTGTCATTACCAGCACAAACCGAAGCTGTAATTGTATCGTTAATTAACGTTACGCTCCCGTTACGAGCAAGTAGGCGACCTTGAATATTTGCACCGTTAGCCACGGTAATTGAATTTAATGCCAAGATTGTTCCAAAAAATGTCGCGGTTGTATCAATTGCGGCAGAATCAACTCGCCAAAATACGTTACATGCTTGAGCGCCGTTAATCAAACTAACCGTGCTGCCTGAATTTACATTCAATCCGTTACCGCTAAATGGTGCTTGGAAAATAAAGACCGAAGACGAATCGTTTTGGCCATCGAGTACTAACGCACCTGCACCTGCAGTAATACCGAACGTGGTTGAGGACGAATCATACACACCGGCGACCAAAATTCTTCCCCCAAGTTCTGTCGGTAATGTCGTTAGTGGTGTACGTCCAGCTACATCATTATAGGCTGTAGTAAGGTTATTTTTAGCCGTTAATAAGAGTGGTGCATTTGTTATACGACACGGTAGAGGACCAGCTGCATCAACCGAATAAATTGTTCCTGTTACCTGAGAACATGTCAGCATAGTACCAGCACCGGTTGCCGGGCTTAATCCTACGTTACCAGTAATAACCGAGGCATTACCGGCGTCTGTAATATTAGGAGTGCCTGACAGTATCGCGAAAGGTGATGCGGTGCGAAGGTCAACACTTGGCTGAGCGGCTTGTACAGAGTGACTCATAACTATAGTGACAAATGACATAACTAAAATCGCAACGAGTGCGATAACTGGATAATATTTAACCTGCGAAGTATGCATGTCAGCCCTTTTATTGTTTGTTTAGTTTAATGTCCGAACAATTCGATCATCGAATCCAACCTTAAATCTGTAAGAGTTGACTGATATATCCTCAAAGATCGTGATCTCACTAGAGGTGCATTATGTCTATGGTTATACTAACACCGAAAAGATAATTAAGCAATTTACACACCCTTGTTATTGTCGTTCATTTCCACGAACTTGGCACTCATAGTTGGATTACCGCGTGTGAGCTTTTTTACCGTCAATTCATCAGCTTTATTATTAGCAATTCTCAAATTATCTTCAGAACGCAAAAGGTTTTCTTTCGTTTTTTGTAATTGCTTAATCGAATTATCGATACTGTCTATAGCCGTCTTAAACTTTTCCGATGCTAAGCGATAATTACGCCCAAACGAATCACGGAAATCGTCTAACTGGCTTTCGAAGTTTGTAACATCAATATTTTGGGCTTTTACTAAAGCCAGTTCTGATTTGTATTTCAAAGAATTAAGCGCCGCGTTGCGTAACAGCGTAATCATCGGAATGAAAAACTGCGGGCGAATAACGTACATTTTTGGGTACTTGTGAGAGACGTCAACGATGCCCGTATTGTACAGTTCGTTATCTGCTTCAAGTAACGTTACGAGCACGGCGTACTCACACTTCTTTTCGCTGCGGTCTTTATCAAGTTCACGCAAAAAGTCTTCGTTCTTTTTCTTTGTAGCAGTCTCGTCACCTTCGTTTTTCATCTCAAACATTATTGAAATAATTTCATTGCCGGCTTCATCGGTTTCGCGGTATATATAATCACCCTTACTACCAGTTGTAGCATCATTGTCTTTTTCAAAATAAGCATTCGGAAAAGCCGTGGCGCGCAGTTTATTAAATTCAATCTCACAATGCTGCTCAAGGGTCTCACCTACCATTTTTGTAGACAGCTTGGCTTTCATATCTTTGTAGTAGGCAATCATTTCATCTTTAGACTTGAGTTCGTTTTCAAACTTCTCTTTAAGGGAAGTTTCTAGAAGCTGTTTTTCGGTGTCCTTGGTTTTTAATTCGCCAACTAGTAGGTCACGTTCTTTCTCAACTTTATTGACCGCTTCGGTTAAGGCTAATTTCTTTTCAGATTCAATCGTTTGTAGTTCAGCTTTTAATTCAGAGAGTTCCGCATTCTTTTTAGCTTCAATCTGCGCAACTGCGAATTCCTTTTGGGCTTTTAGTTCCGCGATTTCGGCATCTTTTTTAGCTGCACTGGCCTGCAGTTCGTTTTTAGTATTTGCTTCGGCAAGTTTAACAGCATTTTCTTTATCCCGTTCAAGCATATGAACACGCTCCATTAATTCTTTTTCGAATTCGTGGTCACGGACTTGCTTTAGGATATCAGCAAAACCAGCCTCATCAACTTTGAAGGCTTTTTTGCAGTGGGGGCAGATAATCTCGTTCATTACCCTATTATAGCTTCGAATTTAAAGAGTGTCCTACTATTTGCAACTATTACACATCTATCGCATCTATCCAGGCTGTACCCGGAGCCGTCAATGCCCTGGCACAGACATTAACATTGCCATGAACTTTATGCGCTTCGCCACTAGGGCAGGCTTGGCTATCCAAGGCGTAAAATAAATATGCACCTGGGTGACTCACTTGAGTTTGGCTAGAAACAGCGGCATATACAACCCCTTTCATCACCTTTGTACCATTAGTGAGGGTTTTCATTGCACCCGAACCTGCGGAGGCGTTTTGTCTTAATAATACCGGTGTTGGTGTAGGTTTCGTAGGTTGCGGTGGGACTGTTTTAAATTCAGACGTCCAACCATCAGCTACAATCATCCCCCGCTCACACATTCCAACTCCCAAGCCGTAGGCGGAATCGTCAGGGAAATCATTTACGGTAGTCCCAAGGCATGTCCAGTCATCTGGAAGCTTATCACTCGTAACTTGATATAATCTGATAATTTTTTCCCAGTTAGAAACACTCGATAATACTATCGAATTAGACGCACGTCTTTGTATACCGTTATAGCTCACTATAGTGATTGCTGCCAAGATTGCGATGACAACAACGACAATCAGCAGTTCGACGATAGTGAAGCCTTTGTCTTGCTTCTGCTGTGTCCTCATATAAGACTTAGTATAGCATGAGCTTCTTAGCTATCAGATCTCTATCTCTATGAATGTTGTAGTTTATGTGCGTTTAAATGTAATGGCAACGATTACAGCTAACAGTAGAAATATACTACCAATCACCAGTGCAGGTGCAGCAAACGGTAAAGTATTGGCAGTGAGCGGCGGAGCAATACCTGTGTTTGGAAGGGTAGGTGTTGATGCATTACCAGGCGCAGTTAAAGGTGTGCCATCGTATGTATAGATAGAACCCGCAAGCGCTGCGGCGGCAAATTTATAGCCGTCGGCACTTGAGGTAATAGCGATCCAATCTCGTGAACCGGCAGTTGTTTGTTCGGTCCATGTAAGGCCAGAATCAGTTGAAGTATAGATTGAGCCACCAGCTGTAGACACTGCGGCGAGCTTTGTTCCATCAGTACTAGAAGTTATGGACCTCCACTCTCGTGAACCGGCAGTTGTTTGTGCAGTCCAGGTAACTCCAGAATCCGTAGAGGTATAAACCAACCCAGAGCGAGCTGTAGCAGCCAACTTTGTACCGTCCGCACTTGAAACAATAGCTTGCCAGTTGCGTGAACCAGCGGCGGTTCGCTCAATCCAGGTTGCGCCGGAGTCTGTAGAGGTATAGATAAATCCGCCAAGCACGGCTGCTGCAAGTTTTGTGCCATCGGTACTTGAAGCTATAGTCTGCCAATCCATTACAGCCGCTGTAGATTGTGTCCAGGTGCCATCGCCCGGAGCTGCATTTGCTCGAGTGGTCAAAACTGAAGCCACGCCACTTACTACTAATACTGCTGCAAACAAAGCTACCATCGTACGAGACATACGCTGTTTCAATTGACGAACATTAACAATATTCATTTTTATTTTCCTACCACTCTTTTTTTATTTTACCCGAACATTTTCCGAAGCTCTCTTGTATACCTAACCACTACTATAAATAAACCATAAGTACAATAGTGGAATTTTCGAACGTTTTATAAAGTGACAGGTTGTTATAAAAAGATTGCTGGCTACACTTCGTCGTGTGTACCAAATAAGGAATCTATTTCCTTGGTAAATTCGCGAGCTTTAACCTCTACAGTTATAGCGTTAGCCGCGTCAACTGCAACCCGAGTAAGCCGTTCATCATCCACATGCTCTGCCCCAGCGTTCTGGTTAGAATTAAACTGGTTTTTCAAGATTTCCGGCATAACTGACGAGCTACCTTGGCGTAATAGTTCAGCCAAGCGTTCGGCTTGTTCAGGATACACCGTTAAGCGTTCCTGTTGGACTTGATCCAGTCGCATATAATCAAGCAGAAACCTGGCGTCTTCAGAGTCCATGACCAATTGAAATGCATTTAACGCAAGATTCGCGAGCGCTGCACGATTCGCTTCAGATTCTTCACGAGTCTCTGAAATGAGCAGTAATCTTTCGGTGGGCTCACCGGATGCAAACCGCTCCTTCTGACCAGAGGCTGATTCACTATTTTGGAATTTCATAAATAAACTATACTACAATTTCGTAATATTACAATTATATTGTGTAGTTTCAGTTTTCAGTAGCCTAAAACCAGAATACGCTTCTGAACTTAAGTAACTGCCAAGCGGTTGGGTTCTGTGTATGTCTGACGTCCTCAGCAAAGTTAAAATGCTTGAACTACAAAATAGATGAAAGCCGCAATAAGTAACAACGAGATTACCGAGATAGCGATCGCTACAGCTACTGGCATCTTCTGGCGTTGCTTGGCGTCAGGAAATTCCCCACCAGTAAATAGTATTGGAATATATATTATTATGTGCGCGAAATAACGTAAGGCTGGTTTCATAGGTGAATTATAGCAAACAAAGATGCTTTTATTATTTCTTGCTAGAATAGCAATAAGACTAACTATTCACTTGGGGGAATAATCTATGGCAACTATCAATCCTTACATAAACTTCAACGGAAATGCTGAAGAAGCTTTCAACTTATATAAATCTGTATTTGGCGGCGAATTCACCAATGTTGTACGTTTCAAAGACCTCGCAAGCGCTGACTTTCCTGTACCAGAAAACGAAGCGGATAAAATTATGCGGATAGTCTTACCGATTGGTGGCAACACATTAATAGCCAACGATGTACCTGAAAGTATGGGGCCAGTAAACGAAAACGAAAACCGGTCTAAAATATCAGTAACTACCGAGAGTCGAGATGAAGCTGACGCCATTTTTAACGGCCTTACCGTCGATGGAACGGTTGAAATGCCTATGGACGAGAGCCCATGGGGTACGTATTTTGGTATGTTTAGAGATAAGTATGGAATTGAGTGGACGGTGGAGTTTGATTCGAAGGGTAACCCGCAAGCGTAATTTACTCAACATCTAGCTTAAAGCTATGTTTTTTACCAATTTTAAGAATATCACCATTTTGAACGCTAACAACCTCAGATTCGGGCTCGATACGAATATCATTTATACGCACCGCGCCTTGGGCTACGAGTCGTCGCGCAGCACCCCTACTATCAACTATTTTCGCAGTTACAATAGTATCTATTAAATTCAGCGGCGTACTTACGGTAAGGCTTTGAATATCGTCAGAAATCATCTTTTGACTAACTTCTGAAATCCAATCACTCCGCGCTTTCTTAGAAGCTTCCTCTCCGTGATACATTCGAACAATTTCCGTGGCAAGTGCAAGTTTAACATCGCGAGGATTTTCTCCATCAGCGAGGCGCTTACGATACGAATCAACTTCTTCAAGACTCAAGCGAGTACAGTCAATAAACACCTGTATTATACCGGCGTCGGCGAGTTGCATGGTCTTAATAAACATAGACCATGGTGTTTCATCTAAACCAACACCAGTCCCAAGACTTTTACTCATAAGTTTCTCACCAGTTATAGGGTTTTCCAAAAGAGTTGTGGCTATAACGAACTTCTCTTTATTTTTAAGTCGCTTTAAAAGTGTTCGCCCAGCAAGCATATTGAAGGTTTGGTCAGTACCACCAATTTCAACATCTACCTCAAGTGCTACCGAGTCGTAGCCTTGCATAAGAGGGTAAAAAAATTCGTGAACGTATAATGGCTTTTCGGCCGCAATGCGTTTTTTGAACGCATCCCTGTCAACCATTTGTTGAACTGTAAAATTAGAAGCAAGCTCAACGATTTCTGCAAAAGTAAGCTTTGAAAGCCATTCTGAATTAAATTTGAATTCGATTGGGTTGACTGTATCTTCAAAATTTAGAATTTTACCAATCTGCTGTTTAAATGATTTGAGATTTACTAGAACCTCTTCAGGTGTCAGCTGCACCCGCATTGATGTCTTGTCGCTTGGATCACCGATCATTGCTGTGAAGTCCCCTACAAGGACAATAATCTTATGACCTAGTGCATGAAGGCGCTCCATTAAGAGGTAGTTTGTAGAATGGCCAAGATGCACATAATCAGCCGTAGGATCAATACCTACATAGAAAGAAAGGCGTCGCCCGCTCAATAATTGCTCACGAAGCCCTTCTTTGGTTGGAATGACTTCGGCAATCGAACGAGTCAATATTTCTTCGATTGCTAAAGGGTCTGTGTTTACGGTCATGAAAGCTCCATACTTTTAACTAAGTCTTACGTGTAGTTATCATTTTAACACGATAAACCTTACCCCATAGAGACTCAAACACATAAAGTTGATATAATTCAAAATACATGAACAAATTACACACAGCCGAAGACATAGTCGCCGTATTAGCGGCTAATGAATCGTTCGTCAGTTTCCTCAAGCTCATAGATAGCCAGGTTCAACATCCGTGGTGTGTTTTTGGCGGACAGCTGCGAAATATCGTCTGGGATCACATTCACGAAAATACGCATCCAACTCAATCAAAAGATATTGATGTAGCAATTTTTGCACCCGATAGTAAACTCTTGGAACTATCTTTGCAGAATATACTTTATTCACACATTCCAGCGTATCACTGGGATATAGAAAACTTCGCCTATTCACATAATGACAATAATGATACGCCATACTCGACGCTAGATGAAGGCCTATCAAAACAGCTTATGACAATTATGAGCATCGGGGCAACACTTGATTCAGGTGGCAACATCAGACTTATCGCACCACTTGGCGCTGAAGACCTCCTAACCTGTACTATTCGACCAACGCCCATTATTTACGAGCATCCCGAACGCATATCAATGATTATCGACAAGATAGAAGCGAAACATTGGAAGCAACAATGGCCACTGCTTCAGATTAATTTATAAGCTGAGCTTGATCGAATTCTTTTTTAGCATCAATAATATAATCAATCAGGAAATTGATGGTTTCTGAGGTGTTATTTACACCAAGTAAATAAATTCTAAAGGCTACAACGGGCGTACCGTTATGGTTATAAAATGATGCCGACGATTTGCTAAAAGCAATTCGAGG
Organism: Candidatus Saccharimonadota bacterium; assembly: GCA_028289065.1. Classification (GTDB taxonomy): domain Bacteria; phylum Patescibacteriota; class Saccharimonadia; order Saccharimonadales; family Saccharimonadaceae; genus Microsaccharimonas. Next base: position 41,610 of record JAQGHA010000003.1, read on the forward strand.
GTCGTTTCCTTCATGATTCGTAAACCACTTATAGAAATCGGCCGTATACTTCGTATTCTGCGCTAGAATTACGTCGTCAACAAGCTCTTTCTCGTGCTCCGCGACAGGGTCTGGGCCAGAAATGATGCTTCTCAAGAATACGTCAGTCGACTGCACACCAACATTCTCAATAACAATACCATTGTCGTTAAGTTTTTTATGCTGTTGAACGAAAATATCGCGCATTGCTAATGAGTGGCCAAGTAACACCTGGTACCCCTCTTTGCCAATTGATTGAAGTGTTTTCCAGGTCGCAATTATGTTTGCGGTTGATCGAGACGTCTCGAGCGTATATACCCCTGGGTTATACTCTTCATCATCATGAAATAAAGGTGTCATGATATCCTTCTGTCGCTTCAAAAGGTTAAAATCTTCCTTATCTTTAAAAATCACCATACTGGAGTTATACGGAATGTATCCAGTTTTATGGAAATCAATTCCGAATGAATCGGCAAAGTGAAACTTAGAAGCTTTCTCTGCATTCACCCTAGCATCGTTCAATACTCGTTCGCTAAATTCAAGAGGGTTGCCATCAAAATCATAGTCTACAAAGTTCAACCAGACCCAGCCTAGTACACTATCAACGTGAATATGAGGTTTGTAACTAAGCTTGAACTCTGCAACAAGCCTTTCGCGAATATTATAAATCTCTTCGATGTCATCAATAGCCATGTTTGAAGTTGTTCCACCAACTCCTTCAATACAGGCAATCTTCTTACCTGCTAATAAAGCTTCTCGACAGGTCTTTTCAAGTTCGACCAAATCAGTTGTTTGGTTGATATTAGTCTTAACTTGGTAATAATTATCTTGACCAATGCCGGTCCAGTTGGTTGCAGACTGTTGACTATAATGTGAAGCAACGTTACCAATAACCACCGCTTCTCCATCAACTAGGCCTTTCAAGAGATGGCTAGGTACAGCCTTAGCAAGACCTACTTTAATTGCATAAAGGTTTGTGCCCGTACCTCCAAAAGTAAATACCCCAGAAGAAACATCAGGATCCATGCCAGCCATTTTGGAAAAAGCTGCTGCACAGGCAATTTCGTCTTTCAAACCCTCTCCGGCATCTTCACCGGTGACCGCATTCCCCATATATAAAGATGCTGCTATATATGTAGAAAGATAAATAAAGTTTGGCTGAGGAATAACATTCTTAACCATGAAAGGGCTATGGGCTTTGACCGATCGCTGCATATTGTCTGATACTGATTCAACGGATGCATTGTGATTAAACTGATATTTATCGGTTATTTCCGAGGTCGCAACAACTTCCGAAAGATGCCTATTTTCACCTGAAGGGTAGAGTGGGCCAGGTCCTTGGTTTTTTATGATACTATCAACAGCTGATTTCGTGAGTGCAATGAGTTTATCTGAATTCTGCCCATCTGCTTCAAGAAACAAGTTTTGACGCATGTCTTGAAGAATGTTTTGATATTTATTACCTTCACTGCTCACGATATCTGGCTCCAAAAACTAATCAATATATATTCATCATACTGTATTTACGGGAAAATCAATTATAATTACACCTATATGCTTACAGTGCTCAGTTTTAATATAGGAAATTACACCGCTCATGACGCGCGTGATCTTGCGCGTCTTATAAGCGAGGCACGTGCTGATATCATTGGTTTGTATGAAGTGACCTGGATAGAAGATAAGACTGCCGTAGCATCTTTAATGCAAGATCTAGAAACACCGTATAGCGCTACTGGGATGTCATCACATACCCAGAATCACACGCTTCTGCTTTCTAAATACCCTTTCCTTCACACCGACACATTCATTACCTTGCAAAATTCTGGCTTAAGCACAAAAATCGACACTAACCTAGGCATCATTACTCTCGCTGCTATACATTTAGCACCTTCACCAGAACAAAGCAGGTTAAAAGAACTCTCAGAAGTGATGAGTACCATCGACGACCCTTCTGTGCCCAGTATGATAATTGGCGACCTGAATGCCGTATCAAAAGGCGATCCGGTTGATTACTCCGCCATACCCGTAGAAGCGCCTACTTACGAAGTCACAGAAACAATCAAACAAGCCGGCTTTACCGATATAGGCCATGCTTTATCAACAGTATTTATGCCAACAGTGCCTATAACTCAGGATGACGGAATTGAATTTCATAACCTTCGCCTAGATTACATGTATATTAACCAAATACTATCAGATCATAAATACGAGTACCGTGTATTGGCCTCAGGCAACCCTCACAATCTGTCAGATCATCTCCCAATCGTTAGCATAATCTATTGACTTATATTGGTTTTAATGTTAAAATTACCTTATGAGTTTTAGTGAAAAGAAATTTAGCAAAACATATGAGTCACTCGAAGGTGCCACCCCTAATGAGCTCATTTCATTGATTGAGCCTAAAATCGAACATGCCATCACTATAGATAGCGTTAAAGAGCAGCTTGAAAAAGGCGAACCTCTTAACATTAAATTTGGCACAGACCCAACTGGCCCAGATCTTCACATTGGACATGTCGTTCCCATTCGGGTTCTTGATATATTAAGCCGCGCCGGTCATAACATCGATCTTGTATTTGGCGACTTTACGGCAAAAGTTGGCGATCCAAGCGGCCGATCAAATGAACGTCCTCTATTAACAGACGAAAAAATTTCCGAAAACGTATCTACTTTTCGTACACAGGTCAACAAGTATTTTGACACTACCCGCTCTAATGTTAAAGTATCGCACAATAGTGACTGGCTCAAAGATATGCCTTTCTCTGAAGTCTTTAAGTATCTTCAAGACGTTAACTTAAGTGAAGCTATGCAACGACGAGACTTTCGCACTCGCCTTCTAGGTGGACAAGGTGTAAGCCTTGCAGAAGCATTTTACGGCACAATGATGGGCATTGATTCTGTTCAACTCGAAACCGACATTGAAATCGGTGGTATAGATCAGCTCCTTAATTTCCAACAAACTCGCGAAGTTCAGAGGAACCGCGGACAACATGCGGAAAGCGTTCTGATGACCCCAATCCTTGAAGGTACTTCGGGTAATGGAATTAAAATGAGTAAATCGCTTGGCAACTTCGTTCCACTCCGTGCAACACCTAATGAAATTTACGGCAAAATGATGTCGATTCCGGATGACCTAATCCTTAAATACATGACCGCGTTTGCACCAGTCGAACAATCGGAACTTGAAGGACTCTCTAAGCAGATTGCCGACAATCCTCTAGAGATGAAGAAACAACTCGCTACCTACATGGCCGCAATATCAACTTCCGAACTTTCAAAAGGCCTCGAGGAACGAGAAAACTTTGAACGTCGTTTTGTAAACAAAACTCTTGATGAAAAAGATATTCAGGTCTTACCTTCCTCTGTCGATTCTTTAATTGATGGTATTTTTGCTACCGGAAACTACTCATCACGCGGTGAGATTCGACGACTCGCACTTCAAGGTGCAATTAAAATCGATGGTCAAAAGGTCAGTGAAGAAGAGCTGTTGGGAGCGCTTCCTGAATCAGACACAATCGTCACAGTAGGAAAACGATCCGCGTATCGAATCGCAAATGAAAATATAAATATATAGAGGCATCTATGGCTACTTCCGAACAATCCCTCAATAATAGTCCACGTATGCATCCTGATACGATCGACATCAGTATGACAGGAAGCTGCCAACTTGACTGCCAATGGTGCTGGGGTGATGTACACAAAATTGGAATCGAACATCAGCAAGACAGTTGGAAAAACCTTCTATCCTCCTTCAACGAACGCGGCACTAATGCCGTTGTTTTTACTGGTGGCGAACCACTTATGGTTCCTTTTCTACCAGAAATAGCGCAACATGCCAAAGAGCTTGGAATGCGAACCACGCTCTCGACCAACGCCGTCCTCCTTGCTCGAAAGCACCACAAAGTGCTGCCCTTTATTGATGACCTAGGCCTTCCCCTTGACGGTTCGACATCACCGATAAATAAGATTATGCGCCCTGGAAAAATTGATAATTTTAAAAAGGTTATTGAAGGCGCAAACCTTGTACTTGATAACTACCCTGATACTGAGCTAACTATTCGTACAGTTATTGCCCGGCCAAATGTCAATGATGTTGCCAATATTCCCGAGGTGCTTTCCAACCAAGGTGTCAATCTCTCACGCATTCGCTATAAAATGTACCAAGTTGAACCAATTGGACCACGAGCTACCATAACGAACACCGAAGCCTGGAGTGTCGAAGAGGATGAATGCCTTGAAGTTGCTGAAGAGGTATCTGAACGCTATCCAAATATGCATAACACTTTACAGTTATATAAAAATACTTCTGGACGCTATTTCCAGGTGGGAGCTCTTGGTAATGCCTTTGGAACCCTTATTGACGATGATGGTAAACCGAAAACAATCGAACTTGGGAACCCTATGAAAGACCTCTCCGAATCACTTGCTATGATCGCCCTCTACTATTCAGGGCTTGATACGCACTAAACTACTATTTCAAGAGTTCTTTTACGTGATTGTTGTAGCGCAAAATCTCTTGTTTTGTGTACTGGAACTTTGGATACGTATTCAAATACGTCCAGATATCTTTTGAATAAATAGTGCGATTTAAATCTTGACCATCTACGGGCTGATGAAGCGGAAGCACCCAAAAGTGTGCGCTAGCAGGGCTTTTGTACTTTTCATCATTATAGATATGCGATTCATTAATACCGACTGTCACCAGCTGCTGTTTGATTCGTTTAACTGTCAGCATGGCGTGATTAAAAACCTCTTGAGGCATTTCAGCAATACTACGAAAATGCTCTTTAGGACTGACGATATAAAAACCAGGAATTGCGTACTTAGCATCTTGCCGTACAACCAGCGTTTCATCCTCATACACAGGACTTAAAGCTTCATCAAGTTCATCTTCAAACATATCCAAAAACTCTCCTTTAGACAAAGCATCTTGTGCTAAAAAGGCCTGAAAGTTTTTAGAGCCACCAATACATGTATAGTATTTAAATCCATCAGGAGCAGGTGGAATTTCCGATTCATCATCGACGTCCACTACGTCCAGCAAAGCGTACTTGTCTTTATTTTCCACCTTTGGCTCATGTGTCACATATTCACCAAGACGGGATGTAGCAGTCTTTGGACCGTTTAGATAAGCACTTACACCAGCAGCATACTGACCTGATTGGGGTGAAACGTCATAACTAGAAAGATATGCTTCAATATGTGGTTGATATACTGAAATGTCGAACCTTTCCTGGATGTGATCAACATGAAAAGGAATTGTGTAGCTGGTTACGGGCTGTCCAGCATGTTCTTCAACATAAAGCCCAGCAACAGCTACATGAAACATCTCTTTAAGCGCCGTTCGCATGCCGTGTTGTGTACGAGCAAAACTCATCACCTCTTCATCGGTTAGCTCGGCGAATTTCTCTTTATGAGAAAGCGGTTGTATTTGCATCATCCCAGGAACATTTGTATCTAGCGTACTTCGTACCGTCACTCGTCCATCATTAAATAGCTGAATTGATTCCCTACTCATCTTTTTCTTTCTGGAGACTACTTATAAAAACAGTAATTTTCTCTATCTGTGAAGAATTCTCAAGTGGCTTAAAACCGGTAGCACCAATCACAGCGTCCCGCACTAAAGCGTCTATTTCAGTGGTTTGAAGTTTAATAGTCAAAAACAGTGAAATAATACTGTTCTGGTTTAAGTTAATTAGGTGCGCACAAATATCTTTTAAGTCTTTTTGATTTGCAACAGATTCATAATGATTTGCTGAATAATCTTCCGGGCTTAGAAGCGCGAGTACAACAACCATACAGTAGTAGTCTATGTTTTTTAAGTCATTCTTACGAATAAGGGTGATAATCTGTGTAACTAGCTTAACTATTGCGCTATAGAGTAGTTTGTTTTTAGTACGCAGTAAACTTGAGGACATATCGTTCAAAACATCAAGTTCACTGAAGTATACATCGGCAAATAAATGGCCAATATCATTCGGATGCAAATGTGATTCATCTTTAATATCGTCTACTGGCATCTCAGCTTTAAATACTACTTGTTCAATCAAATTTCTCATCTCGAAGGTACTACCTTTGAAATCGATGAGGTCTCTAAATGTTCTTTCATACCTCACTAGGTCTGGCTCGGTCAAAAAACGGCTCGTAGAAATGAGTGCGTTTATATTCGATTCCAGCTCATCCCTCGAAAAAAGGTAGCTCCAGTTTAAAATAAAATTTGTATACCACAGGCGATCGAAATCAGCTGGTGTCAGATTGGCATCAAACGTTGCGTCTTCCCAGTCAAATAAATACATTACATCACCATTTTCAACAATATTCCGTGGCAGAAATCCCGGGTGGGTAATACCGCGTTTTATCAAAAATTGCATTATCTCGACATACCCGTGGGCATCTAAAAGTGGTTTTACTAAACGGTATGACGACATTTCATTCATGTCTGTGCCAACATACTCGCTTATCATGTAGGTAGTATCGGCATCAACCGCTATGATTTTCGGAACAATGACCTTAAACTTTATTCCAGCAACAATTTCTCCATCTATAAAATTGTGTGCATTCTGCGACTTTTCAACTTCATCGGCCGCTTTATCTGGACGTGCTTTTTTAGCGATATAGCGTGTGCCATTATACATAAATATACGGAACCTATTATCAATATCGATAAACCAAGGGCTTGTATTGAATGAATAGTAATTGTCTTGGTAAGCAGAGATAACAGCTTCGGAAAGGCTTACTGCGCTATCTAGAGTAAGAATTTGAGGTAAATCTGTTTTAGCTACTGCATTATCTGGATTCATAGTACATATATTATATCATTGTTTGCGTTAAAATCAACTCACAGCAGTAAGGCTTGAATTGTATTTCATACAATAAAGTACTATTATTGGCTAGGCCGTAAAGAGTTCACAATTGAGAGCAGGTGTGCAGATTGTACGGAGCAAATCATGCGGTACTAGGTGCTGCAGGTGGTTTTTTAGTGGGAACGTATCTTGAAGCACCCATCTCGATTCGGTTGATGATGGGGGCAGTTGGTACGTTTGGTGGGCTGATATCGGATGCAGACACCAAATCCTCTGCACTGGGTAGGTTCTTGCCAAACATATGGCACAAGCTCACCCCAGGGCACCGGCGGTTCACACACTCACTGGCGTACTGCGTAATGGTTTTCGGACTAGCGTTGCTGCTGCAGTCGTGGGGAGTAAGGATGGAACTATGGGAAGCACCAAAACTTCCCTACCTTCCGATCGCACTGTTGGCGGGCGTTGTGACCCATCTGTTTGCCGACGGCTTAACAGTCCAAGGAGTTCCGTTGCTGTACCCGTTCTATAAGGGCAGCTTCCGATTGCTTGGACCGCTGAGTTTACGGACTGGCAGTGGAGTCGAACCGGCGGTTGTCACTATGTTGCTTTCCATCGGCATCGCATATGTAGCCATGCCATACACCCAAGGGTTTAGTGACATGTTTGTCACCCCCGCTATCTTTGCGATAAGAACGGAGAAATTGGTTGTATTCATGGTGACAGTTGCCATGAGTGCCTTAGTGCTGACGATCTATTCATTCAGTCGATCGACGGCTATTAAGCGTCGAAGGACGGTGAGTAGGCGGCGGTAACTCGCAGCTTTGCGCGCTAGGTGTTGCTAGGACGAAATTTTCGTCCTAGCAACACCTTTTAAATTTTTGTAGATTAATTCGCTTTCGTCCTTTCGGACTCATCACCATAAATACACATTCATGGAGCGAATATATCTACTATATTGCAATAAGTGATGATTTATAGGCAATGTCTTTTATCTCTTTTAGGAAATTATTATCGCTCACATTTTTATATTCAAACCATTCAGCAATAATTGATTCAGTAACAATATGTTTGTTGACCTCTTCGTACTCTTGTTTGTTGAGCCCAACATGATGCGCCACCAAAAGATGGTGACAACCGTTTGATTTTTCAACTTCTCGCCTAACGGGCCAAATAAGATTGTAGGCGCCAATCTCAGAGAATCTTTCTACCGGCAGGTTTAAACCTAACTCACGATGTACGCCGCGACGTGCGGCTTCTGTAAAAGTCTCATCTCGTAACATTCTGCCACCAAATATCCACCATTCACTTTTAATTGGATTACGCTCTCGCCTTTCTAGTAAAATCTTTCCATCATAACAAATAGCTACATCAACGCAACCAATTACAAAGTTATCTATAACATCTCCATACTCTTTGTCAGAAAAAACATACTCACTCATGGCATTATCATATCAAACAAAGATAAGAAGCTTCGGTTATTACGATTACAGTACGATAACGCCAGCTAGTCTTTATTTGTCTTCTGAATCTCACTCACCAATTTCAATACATCGTTTCCAGATTTATGCTCAATCACGACAGCTGGGTTGTCCGAAGAACCATTGCGCTTCACTTCTTTACCCTTGCTTGTTATAATTATCGAATCTTTGTGGATAGATTTAACCCTCCCCTGGGCAAGGCCATTCCCCCATTTCCATGCAATGTAATCTCCAGGTTTCATATAGCTAGTATAAATTTAAATGAGTTAAAGTTACGTAAAAATATTCACTGAAAAAACTTACCCGTTCACTCATAGTTAGTACTGTTAAAAAGGAGATAGTATGGGATTATTAGACAATTTGAAAGACAAAGCACAAGACCTTATGAACGACCCTGAAACAAAACAGAAGATCCAGAAAATGGCAGAAGAAAAAGGCATTACTTTAGAAGCGGCTAAAGAAAAGTTCTTACATAAAAATAAGGATTAAATACAGCGAGGATAATAAAAGCTATTCGTGAGGATGGCTTTTATTATGAGGTAAATTTTTGACACCCTCTAATGGACATACTTCGGAATTTAGATGAAAGTAAGCGAAGACTCAACTAAATCTTGAAAGCGTTGTTTTGTTTCATCAGAAGTATCATATGAACTCGTAGATTCTTTCGGCCATTTACTATATGTAAACACAACCGCTCTTCCGTCTGCTAACGGTACTGAATATTTCGTAATCTCAAAGCCTTCAGGCCGAATCGATTCATTACTAGATACAAAAACTGACTTTTGCGCTTCCAGTCCATCGATTATAAGCGAAGATGCGTCATTAGCAATTTCTACCGACCCGTTAGCTATATAAAATGACATTTGCGGAGGGAAGTCGGAACCTCCACCACAAAGCAATGAATCGTTATCACCACCAATACCCCTAGAATCGCTTGCAAAAAAGACTATATTTGGATTGTCTTTACAGTTAAGATTCACCCATTGTTTTGGATATGTAAAAGAAATACCAATGGTCTCATTTTTGTATGTCTTCTCATCAGATTCTTGAGTTGGCGAGGTAAAACTATCACTCTTACCATTGCTGCTTGTGAAAGATGATTGCGATTCTTCTTTATTGATGAAATTATTCCATACGACCAATCCAAGTGCACCTATAATGAACGCGACAAGAACTACAAAAATAACAACATGCGCACTTCCAATTTGGTTTTGTGAATTCTTGATCATAGTTTAATAATAGCAAACAAAAAGACCTTCAGTTCGAAGATCTTTAAGCGTAATCATCTTGGCTCCGACGGCTGGACTCGAACCAGCAACCTCGAAGTTAACAGCTTCTTGCTCCACCATTGAGCTACGTCGGAATACAAGGGGTATTATACCTTGACCTCCATTACAGAGTCAATGGCTACGAATTATTGGCACCTTATACTCTGGTACTAAGCGAACCAGGTAATGTACGCGAAGTAGCCGACCATGAGTCCAAGCATAATGCCAGCGAAGATAACAATGGCGTTGGCAAGGGTGAATGGTTTTTTATTATCAACGACACTAGCAGTGATCGCCACCGCCGGAGTATCTGGTTGAACGGTAGCACTATCAGGCTGGTTTTGCATACCATCCACTACAACCCCATCCACCGGCTGAAAATTATACCCCGGTCGCTCTGGTCGGTAACTAATAACGTTGTGGTCCAGGCTGTCGCTACGCGTAGGTTGGGTATCGTTTTGCATATTTATCCAAAGTATATCAAAGCCTTAAAGCATAACCAAGGTGAGCCTTCGTATTGTAGTAAGTTTGACAATAGTAAGTTCTCCCTAAAAGCACTACTATTATAGGGAGGGAAATGTAAGCCATTATATACACGTGGAATGAGTAAGGTACCTGCTGGTCAACACTTAAAAGAACTGAGAACCCGATTCTTCATCGTGGCGATCTTTTTCATTATTGGCGCTAGTTTAGCGTATGCTTTTCAGGGGCCGGTTATTGAGGCGGTATTGGCACCGTTACATGGCCAAAAGCTGGTCTATCTTAACCCGGCCGGCGGTTTCAGCTTTATCTTTATGGTATCTATTTATTCAGGGGTAGCTATAGCTTTCCCGCTGCTTATTCAGCAACTGTATGCCTTTGTTCGACCGGCTCTGCCTGAAACGGCTCAACAGAAATCATCAATGCTCATCATTGGTTCATTCTTGTTACTTATTGCTGGTATGGCCTTTGGTTACTTTGTGGCTGTACCGAACGCACTGGTCTTCTTGTATAGTTTCGCCGATAAATTCATCGATGCTTCACTAACTGCGGATTCTTACTTGAACTTCGTTATCGCCTACACCATCGGTATTGGTATCGTCTTCCAAATCCCGTTGCTTTTGTTGCTCATCAACTCAATTAAGCCATTCACTCCAGGTGGTTTAATGAAATCTGAAAAGTGGGTAATTGTCATTAGCTTTATCGTCGCCGCTATTATTACCCCAACACCCGACCCTATCAACCAAACTATTATTGCTGGGCCGGTCGTGGTGGTATATCAAATTGGTGTCATTATTATTCTCGCCTCGATTTTTAAAAAGTACCGGGTTGAAAAGAAGCTTCGTAAAAAAGAGCTGCGCGTACAACGGCTCAGTAAAAAACGCGGTATGGTAGCGGTTCCAGCATCAGATCCAGAGGTTTATCATGCACCTACACCACTCCCAACACCTCATCAAGCTCCTCGTCCAGCTTTTAAACCTGCTCCTCAATTTGCAGACATCAAGCCACAACCGAAGCCAGTTCAATTAATGCAGCCAACCCGTCCACGTTCGATGGATGGTTTTGTTCGCCCAACTCATCACCAAGTAGTCGTACCTAAAAGGGTTCAGCCACAGCCAGCTGCTCGAGCATTACCTCGGCCAGCATCGCCTAATCAACGGAACTTTACAATCGACGGTATGTACCGTCCGTTCCAATCACAAACTATTCAATAGTGAATTAATAAAATAGATTAATTCTGGTCGTCAGTATTTATAACTGGCGGGGTTGAAGATACAGGTTTACCGGTAACTTCTCCGGCAATTTCGTTAACAGTGTTACGTAAATCACCAGTTGGGTCAAGAACGGAAGAAACTAGTTCTTGCTTTAGTTCCTGAATTTCATCAGTAAAAGCCCGTACATCACTAAATAGGTCGTCAAAGAATCCCATAAACTACTTAGCTGCCTTTGGTTGTTTCACTTTCCGAATGATAGCGTAAACAATGACAGTTATTACTAATGCAGCAGTAATGAAGATACCGCCCATAAATACTGGGTTAGATGATACTAAGAAACCAGTGTTTGGCGCACCCGGTATACCGGCTAGACAGATAGCATCAGTGGATGCACAACTGTATGTACCCGAGCCATAAGCATCAGAGCCGTAGGCGGTTGGAGCTTGAGCAATGTATTTGTATGTATATTGATTTTGGAACAAAGTAATATTTTCCTTTATTTGTATACTTCATATAATACCAGTAAAAAACTAAAAGCAATAGCTTTTTACAATTTTTGTTGACTTTTCAATCAACTAAGCATAATCTAAATGTATAACAGTTCCAAAATAAAAATATAATTAACAAAAGGATCAAAAATGATCAAGCAAAGCATCGCTCGCATTCTGTCGGTAGAATTAGACCGTAAAGATTTCTTAAAAGCAGTTGGTATTGGCCTCGTAGCTGCTACTGGTGTTTCACAAGCTATCAACAGTGTTGTTAAGCAAACATCATCTACACCACAACGATCTGTAAACTTCGGTTACGGTGACTCAGTGTATGGTGGTCGTCCTTCAAACCGTTAATACGATAAATACTCTTGCCATAATCGCAATACCGCGATAACATTAAGATAGTCAGTTTTATCTATTAGGGAGTATTCATATGTTCGGATTAGGCGCACCAGAACTCATTATCATTCTTATTGTTATTCTAGTTATCTTCGGTGGTTCACAACTTCCAAAGCTAGCCCGAAACATTGGTTCATCTGCGAAAGAACTTCGCAATGGTCTAAAGGATGATTCTAAGGACAAGAAAACAAACGTCAACGTTAATGACGACACTAAAGTTTAGTTCTTAACTAACTTTAAAATAGAAACGCTACGTGCTACTTGGTACGTAGCGTTTCTATTTGGCCGGCTAATTCAGCTATATTAGCCCATGAAGAGTTTTCAGTAAGGATAACGAGCACGTACGTACCCTTGGGGCTGTAGACAATGGCCGCATCGTGCAGGAGAGCATCTAAGAACCCAACCTTGTCAGCCACTACAGCCGATGGTATTCCCGCCGGTATTCCCTTTCGATAGACATTCTTTTTCATGGCCGCAATCCAGGTGTCTCGGCTGGTTTGTTGGCTTAATATTTGCCCGGTTTCTAATAGCCCTAGCAATAACGATTCGTTCTCGGCGGTGGATTTGATACTATTCGATACTAAGAATGAGGTTTGGGTAGCGCCTATGGCGTGCGCCTCATCGGTCAGCGCCTTAACGCTAATCTTCTTCAAGAAAGCCACTGCACACTCGTTATCGGATAACTGAATCATATCTTGGAAACATTTGGCCGCATCTCGCCCACCGTTAATTGGGTCGCTCCACTGCCACTCACCTGATTCAATCCGCAGTAAGGTACTGTAAGCTACGAACATCTTATAAGTACTGGCGGTGGTATATTGAGTGGTCGCCCGGTAACTGGCGTTACGCCGTTGACCTGATAGTTCCCGTAAACTGACACCGTATGTACCTGGGTGACTATCGGCATATTTTTTCAGTAACGCCGAAAGTTCCGCATCATCCGGGCTGTAGGTTCGGTTATATTTTATGATCGGTTGAATCGTATCTACTTCAACCGCCACTACATCCTCGCCCTTTTCCAACGATGTTTTTATACTACTCAACATCTTCGGCGCATTGAACACCACACCGCTCTGGCCACTTTCGCGGCTGGCTTCTACAAAGTTACGCAAGGTCACTGTGGTTGTGCCAACTGGCTTTTCTACCACCGAAGCAATACGCTCACCTAAATAACTAGCTGAGCGCTCGACATTGAACGAATAATCAAGTTTTCCATCCACAGCCGCAAAATCAAGCCATAGCCGAAGGATTTCTTTAGGGATCTTATGTTTATCTTTACCGTCGTTTACATCTATGCCGTTTTTAATAACATCTGTAACATGGGTAGCTAATTCGGTGGCTTCTTTGGTAGAAATGGTTGGCTTTATTTCATCACCAGAAATTGTCACCTTACCGCCCTGTACGCCGGGTTCAACAGAGGATAATTTCGCTCTTACGTCATCAAAATTACAATCACCACCAGAAAATGCCTCGACTGCCTGGATGGAATTATTTTCAACTTTTACCGTAGCGTTACGAACATCTAAATGGCAACTATCACCAAATGTAGTTGTTATATACGAATCCAAAGTTGCTGCATTACGTTGATATTCCAGCCCGGCTATATCGTTAACAAACAGGTGTGCCCAAAATATTGAACCTGGGACCAAGCGCAACAACCAGGGGTAATTAATTGCATCAATCCTGTCTTTATTCGAGCTGGCAATACCTAGTTCAGCCGGCGAGGCTTTAAAGAATGCCGAATCCGAGCCTTTAAAGTACACGGCTACCTTAGATGTTGCAAACTTTTCATCTAACGTTTTAATAGCCTCATCCTTAGATGAACCGCCTAGCTCGAAACCTTCAATTGAACTATAAGGAACCAGCGTATTTGTAGGGTAAAGCAGTTGGAATAGAATAAAAAGCCCACAAATAGCCCCAACAACATACACAACAAAACGTCGTGGATGACGAGCAGCCCACGACTTAGTGGCAGTAAATTTCTCTTTCAACATGTGCTCTATTATACTAGCGCTTAATCAGTTCGCCTAGTTCAGTTCGAGTCGCTATATAAGCAGCTTCAAAGCCAAGTACCTTTAACGAACCAACTAAAACATATATCTCATCCAAAACGCCAGGGTCAGCTGATTGCTTGTAGCTTTCAAACCGTTCGCGAACCGCTCCAACCAACCACTTCTCTTTGCTGGCATCTTTAGAATTCACCACCGTATTATTCGGACCAGCGCCGTTACCGTATTGGGCGGAAACTACTTCTAATGAGCGGGCTGAATTATCTCGTTTTCGGATGTAGCCTTTATCAATCAAACCATTAATATGAATGGCTACCGTTGAAACGGATTTATACCCAAGGGCGCTCATAACTTCCCGGTAACTTGGGCCATAACCGTGCTCTTTAATAAAACCGTCAACGTAATCAAGTAATTCTTTTTGGCGTTTAGTGGAACGCTCGGTCATTACGAAACCCTCTCGGCATACACGATTGCCCGCTTATCATAGGTCTTTTCGTTTGGTAGCCAGGTACCCGTGCAAGTCATGAGGTTTAAACCCTCATCAACATCACCATACGTATGGAGCACCTTGTACATATCAACTGATTCTTTTGGCAAGGTTTCAACGTGCACCACTTTATAGTTAAACAACTGGCCGTCGCCTCGTTCAAGGCTAATGGTCGTGCCATTTTTGAGCGTATCAATATAGGCAAATAATCCCTTACGAGTGGCGCCACTGGCGTGTCCATCAATAAATACCGCGCCAGGGGTTCCTGGCTTAGAACTACCGCTATACCAACCGCCGTCATAAATATTCACCGGCGCCTGAATGGCACCAACTGAATTAATAGCCATCGGCCGAACTTTAGCGTTTAAACTCAGCGAATCAATTCGTAGCACTCGCGGCTCGTCGGCAGGCACCGTATAGGTTTTAATCGCTTCAACCGGCACGGCCGTTTCATCCGAGCCTTCTTTAACCACATCAGCGTTACTCGAACCTTCCCCTGAAGCTATCGGTTGGGTCACAGCTGACTTATGTGCAAATATACCGTAGGCCAAAAACCCAATACCAAGGCAGGCGAGTATGCCGACGATAAGAATGAAAGAAGGGATGCGCTGAATTTGTTTATTTTGTATTTTCATTGCGTACTAAAAGTATACCAGAACCTCGAGAACGTACCAAGGCAATCGCGGCCAAGCCCCACCACACCAAGGCAACAGTTTCATCAACCCAAACCGGCTGAATTAAGCCGATAATAACCAGTCCGATACCACTTGCGAAGACACCAAGCACAAACCAATCTTTACGGCCCTTCCATAACCGACTCAAAACCATCCAAGAAACCGCTATGAACAAACCAAGCCCAATCCAACCGGTTTCATGGGCTATAAATAAATACTGATTTTCTATAATAACTGGTGAATCCGTCAGTAATGAGGCTGAACCGGTGCTACCTATACCACCGCCTAATGGCTGTCGAACCAATCGCTCTGCGCCATCAACCAACGAATCAGCATGGCCATCGTTCGAGTTAACGTCGTTTCCTTCGGCAGGGTTTTCGTGCAAAATAACGTTCGATACAAAGTAACTTTCTTTGAACGCCCCTAAACTTCCCCCCACTACTAAGGCGACAATCGCTAGGGCAACCCAGGTTTTCTTCGGCAACTTACGGCTATACACCGCGGCCAATACTATCCCGACAGTTACTAATACCCCCAGTACCGCGCTCCGCGAGTAACTTGCCCATAAGGCAACGACACTACCAACAGCCAATACTGCCATCATCACTTGCCTGTTTTTACTTAACACTTTCGGACCCTTCAACCAGTAAGCTAGCAGTAGCGTTACTACCACCATGGCATAGGCGCCTAAGGGGTTAGGGCCACGCAAAGTACTATTGATACGAATGAAATCAGGGTTTTGGTCAACGGTCAGAAACGGCATGATGGTGTTTTGGTTATAGCCAAGTAATTTCAAGAAGTCATTTGGCAACACGGTTATTTGTAAAATTGCGAATACTAACACAACAAAGGCGCCGGCGACAAACACTTTTATAAACAGCCGACTATATTGTGGATACAAGCTAAGCGCTACATATACCAGTACAAAGAATAATAAATAGCGCAGGTTAATTAATATACCAGCCAAAGTTGCCTCGGCACCAGTAAAATACAGGGGAATCAGGGCGATGTTCAAAGCGGCAAATGCGGCAATACATAAGAACAGCGGGTCTTTAAAAATATTCCAACGTTTATGTACTGTTAAAAGTACCGGTAAAAATAATGTGGCGATGCCAAGTAAAATTTCTTTCCATGATTTAATGAGGAGTTCATAATCGGGCCAAAGGGTTGAGAAGCCGACCGAGAATGGAGCGTGCAGTACAATTCCACCAAAAATAGCCAACAAAAGGCCAATGAATATTTTATCAACCAAAGTGATATTTACTGTTTTTTTCGCCATACCCTCTTAGTGTAACCTAGAAAATGCTATAATAGCACCACTTATGACTCGCCGGAATTCCAAACTCTACAGCCTGATTCTTATGCTCGTTGACGCTTTGGTATTAATAGCTGCCTTTGTTCTGGCGTACGTAGCCCGCGTACAATATGACCCTCGCCCATTGCTGCATAACATTTATGCTTACGACTACCTATTTGCTTTTCTCCTTATCGTGCCAGCCTGGATTGCTGTCTTCGGTTTGATTGGGCTTTACCAACCAGGCACATATAACCGTCGCTTAGCTGAATGGAGCAAAATTGCTATTGGCGCCTTCCTCGGTATCTTGTTAGTTATTGGTTTTGAGTACATTAGCGATAAAGACCTTTTTCCAGCCCGCTTAGTTGCCGCCTATGCCCTAGCTGCTTCGTTCCTATTAATCGTTTTCGAACGTGAAATTATGCGCCTCATTCGCAACCTTAGCTTTAGGTACGGAAAAGGTATTAAACGAGTACTGCTTATTGGCTCATCAGGTGCCACGAACGATATCGCCTTCAGTCTCTCTGATACCAAACGCAGTGGTTTTGAAGTTGTGGCTATTGCTGGGCCAAAAAAAGTATTACCTGATTCATCGACTGCCTTGCACTTCTCAACTCCTGAACTAGCTTTGAAGCAGATTCGCGAATTAGGTATATCAGCAA
>JAQGHA010000004.1 GCA_028289065.1 Candidatus Saccharimonadota bacterium
TACCTTTTTTATATGAATCAACTATCGTGTAAAAAAGTAAGCCTAAAACAAAATACGCAGTAATATGCGCCAATTTACGCACAAGAAATGTCAAAATCTCATTTGGTAAACCGCCTACAATAGTATCGACTGACTCAACAAACACATCACTTCGCTGACTCGACAAATCTGATCCTTCAGAGGAAAGATAAAAGATTACCAGCATCCAAACGAAAAGGAGTATGTATTTATAAAATCGCTTCATCTATTTAATTCTTAACTTCCGTAATATTGTTTTAATTATCTTAGATAATAGATAGTTGAAATACCTATACTCATCACTCTTTCGGTATATGATCCATAAAATTAAAGACGGAACAATAATGGCGATAGTTATGTCGCTTATAAGTTGCAATAATATAGATTCGACATTAACAAGCGTGCTGGCAAAGTAAGCGGCTACAACTCCGCCCAATGCAATCATAAAATTCTGTATTACATGCCCCACATACTCGCGGTAAGTTCGACCAAAAACACCCTTATACACATACTTTGGATAGCTATAGGCATGCAGAGCTAAGCTACTCAAAGCAGTTCCTAAAAATGCACCCGCAATTCCCATAAAGTGCACTAGCAAAATAGATGCCACTATATTTATCACAGACTCAAACAAAGGTACAAAACGATCTTCATAGAATATACCTGCGGCGCTTTTGAAGTTATTAAATGTAGATCGAATGAGTATCAGATATATATTCAAAGTCAAAGCAGCTAAAACACCGACTGAAAATAGATAATCCGCGCCAATCCATAAAGTAATAAAACTCGCGGAAGCAGTAAAGAAGACACTCACGCAAATTACTGCAAGTGAGTGCATAGCAAACTGCAACTTCAAAAAAACAAGATAGTGTTCTTTTTTACTATCTTCTAGCAGTAAATTACCGATACTTGCCGTGAGTGCCGTTGAAAGCTGAGAAAATAATAAGCTGAGCGCTGTTTGAATAAGCAAATAGTTACTATATAACCCAACGGCTTTTATACCTAAAAACACCGATATAATAATATTAGTAGAACCAAGAACAAGAAAATCCCCGATTTTATGATGTAAAAGCCCTTTAATTTTAGTAAATATATCTGCTTTAGTAACAGCATCAAGCCGAGCTGCGTTAGAGCTTATTTTATAGCGACGATCAACAATAGCACTAATTACAATGTTTTCTAGTATGGTTATTATGATTTTCAAAGCTAAGAATAAA
Source organism: Candidatus Saccharimonadota bacterium (assembly GCA_028289065.1). GTDB lineage: Bacteria > Patescibacteriota > Saccharimonadia > Saccharimonadales > Saccharimonadaceae > Microsaccharimonas. The sequence goes on from JAQGHA010000004.1 coordinate 1,236, forward strand.
TAATAATTCTGCGTTGCTACGAGTACGCCGATTTGCAAACCGTTGAGTACTACAATCGCACCAAGATGTACCGCGCTTACAATATAATTTTTTTGATCGGCGTATAGTATCGATCGTTTGTATGTCAAAAGGTACGAAACGGTCACACTAATTATAAACAAAAAATACACTACAGGAATATTCGCATGTATAGAATTTTCACCAACAATAATAGGAAGAAATGGAAATACAGCAAGACCTAATAAGAATACGACGAAAGCGACAACTCGGTAGCCTTTCTTATAGAAAAGCATTAGAGAAGATATCTTATTTGTATTCCGCTCCTTTATCGGACCATATAGGTGATACACTACTGCGGCTCCCAAACCAAGCTCTACTACAGAGAGCATAGTGATAATATTCATAAACAGAGCATTAAGTCCAAGATATTCTAGACCTAACGTATCAACTAAAAATTTCTGCGCGATAAAACTTACTATGGTAGCAATAAATCCCAGAATTATAGATACAACAATATTTATTAGTGAATTTTTCGTACGCATAATATCAAATCCAATTTTTCAAATTTATTAGAAATTTTTTTGATATCTTTTTCACTACAAATAATAAAATCAATATATGCACATTAACAAAAGATATACCGGCATAAAATCTAAATCTAAATCTTGATTCATTGTCATGCAGGACGTCATATCGCATATTACGTATTAGATCTATGCATTCATTAAATTGTTTTTTATATTCCTGGTTTGCGTACGATATTTCAGTTGCTACAAGCACGGCTTCAATAAAAAGCCTATTCTTTGCCGAGTTAACTATTGCAGGGTAATGCAATTTTGAATGAGACATCAATCGTTTTGCTACAGTTAATCCATCCGTACGTTTCAAACTAAAAGTCGACTGCATTGCACTCCCGGGTCGTTGAAAGTAAAAATAGTTCCTTGCTAAGTTAACCGCAACTGTATTTGCTCTCAAAATAAGTTGATAATTTAAATCAAGATCTTCGGCTATTACTAAATTTTCATTAAATTTAATAGTATCAAAAAGTTTTTTACTGTATAACTTTGCGAATGGACTATTTGACAATTTATTTTGATATAGCATGCTTTTAGTCGCTTGAACGCCAGACATAATATCCACTGCCTGGGAATGATCTGTTGCGGTAGTGTCCATTAGCTTCAAGTCATACACGGTCATCGTACCGGAAGTTGAAATATCACTGTTATTATCTTTGAGTATTCTATGTAACATCTCAAAGTACCCTGAAGCTATTACATCATCAGCATCTACAAAACTTATATATTCTCCACGAGCTATATTAATTCCAATATTTCGCGCATGCGATACTCCCCTATTTATTCCATGAATCACTCTTACTCTGGAATCTTTAGTCGCGTATTGATCACAGATATCTCCACTTTTATCCGTAGAACCATCATCTATTAAAATTACATCTAAATTTGTATATGTTTGATTAAGAATTGAATCAATGCACCTAGCAAGATATTCTTCGGTGTTAAACACAGGCACAATAACAGAAATTTGTTCCATTACTTTTTTACCCCTCTATTGTCATAGCTGTCTCTTAGTATGCCAAGAAGTCTAATAATCTTATATAGCTTATATTCAACTAAGAAAAACAGGGTTTTTTGTCTTATACTTAAATCACGAATATATTTATTATTTCTGTACTCAGGGAAGTCGCTTAATATACGCTCCCTAAACTCTGACAGCAAGTGGTTTTTAGGATCAATCAATGCTACGCGCGCAGAAGCAGCATTATACATATTAAGGATTGTTATATATTCTAACTCATCGTAATATTCTATGAATAAATTATTATCTTTGAAATACTCTTCAATATCGTCGATTGCATCTAAGATGTCTTTATTTCGTTCCACATCAACATTATGTGTAATTGAATCGTTTCTTTGAACGTAATAATAGAGGTGCTCTTGAATATAGACAACACTGTCAATTGCCGCATAAATCTTTAATGTCGTGCGGAGATCTTCATGCCACGCTCTAGCAGGAAACCATATATCGTTACTGCTAAACAGATTAGTTTTATATATCTTATTCCAAGCGCTCGGTGAATTTAAAAGAATTCTTTTATTAGTGGAGAGATTAATTTTTTGATTAAAAATAGTTCCATCAAAACTACTCTTTATAATACGATTATTTTCATTTATAAAGTGAATGCCGAACGCGACCATGTCTACGTCATTAGTACTAATCGCCCCGTAAGCAATCTCCACTGTATCAGAACGAAGAAAGTCGTCACTATCTACAAACATAGTATAACGTCCGCTTGCCATCTTGATTCCAGCATTTCTTGCTCCACCTAGTCCGGTATTTTTTTGATGTAATACCTTTATTAACGTGGGATGTAGTAATGCATTTCTATCACATATTTCTCCGCTTGAGTCCCTCGAGCCGTCATCGACTAATATAATTTCTATGTTATTAAACGTCTGGTTAACTAAAGAGTCTATACACTTCTGTAAGTATTTTTCTACGCCGTAAACCGGCACCACGATGCTGACTTCTGGCATATTTTTTGTCACCTGAGTTAATTTTGAATTATTATTCATTTCAAGCCTTAATATATGAACCTATAAGGAAATATATCTGCAAATCCCTGGACGTAATATGCCAAGTAGAAATAGACAATTCCATACATTATTATTAAAAAATACATAATTGATCTACCTAAAGGATCTTTAAAAATATTTGTAAAACTGGTAATCAAAAAAATTGAGAAGAATGAAAAATACAGCGACATACGGTCGATTGTTGCTGAAAACCCAAAAGTATTTATAAGCACTTCTAAAATTGCAAAAACGATAAAATAGTAATATTTATATTTATCATTCTTCGGTATACTCCATTTCGAAAGAATGATTACTATAATGACTATAAGAAATTTTGAGTAAAAATTGCTATCTACTCCGTCGTTATTCGGTATGAGATATTGGGTATAACTGTCAAATATATATAACGAACTAAGGAATTCGAAAATGTGCGGAAGAGCTAAACTTAAAGTAACTAGAACACCACCAAGTGTCAGAATGATTTTTGCGAGCATGTATCTGGTATTCTTTTTTATAACTATATTTAAAAAATAAAGAGGTGCCAAGAATAGCGCTGAATTATGGAATAGGCCTGCAAATGCGATTAATAAGAAATAATTTAAGGGTTTACGGCTAATAATATAAGAGATTGCATAGAAGCAAATAGCTGCGGCCAAACCCTGGCGTATGCCATTGAAAGTCGTCGGAAAAATAATTAATAAATACAGAAAATACACCAGAGAAGAATGTTTAACATTAAACCTTCTTAATCCTAGATAGAAAAATAAAACAGTTAATGCACTGGATACTGAAAATACTAAAACAGGGCTGTTTGTTATCCAATCTGACAATTTAATTAATATATAAAAGCCAATTTCCGTTTTTGGGAAAATTTGAGGAAAATATTGATCGAGAGCTACATTTGATAACGAATTATACATTGATACATAGCTCACATAATCAGTACCTACCTCGAATCGGAGTGCACTAATTATAATCGGTATGAGTAAACTTACAACTATAATTGCTTTGCTTTTTCTTTCACTGCCCCACCACATCAAAAAAGCCGCTATCGAAAAAGACAGTATGTAAAAAAGGAGACTAACTTCATTACTCACTGAACAGATTCTCGTAATCTAAAATGATATTTTTCCAGCTATATTCTTCTTGTATGCGTCGCTTTGCATCAAGACCCATATTTTTAGCTGTTTCTTTTTTCATTATGTCCGTATCTTCAATAAGCTTAGCTAAATTTCCTTTTTTTGCGCTGAAATAAAGCCCAGTATTTGAGGCAACTTCTCTATTAAATGATACATCGTAGATTAAATTAACATTCGTCGTTCCAAGCGCCTCGAGTAAGGATGGGTTCGTGCCTCCTACTTCGTGTCCATGGATATACGCAACAGCGTTTGCTCGCAAAAGCTTCAATACATTTTGATCGTACAAAGTTCCAACGAGCTTTACTCTTGAATCTTCTTTCATCCCTGTGGCTGACTCAAGCTTGTCATAGAATTTGCTTTTTGTGATATTTGAAACTATAACAAGATTGGATTCTGAATTCGAGCGCATAAATTCGTTTATTATAAGTTCAAAATTATTCTCCGGTACAAACCTTCCAACCATTAAATAATAGGGTTTTGTAGCTATTTCCTTACTTTGAAGCCAAGTATTATATTCACTCACAACATTTTCTGAGAAGAATTCATTTACATCATATACATCCGATCCGTATGCGATAAATTTTAGCTTGCTGGGCGGAACATTGAATTCATTATGCATAATATCGACAATAGCTCTCGAATCACATATAACAACGTCTGCAGACTTAACTAGGAAGTGTTCGAAAATCAGGACTACTAATTTAGCTATTGGGTTCCATTTTGCTCTTTTCCACTCTGCGCCATCGGGGTTTACTAGGATTCTAACGTTTCTTTTTTTCAAAAAAGGTCGAAAAAAAGGTAGTACAATACCGGCTCGACAACCTAAGATATATACAGCGCTCTCAGATGATGACTTAGCGTCTTTGAACACGAAAAAAAGAGCCTGCCACGTATGAATCATGCGTCCAAGAGCACTATTCTTTGTCTTGAACTGTATACAGCGAGCACCATTATAAATGTATTCGCTTGCTTTGTCGGCCATACCTGTGACAACATATTCGATCGACCCATTACTGCCTGATATTAATCGATCGGCAAACGTTTCAAACCCACCGTATTTAGCTGGAATACCCTTGGAACCAAGTATATAAACCCTCATTGAGCACTCTCTTTCTGTTGTCCATCAAATACAGTTAACACGCTACTATTTAACTCGTGCCCTTCTTGGTTTCCCTTGACTGATAGTACGGCCCATACAGTGTGACGAAGGCATTTAATGTCCATGGTAAAACCATAGTCACTGACATATTCCCCGTCCATACGAGCTTTGATAATGTCATTCAATTCATCTCTACCATTTACTTGAGCCCAACCGGTAATCCCAGGTTTTACACTGTTCGCACCGAGAGGTTGACGAAGGTTTAGTAAATTTAATTCTTTTAAAACTACTGGTCTAGGTCCTACAACGCTCATATCACCCTTTATTACATTAAATAGCTGCGGTAGTTCGTCCAGCGAAAGCTTGCGCAGAATTTTACCAGAGCGAGTTATGTAAGACCCTGCATCCTTAAATTCTTTTGTTGGTGCATCCTTAGGCGCATCCGTACTCATAGTCCTAAATTTATATACCAGAAAAGGCACTTGGTTTTTACCTGATCGCAGTTGCTTAAAAAATACAGGTCCTTTCGAATCAAGTTTTACCCATAATGCCACTACGATCATAGGAACTGAAAATACGGCAAGCGCGCCCAAAGCCATCACAATATCTAATGAGCGTTTGCCGAATCGATCGTACATACTTATCTATTGACCTTAATATTATTAGTTAACGTTAGTGTTCTTGAATTCGATACTTTTATCTTGTCTCTGCTTTGGTTCAGGCGGATTTATCATTAAATCCTCTTTAGGAACTGTAAAGTACTCTTTAATACCGCGTAGGATCACAGAGTTACGCTTAACGTTGCCGTTTTTAGTTTTACTTGGTTTAACGACTGCTTGTTTGACAACCCGTAGTTTCTTTACTTTCGGCTTCTTGACTTTTGGCTCAATTTTGCCGCCTTTTGCATCAAAGATGAAGAATAATATTATCAGTGATAACAAAAATGCTATACTTGTCGCGACTACAAGCTGGAAACCTTTACGCACGTTATAAGGAGGCTCGGCGCTACTTGCGTCGTCAATTACTTGCAGTTTATCCGCACCATACAATGCTTCCGCTTGTTTCCTGAACGATTCAACTGCGGCCCGTAAGAAAGTTTGGCTTTTTTTCGCGTTATCCGTGCTGACACTAAGTTCGATAACTCCTGTACCCTTTTCATTCACTGCGTCGACTGACGAGCGAAGTTCTTCATATGTTAAACCCAGTTTCTGCTTGCTAAGAACAGGTTCAATAACTCTTCGTGAACTAAACAATTCAACGTAACTATTGATGGATGTATCTTGTGTATAGTTCACTGCATCAGGGTTGATATACAGCATCGTTGCCTCACTCTTATACATCGGCACCTGAACATACTGGTTATAAACAAACCCACCCAAAAGGCCTGCCAACGTTAATGACAGGATTAATATCCAATTTTTTGCATAAAAAGCTAATAGCTTATACAAATTAATTTCTTGCATTCCACACTCTCTTTTACTCGTCCTCGCAGAAGGATCAATATTAAAGCATATTATATCAGAGAGTGTGTTTTTTGTAAACTATATGTTTTTATAAGTATAAGCTGGATGGCGCATAGCTGAAACGTTAGCTTGCAACGGTGTCATTAATACTATAGCGCCTCATGAAAAGTCGGGTAACTAAAGCAGTTGCAACAATCCCTATCCCCCACCAATACCAAGAAACTCCTAAAATTCGCCAGCCGTCTTGGCTTGGTTGCAACGCCGAGTCGCCGAGGTCGGTCGCGGCTCTGCCTTGCCCGTAGCTATTGGCAAATGCAGTCCAGGCTGGAACGGTGTTTCGGCTGGTTGTGGATGGAAAGCTAGGTAGCTTTTGCGTTTGGGCCAACTCTACCGCCAGTGGCGCCATTTGAACGGGCTGAGCTGTATTTACCTGGGCCTTGCTCGGCTGAGGTGTAGGCGCTGGCTGGGCCTGCGTAGGCGATGGGCTGCTTGTCGATGGACCGGCGGTTGGTGTGGCGGTAGGCGTTACTGGTGTTACAACTTGCTCTGGTGTGTTCGGGCATTGGGCACCCAACAACGCGCCTACCGTACACCTCAGCGTTCTATCTAAAAAACCCTCAGCATTTGCAGGCTGAGAGTGTAACAACGAAAAAAATAAAGACATGCTAACGATAGCAAACAGTGGCACACCGATTCTTGCAGCCCGTAGGCTGTTAAACCCCGCTCGTTTCACTATGCGCGTCCTCCGAAAAAACACTCAATCGTTATAAACGTAGCTCTATTATACCATGAGCAGTTTGAGCGGTTTAGTGCTCAACATGGTCGGCGTGGCCTTCTAAGTGGTCGATACGGCTGTGGTTCAAGCCATAGTAATGGGCGATCTCATGCCAAAGGGTGCGTTTCACCTGTTCGGCTAACGCCTCATCATCTTTGGAAACCATTTGGATAGGTACCTTAAATAGGGTGATTTTATCTGGTAATACATAGGTATAGCCTGAACCGCGTTGGGTTAAGGGGATGCCTTCGTATAAACCAAGTAATAAATTGCCAGGCTTTAGTTCGGCTTTTTTAGCTTGGTGCTCGTCGGGCCAATCGGCGTATACAATTGCTACGTTATCAAGCCCCTTGATATACTCTTGGGGCAGTTCGTTCATAGCCTTGGTAACCAATTGGTCGAAGGCTTCGTCGGTAATTGTTTGTTGTTCTTGATTCACTATACTAAGTATATCACTTTTCTTCGTGCATAGACTGAGTTATTTCAGTCCATTTTTCTATAAGTGATTCCCCGTCGGGGTCATTCTCAAGGTCAAAGGTTTCGTCTTCCTCGTACTTATCAAGGTCACTGACGGTACCGTCATCTTGTGGATCGATTGTTTGTAGTTGTAGAAATGGATATAATGTCATATTTTTGTTTTAATTTGTTATGCATGTATTTAAGCATAAATGGTTTAAAATGTCAATACTCCCCTATTCCAGGGTGGCGATTATTAGGCTTTTTTCAGCGAAATACCCAATGGCATTTTTTCAACCTCGAACGTTTCGGTATGGTCGTAGGTTTCGGCGTTCATTTCGGCAGCTAATGTTTCAGCGGCAATGGCGTCGTTGTGTTCTTCGATAGCCTGGGCTAAATCACCTTCGGCGACTAAGCTTAATACAATCCGGTCATCAACATTTAAGCCAGCATTTTTACGGGCCGCTTGAACATAGCGAATGACTTCGCGGGCCAGGCCTTCGCGGCGGAGTTCGGGGGTGATGAATTTATCAATCACCACTTCTACTGCGGCATTTGGATTGTTTTCAATTGCCTTGACGTTCACCTCTTCGGCAATGATGGTGGCGTAGAAATCCTCTAACTTCTCACCGGCATATATTAACGTTGAAAGCGGTTGGCGGACTTTAATTTGCAATTGGTTTTCGTCTTTATACATACGCAAGCTGAGGCCTTGTTCGATGAGTTCACGGGTGCGGGCCATGCGGCTAAGTACCAGTTCGTTGGCGTTACCAACTTCTGGCCAATCAGTTAAGTGGACACTCTCGCCGCCGGTGAGCTTACGGTACAGTTCTTCGGCCATAAATGGCACGAAAGGCGCCAGCGCTTGACTGAGGCGGACTAATACGTAGTGCAGGGTGCGGTAGGCGTTGTTTTTGTCATTGTCGTCTTCACTCTTCCAGAAACGGCGGCGTGAACGGCGTACGTACCAGTTAGAGGCATCGTCCAGGAATGGTAAAATTGGCTTAGTAGCGGCAGCAATGTCGTAACCGTCCATTTTTTCTTCGATGTCATGAATAAGTTGGTGGACGCGGCTAATGATCCACTGGTCGAGCGGGTTTTCGATGTCATCACTTGGGTCTACCAAATTGCCGTCAAATTCCCAACCGTCGACTTCAGCGTACATTGTAAAGAAGTCATACATATTCCAGACCATGCTGAGCTTGCGGGCGATGTCCCCTACTTCTTTATCTTGGAGGGCGAAGTCTTCACCAGAAAGTAACGGGCTAGACAGCAGCAAGAAACGCAACGAGTCGGCGCTGAACTTATCCATTAGTTCGTTCGGGTCGGTAAAGTTACCTAAGCTTTTGCTCATTTTGCGGCCGTCGTTACCAGCCACGTTACCGGTGACAATGACGTTCTTAAAGGCGTTGTGGCCAAACAGCCCGACGTTAACGGCGTGGACATAGTAGAACCAAGCACGGACTTGGCCAACGTATTCCACAATGAAGTCGCCCGGGAAATTAGCCTCAAACTTTTCGACGTTTTCAAACGGATAATGGAATTGAGCAAATGGCATTGAGCCTGATTCGAACCAGCAATCCAGAACTTTATCAATGCGAGTGTATGTGACACCGTCAATTTCAAAGGTGACGTCGTCTACCCATGGGCGGTGATAGTCTTCCAGTTCAACACCGCTAAGTTCTTTCAATTCTTCGTAACTACCAATAACTTTGATGTGTTCAACACCTTCGTCATCGGTACCCTTCCATACTGGCATAGCCGTTGCCCAGAAACGGTCGCGGCTGAGGTTCCAATCTGGTGCGGTTTCCACGGTCTTTTCGAAGCGACCATGTTTAATGTGGTCTGGGAACCAGTTAATGTTTTCAGTATTTTGTTCGAGCATTTCAACCCGTTGGCCGTCGATGTCCATGAACCAACTTGGGTGGGCCCGGTACATCAGGCGGTGGCCGGTACGTGGGTTGTGCGGGTATTCGTGGCGGATGTATTCAATTTTCCAAACGATACCTTGCTCTAATAAGGTCTTAGCGATGGCTTTGTTATTTTCCCAAACATCCAAGCCTTCCCATTCGCCTTCAATGTATTTTCCGTACTCATCAAGTACGTGGACAACTGGAATACCTTTTTCTTTGGCCAGCAAGAAGTCCTCTTCACCGTAGGCTGGCGCGAGGTGAACAATACCGGTACCGGCATCGGTGGTGACGTAATCAGCCGCCCAAATTTTATGGGCGTTTTCGCCACGATCTTCAAATAATGGCTCGTACGAACGGCCAAGGAGTTCGCTTGATGAGTACGGCCGAACGACGCGGTATTCAAGTGGTTGGTGTTTTTCGTTGGTAAATACCTTTTCAACTAAAGCTTCGGCAAGGACATAGTAAGCGCCTTCGTATTCAACTTGGACGTATTTAATATCGGGGTTAATAGCCAACGCCGTGTTACCAGGCAGCGTCCAAGGTGTGGTGGTCCAGGCCAAAAGGTACGTCGATTTGCCTTGCTCTTCGTGATCTTTTTTGTCATCAGTGCTAATTTTGAATTTCACGTAGACGCTTGGGTCGGTCACATCAACATAGGCGCCGGCATCCATAGTGACTTCGGCTTTAGATAGTGGTGTCGCCCACTTGGTATCGTACATGAGTACGCGTTCACCTTCGTAAATTTTACCTTTTTCGTATAGCTGCTTAAAAGCCCACCAGACGCTTTCCATGTAGTCTTTGTCCATGGTTTTGTAGGCGCCCTTGAAATCGACCCAACGGCCAATACGGTCGATGGTGTGTTCCCATAGGTCAGACGTTTGGACCATGCTTTCGCGAGCGGTGGTAATGTATTCAGCTAAGCTAATGCGAGTACCGATTTCGTGACGGTCGGTAATACCGAGCTTCTTTTCTACAAAGTTTTCAGCTGGTAGGCCGTGGCAGTCCCAACCCCACACGCGTTCCACACGCTTACCTTTCATAGTTTGGTAACGCGGAACGGCATCTTTTACGACTGAGCTTAGCAAGGTTCCGTGATGTGGTACACCAGTAATGAATGGAGGGCCATCATAAAAAACGTATGAATCATCTTTTGGGCGTTGCTCAATAGATTTCTCGAACGTTTTATTTTCTTTCCAGTACTGAACGATGTCTTTTTCGTATTCGACTGCTCGGCGACGGCTGTTGGCTTGAAATTTCATTGCTGGTCTCCTTTTCGTATCATGGTTGTTTCTGGTAAGAATTCGTAAAATGAGTGGCGGTCGTCGTTGAGTGCTTCAAAGCCCATTCTTGTATAAAATCTTTTCGCTCGTTCGTTTTCTTTATATACACCGAGTTCGACTGGCCTTTGCGGGTCGGACCATTCGATGTACTTTTCTACTAAAGCCCTACCTACCCCTTCGCGTTTGAAATCTTTAGCGACATAGAGGGCGTATATTTCTTGTTTAACGTCTTCTTTAGTGCCATAAATGAAACCGACTGGTCGGCCATCTTCAAGCTGAGCGGTGTGGTAAAAATGCACGTTTGGCCCATCGACTGATGAAGCAATCAATTTTGCTCGGAGCTTAATTCTATCCGGAGTTATAAAACCTTCGGTTTCTTTAAGTACGTCATCGTTGTGCTTTTGTTCATCCGGGCTCAACTCTCCATCGTGGAAAATTGTATAGGTATCATAAAAACTTTCGCTTTGAAGTGTAGCAATTTTTTCGGCCTCTAAAGGAATTGCTTTTTGGATCTTCCAGCCTGGTTGTAGAGCGTTTGGCGACATACTTTGTTCCTTTAAAATAATAAAAATCCTCTTCGTCTATCGGAACCCAGTTAAGGGTGGTACCATCCGATTTCTGAAAGGATTTTCCTCATCAGCACTTAGTTGTCGCTTTAACGCAGCGTGCGCGTTGGGTTCTACTTGGGCTACGTGTATTGTAAGGCCGGTTCTTCCCAAAACTTGCGGGTGATAACCGCTCGAACGTTTCTACCTGTTATTTTACTTGTTTTTGGGCTTTTTATCAACCGTGGTACTTTTTTGTAGAGCCTCGCAAACAATTGCTGCATATAGATAAATATCATTAGCAACGGCATGTTTATCGCCCTCTAGCCTCATTGCGTGAATATTAGGATTACTGTGAGTCATATTATAAAAATTCGCTTTTAAGTGCGCATCATTACCTAGTTCGCTCTCGCTTGCCCATGCAACTGTCACTTGGGCTTGCGGCTGCTTCATAATTACAACTTTTAATAACTCAATCAAGTCGATATGTGAAAGGATAATACCGATAGCTATATTTATCGGCCGCAAAAGTGTTTTAGCTGCAGAATCGGCTTTTTTTGCCGTTTCTAAACGGGCCTCTAAATAGGTTGGATTTTGGGTGCGGTTTACATAGTCGCCAAGTGGTTTAAATGTGGATTGAAAATCGCCTACTAACTGCTTTATACCCCGTGAGTGTGCCACGGGCTCAACAATAATAATGCCCTTAACTCTGCCTTTATCTGAATAGTTGCTTTCTAAAAGCGCCTTCAATGCGCCGTAGGAATAACCAACATGATAGACATTTTGAATATTCTTCGACTGCAAATAATCGAGTTCAGCTTCGACTAATGGGTACTGGTTTTTTGTAAAAGCAATTTGCAACCGTTTCCACATTGTTAAATTTTGCTGTTTATAACGATGCGGCTTACCACTAGGGTTACCGAACGCAATTACTCGGTAGGACGAATTTACGGCTGCGACAGTTGCCACCTGATACAGTTGGCTTTCATCAAGCGCATTACCCATCGGCAAATGAACTACAATGATACCACTTGGTTTTTTGATTAAAGCAGGGATATCTACAACCGGCACTCCACTTCCATTTTTTAACGTATGGATCGTAACGCTTAGGCCGCCCATATCTTGAAAGAATGACGTATAGTTTTTGTACTCAGATTGTTTTTGGGCATAGCGCGTAACAGCTTTTATAGTTTTGTCTGAAAATAAGTGGTAGCTATTGAGCCGCTCGGCTGTGGCTCTAAAAATATCGTTCGTAGATTTTATGCCTTTAGGCAAAAAGTGCATCTCCGAATTTGATGAATACTAAGGCAACCATCAATACTAACCAGCTAGCAAGAATGAGTTGGTGATAACCAGCTTGTAGAAATTTTTGCACCTTCTCGTTTAACTTCTTTTTTAAGTTGAAGTTATTCTCTTTCAAATTCAAGTGAGTAAAGGCGGCCAACATAAAGGTACAGGCAGTGGTAACAATTAAGCACCATGGGCATAGCACTTGAATGACGTACAGGCTTTGGAAAAATAGCCAGTACGCAAATATCGTGCCTAGCAATACGCCGATGTTGGCGGTAACCAAGAACTTCTTAGGAAAACGAGTCCCCCACAAGCCAGCTACAGCTACTGTCACGATTACCGGGAAGGCCATTAAACCAATGAACATATTAGGGATACCGAAGAAAGCGGTCGACTGCGGGCTTTGCATGACCGTTGAGCAGTTAAGCACTACGTTAAATGAGCACGATAATACGGCATCAGGGGTTTGCAGCAGGTGAATTTTTTCAAGCGATAACACGAAAGCGGCAATTAAGGCAGCCGTGGCAGCAACTAACATCACCCAATAGATGGTTTTGCTGTTGTCGGATTTTTTCTTAAAATTAAACATAATAACTTACTTCGCTAATGGTTGGTAACGGCAGGCCGCGCCACATATTTTGCATTTGGCCGCTATCAGACAAAGCAACGATGGTTGGATATTCGACAATGTCGTAGGTTTCGCAAAAGCCAATACCTTCGGAGGTTTCTGGGTTAAGGGTTGGTAGTTCATGGCCAGTTTGGCGTTTGAAATCACGAATATAATCCAGCACTTGGCGGGCGTAATCGGTTTCTTCTTTGAAAATTACCACTACGCGCATACGGCTATCCCCTTTGCTTTTGTTGCTTTTGGCTACGACGCTGTTCAAGGATTTGCACGAAATCATCAAGGTTTTTAAACTCTTGGTAAACGCTTGCGAATCGCACGTAGGCAACTTCGTTTCGTTCAGCTAATTCATCTAATACTTTGTCGCCAATTTGCTTTGAAGTAATTTCGGTTTCGCCAAAGTTATATAGACCATCTTCAATGACATCAATCATTTCTTCAACTTCAACTTCGGAAGTAAAGAATTTACCAACTGAACGCTTAATGGCCGTAGCTAGTTTTTCGCGGTCGTATAGTTCGCGGGCGCCATTTTTCTTAACAATAGCCAAGTTTGGCTTTTCAATACGTTCGTAAGTTGTAAAACGAGTACCGTCTGGAGCTTCGCGGCGACGACGAATCGTCACGCCATCACTCACCTCTCGTGATTCAATAACCCGACTATCTCCAATAACAATTTTCGTCATGAACTCTACTCCTTGTTTTTCTTTTCGCGCTTTTTACGGCGTCGCAGGAAGGCTGGAGTATCAGATTCGTCATCTTGGTCGACGGTTTGATTCCACATGTTCTCAGTATTTTCCTCGGCAAAAATTGCAGCGGATTCACTATGGTCGAGGTTCATATCAATGTCTTTTACTTCGGTTGAGTCAATTGCAGCACTCATTTGTTCAGAGACTTCAGTGTTTTGCACTTCAGCTGGTTCGTCTTCATGGAAGTAGGCAGTGTCAAAGCCAGTGGCAATAACGGTAATAATGAGCTCGTCTTCGATATCAGCCTTAAGGGTTGCACCAAAGATGATGTTGGCATCTGGTGAAACAGCACTGGTAATGATTTCGGCAGCTTCTTGAATTTCGCTCATGCTCATGTCGTAGCCACCTGTAACGTTGAAGAGGACTCCACGTGCCCCGTCAATCGAAACTTCGATCAATGGTGATTCAATAGCTTGTTGAGCCGCCTGGGCTGCACGGTTGTCACCGCTGGCACGGCCAATACCCATAAGGGCTGAACCGGCGTTGCTCATGATAGCTTTTACGTCAGCAAAGTCGAGGTTAATTAAACCGTGTTCAGTAATCAGCTCTGAAATACCTTGGACACCTTGGCGGAGTACGTCATCGGCAATTTTAAAAGTTTCAAGAAGTGGCGTGCGACGGTCGATAGTTTGCAGCAAACGGTCGTTTGGAATGGTAATAAGGGTATCAACGTGTCGACGAAGCTGGTTAATAGCCCAATCGGCGTTTTGGCGACGCTTTTCACCTTCGAAGCTAAATGGCTTGGTAGCCACACCAACAACCAAGATACCCATTTCGCGGGCAACTTCGGCAACAACATAGCCAGCACCGGAGCCAGTACCACCACCGGCACCAATAGTAACAAAGATCATGTCAGCACCTTGAATCGCTTCTTGGATGTCCTCGCGTGATTCGTTCGCAGCGGCTTCACCCTTAGTTGGGTCAGCACCGGCGCCAAGACCACCAGTAGTACTGTGGCCGAGGTGAATTTTGATATCAGCTTTACTGTTATGAAGCGCTTGAGCTTCTGTATTCATAGCAATGAACTGAACAACACTAAGGCCAGCCTCTTTCATACGATTTACAGCTGATCCACCAGCACCACCAACACCAACAACTTTAATGCTGGCGAAAGTCTGAATGTCACTTGGTTTTACTTCAGGCATGCCTGTATTCTCCCC
>JAQGHA010000005.1:0-25000 GCA_028289065.1 Candidatus Saccharimonadota bacterium
CACTAAGGCCAGCCTCTTTCATACGATTTACAGCTGATCCACCAGCACCACCAACACCAACAACTTTAATGCTGGCGAAAGTCTGAATGTCACTTGGTTTTACTTCAGGCATGCCTGTATTCTCCCCTAGGTTATCTCTTTCAACTAGTATACCACGAGGCGATGAGTGTAAAGAATGATATTTTTTATGTGTTCGAACAAGTTGTGTACCCTGAATTTAAACTTTAAAATAGTTGTTCGAGTACGGCTAGAGGGTTAAAGCAATACCGACTTGCTAATGCTTTCTATATCTTTTAGATAAGTATAATATTGCTATATGAATTTTGGAACAAAACCCTACGGACTTGAAGGACAGATTGAAAATGACGGCAACGGAAATAATATGTATCGCGGCGAAACTTTCGGTCAACCACGAACATTAAAACCGGGCGACGTTCTAGCAAATGGGCTTAAGATAGCCGAAGAACACACCCAGGAAGCTAATGGTGGTGTGGGGCTTTATTTCACCGATGGAACCAACCGAATAATTGCAGCGAGAGTACCACTTTTACTCGAAGGTGGCACCAGCGGAAAGTACCCTATCGACTTAGAGGTAGGGGATATATTTGAATCGGGATCAGTCGTTTTAGCGCCGACAGTTGCACTAAATGTTGATGACCCTCGATACGAAGCCAATCGAAGCGAGGTTAAAGTAGTTATTACTGGTGGATTCAGCGGACACCCTATTGAAATGCCGAGCGACTTAATCGTTGCACTGCATAGTGAAGCGTATCCCCCGACAAGGGAAACAAAATTTGGTGCGTATGTAATTGATAATGTCTTGAAAATGGGCGCAAAAGCACGGCAAAACCTTCCAGCCTACGGGCGATTAGACGGCCAACCCGAGTCAGACAGAGTAGCCAGCGTATTCGAGGAAATATCAGACTTACGTACTACTGCGAAAAGCGAAAAAGCTGTCCTTGAACACACCTATGAGCTACTCAAGGAACAATGCGAGCAACTCAGAGGCGTAGAACTACTTATTACCGGGCGCTTGTTCGCAAGAGGCGGAACAACGGTCGCTAAAGATAACCCTGAATCTTGGGTAGAAAATATACTGGTTGAAATTACTTCAGCTAAACTAAGTACTAACGAACGCTATGGTAATTTAATTACTCAGCACCAACCTTTTATAGAGTTTTATGGACGAAGTGTTGAAAATGATGAAATGGTCGGAGCCTGGATAGGCGTTGAGCAATTTGGTGTTTCTGTTAAATACCCAACTACTGAAGGCTAATTACATTCAGCCGGCACTACGGCTTGAACCAACCAAAGATTTTACTCACTCCACCTGTCACGCTTTTTGCCGAAGGGGTTTTGAACTTTTTCGAGCCGGTGGTTTTGCTAGGAGCGCCACGTTCGGCATCTATTAACATCAGGCCAATGGCGGTTGCGAAAGCAGATTTATCAATGTCGTCAGCTACCCCACCGTACCCGGTTGGTTGGCCTAAACGAGCGGCTAAGCCAAGTGTAGATTTAGCGTATTCAGCTAAATGTTTCAGTTGAGATGCGCCACCAGTTAACACAACACCGCTTGGTAGCTTACCGGCACGGCCGGCTTTTTTAAGTTCTTTTTCGATGCCTTCAAAAATTTCTTCAAGGCGGGCTTCGACAATTTCGTCAATATCATTGCTGGCAAAGCTATGGATTTCGCCGTCGTGTTTAATGCTAATGCCAGAATTGGCTTCGCGAGCAATGGCTGAGGCGTGTTCGAGTTTAATTTTCTCAGCAACTTCAGGGTCGGTTTTTAGGCCAATCGCTAAGTCGTTGGTAATATTGATACCGCCAATTGGGATAACGCCAACGTATTGTAGGTCACCTTCTTCGTATACAGCCACGCTAGTGGTTGAGCCACCCATATCAATAACGGCTACACCGTTTTCGAGTTGTTGTTCACCAAGCACGGCTCGAGCAGCGGCCATACTGGTTGGAATAATGTTATTCGGTTGCACTTGAGCCGATTCAGCCGCCTTTTGTACGTTCGCCAAGTAAGGTGTCAGCGCAGATACAACGTGAGCATCAATTTCTAAGCGTGTACCTGTCATACCGAGTGGGTCTTTAATGTTATCTTGACCATCAAGCTTGTATGCATGAGGAATGACATCAAGGATTTCACGGTTAGCTGGAACCTTACCTAAAGTGGAGACTTCTTCGATGCGCGCTAAATCATCGCGGGTAATTTCGTGGTCTGAGGCACCAACGGCCACCATGCCATCGGCGTGAGTGGTAAGAATGTGAGCACCGTTAACGCTAATACTAGCGGCGTGTACTTGATAGCCGCTCATTCGTTCGGCTTCACCGAGTGCGTCATCAATAGCATGGCCTGGCCCTTGTAAGTTAACAACGACGCCTTTACGCATACCTGTATTAGCTGATTGGCCAATACCAACAATCGTAGGAACGCCAGTTGAACCGTCGATGTGGGCTACAACTGCGCGAACTTTAGTTGTACCGATATCAAGACCGACAGCATATTGAGAAGACTCTTGCATGAAGCTAAGTATAACGCTTGTGGTGGCGGTTCGACAATAGCGAGATGCCCGAACGAGGAATTAAAGCTGTGTTAAGATTTCGACGCCGTCTTCGGTAACAAGAACGGTATGTTCGAAATGGGCGGCAATGCTACCGTCGCGAGTATTAATCGTCCAGCCGTCATCATCCATCATAATTCGCTCACCACCAAGTGTAGCCATTGGTTCAATAGCGATAGTATCGCCAGGGGTTAAGAAGCCACCACTACCCTTTTTGCCGTAGTTGGGAATTTCGGGTGCTTCATGCATTTCGTGGCCGACGCCATGGCCCACGAGCTCGCGAATAATGCCAAGTTTGGCTTCTTTTAAAACTTTTTCAATGGCAGCGCCAATATCACCAATTCGAACGGGGCCTTTAATGGCGTCAATGCCGGCATATAAGCTGCGTTCGGTATTTGAGATTAAATGCTTTTGGACACCATTTGGTTTATCACCCACAACCATCGTAAAGGCACTATCAGTTTTCATATTCTTATAGGCAATCACTAAATCGAAGCCAACGACGTCGCCGGTTTGCAGTACGTAATCGGTTGGGATGCCGTGTACAATTTGGTCGTTGGTTGAAATACAAATAGCTGCCGGGAACTTTACTTCGCTGGTTTTATAAGTGGCAACTGCGCCGTGTTTTTTGATTTCAGCAGCAACCCAAGCATCAAGCTCAAGCTCGCTAACCCCGGCTTGAACACGGGGACGAAGGTCACGAAAAATAGTCGCTAAAATGCGGCCACATTCGCGCATAGCGTCAATTTCAGCTGGCGTTTTGCGCTTTTGCATTAGGCAGCCAGTTCCCTACTTTTAAGTTCGGCAAAAATGCGGTCATGAATTTCACCAACAGTACCGACGCCATCAATATGAACAACCGGAATTTGTTGTTCGGTTACGAGGCTTAAAATTGGGTACATTTCTTGACGATAAATATTAAGTCGTTGGTCGATAGCTTCAGGCGTATCGTCGGCACGGCCGCGAATCTCTAGGCGTTTTAATAATTCTTCACGAGGCACTTCTAAAACGACAACTAAACCGATAGAACGGCCGTGTTGCGGTTGGCTATCTACCAGCCATTGGGCTTGGTCAAGTTCACGTGGAAAGCCATCTAAAATAAGCTGCTGAATGTTACCAGCTTTTCCAATTGCCTCACCCATAATTTTTGTAATGCTTTCGTGCGGTACTAATTTACCTTCGTGCATGCGAGCAATTAATTCTGGGTCGTGAGAATCACGTAAAAGTTGCCCAGCACTTAACCATCGCCAGCCCATACGTGCTGCTAAAATTTGCCCTTGAACGCTTTTTCCAGCACCTGCTGGACCAAAGAAAATAATCATATAATTATATTACGCACCGAGCGCTTGTTTCACAAGTCGAGCAATGGTTCCACCATCGGCAGAGTTACCGAGTTTGCCTTTTACGGCGCCAATTACTTGGCCCATAGCTTGCGGACCACTAACGCCCATAGCGGCGACGGTTTCATTAATAACAGTTTGAATATCAGCTTCACTGAGTTGCTCAGGAAGGTAGGCTTCAATGATTTTAGATTCAGCTTGTTCAGCCAAAACAAGTTCTGGGCGACCAGCCGCTTCGTATTGCGAGGCGCTATCGGCACGTTTTTTTACTTCACGAGCAATTAATGTTTCGATTGTTGCATCATCAAGGCCAGTGTCGCGTTTGTTTTGCGCCACTTCCTCATTAAGAATAACGGCTTTAAGGCCGCGTAATACTTCACCACGAAAACGATCACCGCCCAAAAGGGCGGCTTTTAAATCGATATCGAGTTGTGCTTTAAGAGCCACTAAGGCTATACCCTAGCGTAGGCCCAAACGAGCTTTTGCAAGCTTGTCGGCTTTACGTTCTTTACGGATGATAGCTTTCTTACGGCGTTCAACCTTGCTAATGTCCTTATTAAAACGCATAGCAGCTTTAGCTTCAGCTAAAACACCGCTTTGCAGCACTTTTCGATTGAAACGACGAATAATGTTCTCGTTC
This sequence comes from Candidatus Saccharimonadota bacterium, assembly GCA_028289065.1. Classification (GTDB taxonomy): domain Bacteria; phylum Patescibacteriota; class Saccharimonadia; order Saccharimonadales; family Saccharimonadaceae; genus Microsaccharimonas. The sequence continues at coordinate 4,551 of JAQGHA010000005.1, forward strand.
GCTTCTCGTTCGTCTTTACGTGTTACTTGTACCATATTGGATTCATTTTAACAGATTACACGCCTTATGACAAGGGTATTTCATATCTTTTAATTCCGTTATACTTATACTTATGACGAAACCTATTGTTGCCGTGAAGAATTTTAGCCTCACCATTGGCGATAAAGAAATTGTAAAAGAACTCAACTTTGAAGTTATGCCTGGCGAAATATTCGCATTTCTAGGTTCTAACGGGTCAGGTAAAACCAGTACTGTCCGTTCTCTACTGGGAATTTACCAGCCAACCAGCGGAACGTTACACGTTAATGGCAAAACACTCAGTCCAGAAACGGCTTCAATTGTAGGCTACTTGCCAGAAGAACGTGGCTTATATACTCGCTCCAAGGTACTAGATACGATGATTTATTTTGGTGAATTGAAAGGCATGACCCGCGATGCGGCCCGCGATTTCTCTGTATCATTCTTAGAACGTGTCGAGCTTTCAGATAAAGCCAATACGAAAATTAAAAAACTTTCTGGTGGGCAACAACAAAAAATTCAACTTGGTGTAGCAATTATGGGTAACCCAAAGTTATTGGTTTTAGATGAACCAACCAAAGGCCTCGACCCAGTAAACCGAAAGTTGCTTTTAGATATTGTTGATCAACTTCAAAAAGAAGGCACGGCGGTTATTTATATTACCCACCTTATGGAAGAAGTAGAACGCCTCGCCCACCGGCTGCTGATTTTGAAAGATGGCACTGCCCGCGCCTATGGAACAGTGGCCGAAGTGAAGAAAGAATTTAAATCAAAATCGATCGAAGATATTTTCGTTCAGATATATAAAGAAAAAAGCCACGAGGTAACCCATGTCTAAATTACAAACAGTTATTCGTCACGAGTATCTTACTATTGTTCGCCAGCCTAGTTTTTGGATTCTCATGACTGCCATTCCAGTGTTGATTGGAGCTGTTATCGCCCTAAGCTTCTTTGGTAATCAATCAAGCGTGGCTCGTATTGAAGAACTTTCTAAGGATTTAAAAAATGTATCCATAATTGACGATAGCGGCCTTATTAATAAAAAGGTCGTTGAAGCCAGCGGGCTCACCTTAAGCCCAACCGACCAAACTGCAACCCTTCGTGAGCAAGTTCAACATAATGAAAAGGAGGCCTTAATTGTCTTCCCGTCTAACCTAGCAAGTGCCCGAACTTACCAAGTGTATCTCAGCACTAACGACCTCACACGATCAAGCACGGTAACCGCTTTGGGTGAAAATATATTGAAAACTAGTTTATTCCTGCCGCTCGGATCAGCCGAAATCATCGCTTTAGCTCAAAACGGTGCCAGCGCGACGCTAACGGTATACGAGGATGGCAAAGAAACCGGTGGTATTAATGAATATATTGCTCCAGGGTTATTTGTGGTTCTGTTTTACATCATTTTCGCATTCTCAATTAGCTACATGCTTACGAGCGTTAGTGAGGAAAAAGAAAATCGTTCAATGGAAATGGTGCTGACATATGTTAAGCCACGTACCTTAATTATAGGTAAATTATTAGCAGTCAGCTTAGTGACGCTGACTCAAATAATGTTCTTCGCGTTACTTGCCCTGATTGCACTCTTAGTCCTTCGGCAAACTGGCAACGCGATTGGACTACCACTTGGTATTGATATTTCTAAAATCGTCTTTGACCCTATGACAATTTTCTTTGGTGCTGCCTTCTTGATAGTAGGCTTTTTGATGTACGCCGGCTTTATGACAGCAACAGCTGCTGCAGCGCCATCAACCAAAGAAGCCAATAGCTTCTCGAGTATCTTTTTTATCGGCGCCTTCATTCCGTTTTATTTCATTACGGCAATCGCTACCGACCCTGAAAACCCAATAGTGAATTTCCTCACCTACTTCCCTATCACTTCACCAGTAGTTAACTTGATTCGTAATACCGTCGATAATTTAGGGCCTTTACAGTCCTGGATATCACTAATCGTAATGATTGGCTTCATGTTACTGAGTATTTTAATTGCCGTACGAGCTTTTAAATTAGGTGCGCTAGAATTCAATCAGACGATTAAATTATCGAAGTTGTTTAAACGTTAATTATAAACGCTGAAAACACTAAGACTGAAGAAGCTCTGAAAAGGCAGCTACGGCTTGGCGCTGTACAGTAAGCTTTGTCCAGACATCACCGTCTTTATTATCTTCAAGAAGGCTTTTCAAATCATCGAGATTTTTTGGATCATCGGGATTACCAAATAAGTATCCAAGCACCTTTTTGTTGATTGAATCCTTTTTAAAACGGTCATGAACCTGTTTTTGGAAAAGAGGACGCAGGATGCTTATAGCACCCCTATAACGCCTAGGGGTTTGCCGGTATTTATAGTCTTCATCGAAGTGTAGGTGCGCCCATAACGCTTCGGCTTCGTCAATATCAAGATATGCTGAGGCGGCGTTTTTGATGTATGCTTCAGCTACCTGAAGCCATTCATCGCGCAACACTTCTTCCGGTTTTTCAACGGCGAGCATTACTTTTTTATAAGTCTCTTTTGGGTCGTAGACGATTGCCGCTTCCTCTTCAACTACTACTTCTTCAACTACTACAACTTCCGCGACTTCCAGAACTTCTGGAACAGCTTCAACCTTGATTTCCTGCTCCGTTTGAACTTCAGGCGCCTCGACAACTACTGCTTCGACAATTGGTTCTTCGATAATTGGTTCTTTAGCAATCGGTTCTTTTGAAACATACACAGTTGGTTTTTGGACTGTCTCGGCAATTGTTTCAGGAGTATTCTCTTTTAAAGCTTTTTGTTGAGCCTCTTTTCTAATACGACTCATTGTCACTCTTATACTATTATTTGTTGTATGTAAGCCTTCAGCGATTTCCTGATTCGTAAAGCCATCAAAATACATATTTAACATTTTGGGGTAGTCTAGCTTCGATTGACGAGCCGTTGGGCTATGATCTTTAATAAGTTTTTCAATGATATCGTTAATTGTCTCGCGTGTAGCTGATTCATCATATCGGTCAATATCTTGTAAGAACTTTATGACGCGCTCAGCTAATTGACCATCTTGACTGATTACGACTTCATGCTCAGCCTCTTTCTCAACCTCAGCATCAGCTTCAGCCGGTTCAGTACTTGGATTCTCAACAAGAACAAGAGGAGGCAGTTCAATTACATTATTTTGATTAGTAGCTGCATTATCATCTAACAGCTGAACAGTGAGCTCGAGTGCAATGCGAGCGGCTTTAGCTCTTTGCTTTGATAAGCCGCGAATTAATTCGAGTTGGGATTCAGTCGGTACAGCATCAAAAAATTCTGATACTTGAAATAGCGCTTGCTCGGCAAGTAACCTTTGGCGCGTGCCAGATTCTGATTCAAGGATTTGACGTTCAAAGGCAACATTTACATCTTTTGGTTGTTCGATTTCTGCCACGATAATTTTCCCTTACTAATAACATTTAAGGTCATTTTAGAACTCGCTCGCCCGAAGAGCAAGCATGAACAGTACGTATCTTAAATTACGATTAAATGAAGCAGCTTACCTTCGACCGAGCGATTGCCATTCCATTCGTTCAGTTCAACCGTACACCACACGTGCACGCGCGTGCCGGGCTCGACAAAAAAGTGCTTTGGAGCTCCAAACGCTAGCGTATCGATTGTTTTACCAGCGGCATTTTTTAATGTCAGTTTAACGTGTTGATTGCTGTCGCCCATTCGGCGGACATTCGTCACTAGTACATCGTTTAAGCGCACCACCGGTTGAGGGTTACCACTGCCGTAGGGTTCTAAGGTGGCGAGTTGGTTTAATAACCCTTCGTGAAGGTCTTCTAATTCAGCTTCAGAATCGGCAGTCGGAAGTAGCAAGTCGGCTTGGTCGTATAGTTTGAGCTGTTTATAAAATTCATTCACCCTTTTACGAAAGGCGTCGATGTTTGTTGTCGGTAAGGTAACGCCAGCAGCCAGTTTGTGTCCCCCACCCTTGGTAATAATGTCGTCCAAGGCGCGAATAGCATCGGCGGCGCTAAAGTCACCGTAACTGCGGGCCGAGCCTTTGGCTTCATCACCATGAATAGCTAAAACGTAGGTTGGCTTTTGATAGCGCTCTAATAGTTTCGCCGCCACAATGCCGACAATGCCATGGTTCCAACCTTCGGCACTGACTACTAATACGGGGTCATTAATATATTCTTCGGCTTGCACTAAAGCTTCTTTAAAAATTTCATCTTGCTCAAGGCGACGGTTCTTATTCATGTCATCTAACTGACGAGCCAATCTAAGCGCTTCCATTGGGTCGGTAGCCGTAAGCATATCCAAGGCGTATTGAGCGGTTTCAAGCCGTCCAGACGCGTTCATACGCGGCCCTAGGCCAAAGCCTAAGCTGCGGGCATTGACTGTCTCAGGACGTACTCCCGCCACGGCCATTAAAGCTTTTAAACCGGGCCGGCGGGTTTGCGCCAAAACCTTTAGACCATAGAAAACATTCGTACGGTTTTCATCAATCAAAGTAACGATGTCACATACCGTCCCAAGTGCCACTAAATCAAGTAGCCATTTTTCTTGGCCTTTTTCCAATCCATCAAGGCGCGTTTGCAAGGCTTGGACCAATTTAAAAGCAACGCCAACCCCTGCTAAATCAAGGAAGGGATATAATTTCTTTTTTGATTCTGGTTTCAGCAAGTATTTTTCGTATTCATCAGGAAAATCTGCCAGCAAGCGCTTTGGGTTAACTACTGCTACGGCATCCGGCTGCACTTCGGCGACGTTGTGGTGGTCAGTGACGATAACATCGACGCCAAGCTCTTTGGCGCGAGCAATTTCGACGTGGCTGAGGCTACCACAGTCGACGGTTAAAATAAGCTCGGCCCCTTCGGCGATAATCCGCTCAACCGCGTCGACCGTTAAACCATAGCCCTCAACAAAACGGTTTGGGATGAAGGCCTTCACGTTTTTAAAGCCAAACTTCTCTAAGCTATCGATGAGAACTGTTGTCGCCGTTAGGCCATCAATATCGTAATCACCATAAATAGTAATTTTTTCTTGTTTTTCGTGCGCTTTAACCAGGCGGTCAACGGCGGCTTGCATGTCCGGAAGTAAGAACGGGTCGTGCTTTAAGTCGTAGTTAGGTGACAAAAAAACGGCCTTCCGTTCACCAGATAAGCCTCTGGCTTTCAGAATGCGGTCAAATAGGTCCATTAGGCAATGTCAGATGAGGTGCGCTTGGGGCGGGCAGCTTGTTGCTGTGATTTAATAACAATACTTTGCAGCTCTTTGAAGATTGGGAATTGCTTGTTTGTAGAGTAAATTTTAGTATTACCTTGGCGTTCACTAGTGAGAAACCCAACTTTTTCAAGACGTTTTAATTCACGTTGAATATTACCCGGGTCTTCTTTGATGAGTTTAGCGAGGCCACGAACGTGCGTGCGGAAATCAGGATATTTAGCATAGACCACTACAATCTTGCGTCGCACCCGAGATGTAATAAATACGTCTAACATATTCCCCTTTTACTTTGTTCAATTAGTTCCAAAACACGTTCCTGCTGTTGAGTTTTATTCTACACTTTTTGATGTACTTAGGTCAACGCCAATTCAGGACAATTTTGTTAATTTTATCAATTGTTTCCTCGTGAGACGGGATTTCATTTTTATCATAATAGTGATTTGTATTCACATAATTCGCCTTAACATCCAGGATATGAAGCTCATCGGCAGCCACGTGCAGACGGTCAACAGCAGCAGAAGATGCCACCGGCGCCACAATTACTAAACGGGCAATTCGGATCGGTTTAAGGAACTCAATTGCCGCGTCAATCATGACACTATTGTCAAAACCATCGTTCACTAAAATGATTGTGTGGTCGCGTAGCATGTCGTGGTCGATTAAGCCGCCCTCACCAAGGAGGTGGTTGATACGATGGAAGGCTTCACGTTTCTGATCCTCTAAATAACCTCGGTATTCGGTGGTATATTCATCAATTTCACCATTAGAAAATTGGCTGTTATAGGTGAAGGCACCACCCTCCGAAACACTACCGAAACTAATACTTTCACCCGGAACGTCAATATCTTCAATAACCAACATGGTTAAAACACAGTGCAAGGCGGTGGCGATTTGCTCGCCCACTATTGCACCCCCGTCGCTGACTGCCACTACGGCACAGTTGCTATAGCGATAGCGCTCGATTAGCTCGGCAGCGAGTTGCTGACCGGCGTGAATTCTGCTCTCAAAATACATATTGTTTATTTTAGCATGTTGTAGTGTAGGAACCAGTAGTCCAAACGCTCCCCTGTTATAATAGACACATGAATTACTACGAAGTGGCTCCGACGCGGATTGTTCGTGCCGATCAGGCTACTTTTACGTATGAATCGGAAACTCCTCTTAAAGTAGGGACGCTAGTGACGATTCCCATCGGCAAGCAGCATTCAATTGGCGTGGTCGTGAAGACTGTCAGCAAGCCGGCATATGCAACTAAGCCAATGGGCGATGTAATTGAAGATTTGCCACTGCCCGAAAGCTTGATTGGGCTGTCGTTGTGGCTGGCCGAGTATTATCGCACTCCCCTAGCGACCGTTTTACAAACCGTGCTTCCGCGCGGGCTTACAACCAAGCGTCGGGCACAAGAACGGCTCGAAAAAACCAGCTTCCGAGACCGAACACAAATTGTACTCAATCCTGAGCAAACGCAAGCAGTGACCTCTATTATGGCGCAACCCACTGGCACCGTTTTACTACAGGGCGTGACTGGTTCTGGCAAGACCGAGGTATATAAAGAGCTGGCTCGCCAAACCATTGCCAGCGGCCGTTCGGTGATTGTTTTAGTACCGGAAATTAGCCTCACCAGCCAGATCATTGATGAATTTACCCACGACTTCCCTAGCCTCATTGTGACCCACTCGCACATGACCGAAGCTACTCGCCATTTGGCTTGGAAGCAGGCTTTAGAAGCGACTCAACCAGTGCTAGTAATCGGCCCACGCTCGGCTTTATTTATGCCTGTGCCGCATTTAGGGGCAATTATTGTTGATGAGGCCCATGAGCCGAGCTATAAACAAGAGCAAGCACCGCGCTACTCCGCCCTACGGGCTGCGAGTGTACTTGGAAAGCTGTGTGAAGCCCGGGTTGTATTTGGGAGCGCTACCCCACTAATTACCGATCGCTACATTGCAGAATCGAACAACTCTTTAATTGTTCGGTTGGATAAATCCGCCCGCAGCAATGCCAAAGCATCTGCAGTTGAGCTGGTTGATATGACCAAACGCCAGAATTTTACCAAACACCGCTTCTTTTCTAATAAGCTCTTAGAGGCCATTGAACAAAATATTGCTACGGGCAAACAAACCCTTATTTTCCATAACCGCCGCGGCAGCGCTAGCACTACTTTATGTGAAAATTGCGGCTGGAGCGCCCAGTGCCCACGCTGCTTCGTACCCCTGGTATTACATGCCGATACCTACACAATGTCGTGCCATATTTGCGACATTAAACAGAAGGTTCCAACCTCTTGCCCGGTATGTAACTCGGCCGATATTATTCATAAAGGCATTGGTACAAAGCTAATTGAATCAGAGCTAAACCGGCTATTTCCTAAAACCATCGTCGCCCGTTTCGACGGCGACAACGCCAACGCCGATACAGTCAACGAACGGTACAAAGAATTGTATTCAGGCGAAATCAATATCGCGATCGGAACACAAGTTGTCGCCAAAGGCCTCGACTTACCAAAGCTACACACCGTTGGTGTCATCCAAGCCGATAGTGGCTTGGCACTCCCCGACTACACCGCCGCTGAGCGCGCTTTTCAACTATTAGCTCAAGTTGTTGGTCGGGTCGGTCGCGATGAACGCGATACCCAAACCATCGTGCAATCATACCAACCAACCCATCCGGTTGTTCAGTTTGGTTTGAAACAAGATTATGAAGGTTTTTACCAATATGCTTTAGCCGAACGCAAAAAAGCCGGCTTCCCGCCGTTCCGCTTCTTACTACAGCTAACGGATGTGTATAAAACCGAAGCCAGCGCTGTGAAAGCCGCTAAACAACTATCGGTAACGCTTAAATCGACCGTTCCTTCGACTATCGAAGTGCTTGGCCCGACACCCGCCTTCTACGAGCGCCAACATGATACCTACCGCTGGCAATTAGTCTTAAAAAGCACCCGTCGCGAAGCCTTGGCCGACGTTATTAAATACGTCCCCCCAACCCACTGGCAATACGACCTCGACCCATCGAGCCTGCTTTAACGGCTTATGATTGCATACGTGCAGCTTTTATCTCATACTTATCATCATTGTCCCTCGTTCTCCTACATGAAAGGTGGTGGGCAATGCCCTTCACAAAGCTGTTTCAGGACCTACTCCTCGTTCTACACGACGAAGGAGAGGCCTTCGTCCATCTCGAAGATGGGTCGTCCGTAAAGGTGGAGACGGGTGAACGCACGCGCACCGACTGGCATCCATCCTTCGACATCTTCTCGTCGTTGAAGTGCAACCTGGAAGCACAGGTTCACGACTTACCGCCAGCAACCGGCTCAAGTATCGCCGAGTACTTCGGCGCGGATCAGCCGGAAACCGTAGCGGTTCTGGCGCAGTCGACGTACAACAACAAGCCCTGCCTGGAGGTCGGAAAAGTCCTACAAGTCACCCCAATGACTCCCTTCGACACGAAGCACTTCGAAGTCGGACTCATCACCGGCTTCACCCTCCCCTAACCCCGCGACCTCCGTGTCGAGCACAGCTCCACGTCGAGAACGTGGGGCTTTTGCTTTCCAAAATTCGCATATCCAAGGGCTGGCTAGGGGCTGGGTTTAAGGTTTCACGAACGACCTCTGCAACCCAAATGAAATAAGGCGTTGAGACCCTTATTGAATGTGGCGTGAAGCCGTCTGAGTGAAACCTTAAACCCAGCCCCTAGCCACCCTCCCCCACCTCTGATATACTATTGTTAATGAAAAAAGAAGACATCATCATCCTTCCAAACCCTCACCTTCGCGAGAAGTCTGCTAAAGTTACCACGACTGACGATGCGACACTATTAAAGCTTATCGATGATATGACAGCTGCGGCTCTCGACTGGGAAGCGTCTCGTCCCCATGAAATTAGTGCCGCCCTTGCAGCTGTGCAAATCGATTCAATGTTCAAGGTTGTGATTATACGCAGCGACTTCGATAACAAGGATTCCAACGAATTTACCGCTTTAATTAACCCAGAAATTGTTAAATACGAAGGTAAATTAGTCGAAGATTACGAAGGCTGCCTCAGCGTACGTGATATTTACGGCCACGTGCCGCGCTACAGTAAAATTCGGGTTAAAGCTATTAACCACGAGGGCCAAGAAGTCCGCTTTAAAGCCGACGGCTTCTTAGCACGGGTCATTCAACACGAGATTGACCATACCAACGGCATTGTATTTATTGACCACATTAAAGACGCGCCGAAAGCCTTTTACACTCTCGACGACAAAGGCGAATTGGAGCCACTAGACTATGACACCCACATTAAAGACAATAGTATTCTTTGGGACTGATGAATTCAGTGCCGTTAGCCTGCGCGAGCTGATTGAGCACGGCTTTACCGTTGTTGCGGTCGTTACCAAACCAGATAGTCGCAAGGGCCGTGGCCGTGAGGTGCAACCGTCATTAGTGAAGCAAATTGCACTCGAAAATAACATTCCTGTATGGCAACCGCTGAAAATGGATGAAATTGCCGATTCAATCAAGAGCTTAGGCGAAACACCAATTGGCGTACTCGTAAGCTACGGCAAAATTATTCCACAGTCTATTATCGATTTGTTTGAACCGGGTATTATTAATGTTCACCCTTCCCTATTGCCTAAATATCGTGGCCCGTCACCGGTTGAATCGGCTATTTTATACGGCGATACCGAAACCGGAGTCAGCATTATGCAGCTATCGGCTGCCATGGATGCCGGGCCAGTATATAAACAGGTTTTCTTCTCGTTAGATGATACCGAAACCGCTCCAGAACTTGAAGCGAAGCTGGCGGCACTCGGGGCTCAAGAGCTAACAACTATTTTGCCAAGTATTATGAATGGAAGCCTGCAACCGCAAGCCCAAAACGATGCCAGCGCCAGCTATTGCAAGCTGTTGCGCAAAGAAGATGGCGTCCTTACCCCTGAAACTGTAACCGCCGAGCAAGCTGAACGCCAAATTCGGGCGTTCCGTGCCTACCCTAAAACAAAAGCAACCATTGCTGGTCACTCTGTTGTTATTACTAAGGCTCATATTACTACTGCTGGTAGCAGCGTATTAGACGTTCAGTGCAATGATGGTCAGTTCTTAAGCATCGACGAACTGATAGGCCCTAGCGGCCGAGTAATGGACACTAAAGCCTTCTTAAACGGCTACGCTGCTGGTTGATTAGGGTCGGCAGCTGCTGGCTCGTCATTGTTAGCAGCATTGCTGCTTCCAAGAATAGCATCACGGTTGCTATTAATTTCAGACTTCAACTCTTCTAGAGTTTTCGCTACGACGTCTCGATAATCAGGCCGGTTTACTTCAAGCCATTTTGTAGCCGCATACTCAGCTTTGAGGGCTGGGTTATCAGCTGCGAGCCCGCTGGCTTGTTGAATCTTTTGGAATACCTCTTCGGCTGCATAGCCGGGGGCGTTTGTTTGAATCCAGCTGTTTACTACATCTTCTTTGCGGTCGATAATAGCTTCGAACTCTTCAAGTTGCGCATCGCTCATACCTTCGCTAAGTCGAACACCCACGCGGTATTCAAGCTGGTCGTAGACATGTTGAAGAAAAGGTTTCTTTTGGTCATCTGGAAGGTCGGCTAGGCCGATATCTACTAAGAACTGGTCATCAAGTTGAAACATCACTATACTCCGTTAATTACACTTATTATAACAGATACATGCTACAAGGGTTAAGCCTGGGTAGCAAGTTCTTGTCTATACTGATCGATTACCTTAGCTACAGTATCTTGAGCGTTCGGGCTATTCACCTGTGTCCAAGCCAGCGATGCAAACACTTTAGCTGGGTTAATATGCTCTGGGTCAGAGTCGTAGCCAGAGGCTAACTCTTGGTAGACTGGCGAATCTTTGTAATCTGGTACGTTTTGGCTTAACCAAGCATCGATGACATCATGGTCGTCGTTAATAATAGCTTCGTATTCATTTATTTGCTGCTCGCTGTACTCAGCTGTCAACGCTTCGCCAATTTTATAATTAAGTTGTGCAAGGATTTCAGCTTGACGTTCTTTCGGTAAATTTCCGACACCGAGTTGTTCAATGAGTTGTTCTTCTTGATACATATTATTCACCTATCTTAATGATTCAATAAAAAATTGGAAGTCTGAAGAAAGCCAACCGGAGTGTGCGAGTTCTAAACCTTTTCCTGGTACGTTCTTGACATCACCTGTAGCTTCGAAATGCTTAAGAATGAAGTCTTCATTGGTAGTCCATTTTTGTGGGTCTATATTTAATTTTTCAAACAGACTTAATCCACCCTCTGCATGAGGAACGTTATAGGTGGGGTTAGAGAATGGTACAAATCTCGGTATACCTGGTTCGACACCTGGAATACTGTTGGCTGCGCTGTCCCCAACGTCATTATTCAACAAGTTTCTCATATCTTCCGGCATAGCTGAACTACCCTTTGATCCTGTGTCGAAGTTATTTTCCAAACCGCTGCCAGATACATCACCAGCATGTTGAGAAATCACAACACCTGCTGCTGCCAGGCCGCCAACTACAAGACTACCGAGCGCAGCTGCACCTGCAATCATAATGATTCTGTTATGCTTGCGTTTATCTTCAATTTCTTTTTCGCCCATACCCTCTTCAACACCATTGTTCAGAAGAGAACTGTATTTATCTGATGCGAAGTCTTTCACTTTCCAGACAGCATTCCAAAAATGAACACCGTACTGTTCACGTTTTTGAGCAAACCACGTCTTAACCTCTTCTGGTTTTTCGTCACCTTTATAGGCTTCAACTACTGGTTTATATACTTCAACTACTTGGCTTGTAGGCCGGTAAAGTTCAACTTCTGTACCCGGCTTAGGTTCAAAGTCCGCCTTGGTCTTCTTTACACCGTTTAGCCAAATCTCAAGCTGGCTTTCGGGAACGGTATTAACGTTTCCTTCGTCATCAACTACTTCTAGTGACAATTCATTACCCTCAGGGGTCGTATGGGTTCGGCTGACGCTGACTTTTTTATCATTAAAATAATAGCCATCGGTGCGTTCAGTAGCTTCAACAGGCTTTTGAGCTTCCTTTTCGGCGTTCAAAACCACGCCAGGAACATGGAGCTCTACTGGTTCAACATCGTCTTTAAGCCACGGTAAAGTATTCTCTACTTTCTTACCAATATTGGCAAGGTCTTCCTTAACAGCATCCCAACCAGTTTTCGGTTGAGGTTTTGTACGGTTTTCAACAGTAAGCGAGGGCTTTGGTGTATCATGATGCATTTCACCGGCATGGAGAGTCTCTGGTGATAGTGAAGAGGCGCGTCGGTGCTCTCTTGTATCAAACGTAGGGCTTGCGAAGGCGCGCTCGGCCACCTTGTCTCGATCTTGGGCAGCGTGAAGAATAACTTGTCCCATTTCAAGCGGATGCTGGGTTTTGGGTACTTCAACTACTTCTAGCTTGTCGTATTTTGCTAGAAGTATTTTAGTAGGACGAGACAATTTTTTAGCCACAACTGGTGCTTCGGGAACCACTGGTACTTCCACTACCGAAGCGTCGGCTACTGGAATGTATTCACTTCCGGCCATTCTTGCCAAGGGTACAAGTTCTTGCTCCTTGGCTTGGGCTTTTTCATACAACGAAGCTACTTGAGCATATATGACATTGAATTTTTCTTTGGCCTCGTCGGGGCTTAACTGTTGAGTTTGTTCAAACTCCTCTTGGCGACTCGTCTCTAAGTCTTGCCCAAGTTCGACAAGTTTTTCATCTGGTAATATTAGTTCCGGCTCTATTGTTTCTCGTGACATGGTTATGTCCTTTTTTTGTTTTTGTGGCTACGTTTGGCCTTAATATAACAAAAAGCTCGTGTTACCACAAGCTTTTTCTATAGAGTGTCACCAGTGAGCGTTTGCTCAGCTTAACGAACGACTATAAATGGCGTTCAACCACTTGTCGTGTAAAGAATTCTAGCTTGTCGCCAATTTCGAGCATCACCTTTTTGTGAGTCTTCAAACTGAGTCCACACATGTCGCCTTCGAATACTTCTTTTGATTCGATTTTTTCACGTTGCAGGTTAGTAATTTCAGCTTCACCAAGAACTTCGAGGGTCTGACCCTTACCACGGGTCATGCGCACCAAAACATTCGGTACAACCTTACCACTTTTCACTAAACCACCAGCGATGATTTCATCTTTCATGGTTCTAAAGACTCCCTTAATTTCGAGGGTACCAATTTGGGTTTCAACTATTTCGGGAGCCAGTAATTTCTCCATAGAAAGCCGGGCATCATCGAGCAATTCGTAAATCACACGATATAGGCGCACTTCAGCCCGTTCACGGGTGGCGAGTTGCTTCACAGCCGGAGGTAAATCAACGTTGAAACCGTAAATAACTGTGTTTGAACCGGCGACTAAACGAATATCATTTTCGGTCATGTTACCAACACCGCTACTAATAACGTGTAGGTTCACTTCCCCACCAGTATCAATGGTTTTAAGGCTGTCGATTACAGATGTCAACGAACCTTGAACGTCGGCTTTAATAATAACGTTGAAGTCAGATGCTTCAGCTTTTTGAGTCATTAAACGGAGCATATCGGCACCAGTAACATTGGTACTAGCAGCGTTTTGCTCGCGTTCAATACGAACAACACTGGCTTTTGCCTTGGCTTCTTTTTCGCTTTTAACAACTTCGAAAATGTCACCAAATTGTGGTAATTCTTTGAAGCCAGAAACGGTTACTGGTGTAGATGGACCAGCGGTTTTAATAGTTTTACCAGAGAAGTCTTGAAGAGTTCGGATTTTACCGTAGGCAGTACCGGCTACTAAGAATGAACTAGGTGTTAACGCACCTTGTTCAACCAGCAAACCAACAACCGCACCACGACCAGTTTCCATGTGTGACTCAATAACTAAACCTTCAGCGGGAACGTCAATATCAGCTTTCAGCTCTTCAATATCGGCTACAAGTAGCACCATATCAAGGAGCTTGTCGATACCAACACCAGTTTTAGCACTCACTTCAACCATCACAACGTCACCACCCCATTCTTCTGGGTTCAAATTGTGTTCAGTGGCTAGTTGAGTTTTTACGAGTTGCGCATTAGCGGCTTCTTTATCAATTTTATTAATAGCTACCACGATTTTTGCATTAGCTGTACGTGCGAAGCGAATCGCCTCAATAGTTTGAGGTTTCACACCGTCGTCAGCGGCAACAACGATAATAACAACGTCCGTAAGAGTCGCACCGTGCTGACGGAGGGCTGCGAAAGCTTCGTGGCCCGGTGTATCAAGCAAGGTGATTGTGCGGTCTTTACGAACAGTTTGGTAGGCACTAATGTGCTGGGTGATACCACCAGCTTCACCATCAACCACCTTTTGGCCCAAAATGGCGTCCAAAAGGCTGGTTTTTCCGTGGTCAACGTGACCCATAACGGCTACGATTGGTGGACGTTCGACGGCTTTGGCACTGAGTTCGTGAACTCGGCGTTCAGTCGTGACGGTGGTTTCTTTTTTCTCAAGCTCAACGTCGATTCCTAATTCCTCAACAATAATTGTGGCGGTTTCAAAATCGATACGTTGGTTGATAGTTGCGGCGATACCGTTTTTAAACAGCTCACCAACTAAGGTTGTTACCGAAAGGTTCAGCACTTCAGCAAGTTCACCAACGGTAATCGAATCTGCAATAGATAGGACTTTTTCTGCCATAGTATATTCCCCTTCGGAACGTTACAGTTTAGAAACTGTAACTACTTAGTTTTTTTAGTTGCACCTGGTAGACCAAGTGAAATTTTGCGATTATCTTTTTCGATGTCGAGGACAACGAATGATTTACGCTCGTTTAAGGTGAACACCTTTTCAGGGTCAGCGCTATCGCCATCACCAAGTTCGCTTACGTGAACCAGGGCTTCAACGGCAGAGCTAATTTGCACAAAGGCACCAAACGGTGTGATACGAGTTACAGTACCTTCAACAGTTTCACCACTCTTGAATTGTTCAACTTCGCTTAACCATGGGTCTTCACTAAGTTGTTTCATCGAAAGGCTGAGGCGTTCTTTATCGATAGCAATAATTTTCGCTTCGATAGTCTGGCCAACCTTTACGTAATCACCAGGATTGTTGACACGTTCCCAGCTAATTTCGCTAATGTGAACTAAACCTTCAATACCTTCAACGTTTACAAAGATACCGTAGTCAACTACACCAGTTGCAACACCCTTAACTGTGTCACCAATAGTAAGTTTCTCAAATCGGGCTGCAAGGCCTTCTTTAACAGCTTCTTTTTCAGAGAAGATAAGCTTGTTAGCTTTTCGATCAGCATCAAGGATACGTACTTTCAACACTTGGTTGATAAGCGCGTTCAATCGCTGTAGAATTTCGTCTTTATCGCTGCTACCTACACGAGGGTAGTGTTCAGCTGATAGTTGTGAAACAGGTAGGAACCCGCGAACACCTTCGTATTCAACCAGTAGACCACCACGGTTGGCGTCGTATGGAGTTACGTCGATAATGTTACCACTTTCCATCATAGCGATAACTTCGTCCCAGCCCTTGTCTTTAGCGGCTTTTCGGAGTGAGAGTAATACGTAGCCATTGTCGAGTTCTGTGTCGACAACACTTGCTGTTACTTCATCACCTACGTTTAGTGCACGTGAGTATCCAACTTCGCGGCGTGGTACGAGACCAACACCTTGAGGACCTAGGTCAACGAGGATTTCGTGCTTCTTTACGATTAGCACTTTTCCGTCGATTACCTCTCCTTGAGTTGCTTGCTTTACACTCGCATCTTCGATTGCGAGTAACTCATCCATAGTTATTGTTGCGGCTGTAGCCATAAGTCTTATTCAGACTCCCTTCTTAAAATATATTTCGGAGGCGCACAAATAACACAGGGTTATTCGAAACACCTCATCGATTACCCTTATTTTACCTCAGAAACAGAGATAAGTCAAAAGCTGACGGAATGCCGGTTATTGATTGAATAGTTGTTTTCGAGACCGCACAAATGATAGCGCCGCGAAGCTTAGTAGCCCGATACCGATAAATGAAATTGCCTCTGGACCTGTTTGCGGAAGTTCCGCCGCTGCTGATGGCGCTGGTGTTGCCGCTTCAGTAGTTGTAGGTGCATTATTTGATTGCTCAGACTCTTCGTCTTTATCGGTATCAATTGCTACCTCGCGTTCACTTTCAGCCTTCAGCTGCTCGTTAGCAATATTAATTGCCTCTGTTCGGCGCGCTTGCTCGCCGCGTTCGCGCATTAACCATAGGCCGCCAAATACTAGCAGTCCTAAAATTATGATTCCCACCACGAGCCCCACACCCGCTCGCGTTACTTGTCGTATCGCCATGGTACTTCTCCCTTTAATAGCTTTATTGTACTGCATGCTTACCCTAGTGCCAAGCAAAGCCCCCGCCCGAGTGAAATTGGGCGCAGAGGCTCCAATTGAACCCGGCGCGAAGCCGTCTGTGAAAAGCGGCGATATGCTTCTTTTGGATAGAGCGGCATGCTAAACTGAATCCATGATAGTTGCGGTGGACACTGGGGGAACAAAAACGTTAATAGCTGGCTATACTGAGGCCGGTAAAATTACGACTGAGTACAAATTCCCTACCCCGCAAAAAACCTCTGAATATATTGAACAATTAAAATATCACCTCGATATTTTGTTTGGCGAGCGGAAGGTTGACGCGGTTGTGATTGGCATCCCCGGTACGGTAAAAAATGGCGTAGCGGTATGGTGTAACAACTTGAAGTGGAAAAACTTTGATGTCGCCAGTGAACTAAAAGGAATTTTAGGTGGAGCACCCCTTTACATCGATAATGACGCTAACTTAGCCGGCCTCGCCGAGACCCGACGTTTAAAACCAGTACCCGAATGTTCGTTATACGTCACTATTAGCACCGGTATTGGCAGCGGTATTATTACCGAGGGTAAAATTGATCCAGCCCTTCGTTATAGCGAAGCTGGCCGGGCTTTAATTGAGTTCGACGGCATTGTACGTGAATGGGAAAGCTTTGCGTCTGGTAAGGCCATCTACAACACTTACGGAAAGTTCGCTAAAGACATTAAAAGCAAGCGCACCTGGCACCAAATTGCCGACCGGATTAGCCGAGGCTTCTTGGCGGTTATTCCGATTTTGCAGCCAGATTGCATTATTATTGGCGGCAGCATTGGCACCTATTTCGACCAATATGGCACTGATTTAAAAGCTATCCTCCGCGAAAAATTACCGGACCATATTGAACTACCTAAGTTCTACCAAGCTGCCCACCCTGAACAAGCTGTTATTTATGGATGCTATTACTATGCGCTCGACATCATCTCTGCTGCATAAGCTAAAAACCGATTATCCGGATATATTCTTTATCCCCGGCGATACATTCCTATGGGACCCAGACCTTAAAACTGTTTTTTATGTAAACGATGGCCCGCAATCTAAGGCCTTGCTGCTACACGAAGTGTCCCATGGGCTACTTCAACACCGTGAATATAAGCGCGATATCGAACTTCTCGCCATGGAAGCCGCCGCTTGGGATAAAGCTAAAGAACTCGCCGAACTGTATCACTTCCCTATTAATGACGCTGTTGCCGAGGATCACCTTGATACCTACCGAGATTGGCTGCACTCCCGTAGTAGCTGCGTGAACTGTTCCGCCACCGGCTATCAGTCGGGTAAAGAAACTTACACCTGCCCTGCCTGTAACGCCGAATGGCGCGTCAACGAAGCTCGTATCTGTGAACTACGCCGCTACAAAGTAAAAACACAATAAAAAACTCCCGCTATAAAACGGGAGTTTTTTAATTTCAGCGCTTAATTAAGCAGCTGTTTTACGGCGACGTGAGATACGTCCACCTTTAGCACCTGCGATACGAGCCAGTTCAGGGTTAGCGGCGAAGCCACCAGTGTGACCACGTTCTCCACCCTTTTTACCGATTTTTGCGTAGAAAGCAGGATCGCGTTCTAGGTTCTTTTGTGCGGCTTTGATGCCACCAGCTTTTGTTCCAGCCATAGTAAATATGTCCTTTTCCCACCGCTGAGCGGTGTTTTCCACTTAAATTAAAAAGATTTCCACTAGTCTTTCGACGTGGAAACCCTCATTTATACCTCACATACGATATAACCTCGCGTTGTGTATGTTTATATCTTAGCATAGCTTATGCTTTATGTCAAGTTTTACACAAGCTTTTTTATGTTACATAATATACGTTGCGGAAATGTGCAAAAAATGTTTATGCTACCGTTGCACATATACTTGCTGTGCGATATTATAAATACGCACCTGTTTGAATCTTTCAAAAAACAAAAAGATTCGAAGCCAATAAAAAACGACCTTATCTGCGAGATAGGTCGTTTTTTTATATATCTGACTAAATGGTCAACTATTGAACGGCGCGGTTGCTACGGAGCGTCTGAAGAGCCGTTTCCATGTATGGCCAAGCCTCATCAAGCGTTAAGCCACTTTCATGGAGCGCCGTCGCCAAGGCTACGCCAACATAGCGATAATGCCAAGGCTCAAAGTTATAGCCCGTTATCGCCTCTTTACCCTTTGGATATCGTAGATTAAAGCCAAATTTATAGGCATTTTCAGCCAACCACTGGCCGTCAGCCGTGCCAATAAAGCATTCCGAGAGGTAGCATTGTTGTGAAGTGGTACTTAAATCAACCGCTAAACCGGTTTGGTGTTCGCTAAAACCGGGGTGGGCGCTATATTTATCAGCTTGTTCGTATCCAACCCGCGAAACATAGGTGGCGAACAACTGCTCTTGGTAAGCAGCCGAACGGTAGGCACTGCCTATCATTAACGAATGCCCTTCTTTTTGAGCGGCGGCAAACAGTTGGGTCAGCGGTTCGTCGATAATTTTACGCACCTTCTTCTCGCTGGCCACTGTACCCGGATGGCTCGATACAGACGGGGTTACCAGTTCTGACGGAACGTATTCAACACCTATGGCCCGGGCCTTGCTGACGAGGGTCCAGATGTTATTGGGCTCTTCATAATTTTCGGCTGGCACTTGAAACTTTTCAGCGCCGGGCAAAGTAATATACACCGGCTCTTTTTTCTTGGCTTCGATTGCAGCTAGGCGCGCGTTGGCTTGCTTAATAATTTTATCGGTTTGTTGCTGTTTCTCGGCAATTTCACCCTCTTGATACGCCCAATAGCCACTTACAGCCACTGCTGTAGCCAGCACCAAGCCAAAACAAAGTATCCCCAATTTACCGGCGCGGTGACGCCGGGATTTCCCTTTTACTTTCATATACTTATCATACTACACCGAAAGCATGCGGATCAGGGCGGCTTGCTGAGTGTTCAGGTAATTACCTGATGCCGAAGGAAGTTCAATTAAGATAGCTGGGATGTTCATCGATTCACCCATCCAGTCCTCGTACTCACCGGTCATTGGGTAGCCCATCACCCCCTCGGCGTCATAGAACATGGTTTTATAGCCCACCATTTTGGCGTAAATATCACCAATAGCGACCGAATCACCAAACTTATTTGCACCGACTAAACGGCCTTGTGAGTGGAATGATATCTCTAAACGTGGTCGTAACTGGCGTGTGAGTGCCGCCAAGGCCTTTGATTCAGGTTCAGACGTTGGGCTGGTACCACCGCCATTTTTTTGCACACCAGATGATGTTTCGATGTCGGCTTTCCAGTTAGCCGTAGCGAAGTTGCGGCCAATATTTACATTATTAGCATTGTAGCGGGTGTTAGCGGCGATACCATCTGGATTGGTATTAGGAACCACGACTACCCGCTTGCCTGCTGGAATTACCTCAGCGGCGTGGGCTTGAAGGTAGGTTACCCAAGCTTGCATGGTTGTTGTACCGCTGCGTTCGGAGCCATGCATACCGCCTGTATATAAGACCGTTGAGCTACCACTACCGAAGTAATAGGCAATGATTGGCCGGCCTTTAACAGAGTACCCAATAACGCTTGATGAGCCACAAATAATTCGTGATTTAAAAATCCAGGCTTCTTCGGAGATCTCTTTGTTGCTGCCACTGGCGATGCCTTTATCGACAGTAAGGGTAAAGGCGGCACAAAGTGGGGCGTTGCTAATATTTACCGACAATTGGGTGCTTGATATTTTCGTAACACTTCCGTTAACGCCTGCTAAGCGGGCGACCTTTGTAATATCAACTGATTCAGCGATTGGCTGATCGAAAGTGATAGTTACTTTAGCCGTTTGTGGCACGCCACTGGAACCGACTGAAACGCCGGCTACTTTAGGGCCGCCAGAAGTAGTCAGTTTATAAGTAAGCGGCGCACTGAGGGCACTTCCGCTATCGGAAACGACTTGGTTAAGCA
>JAQGHA010000008.1 GCA_028289065.1 Candidatus Saccharimonadota bacterium
CATCAGCTTTTCGGAGTTCTGATTGTAGATCAACGACTGTGTCGTCATAGGTAACTACATTTAAGCCGGCTCGACTCCATAAATCGGCAAGCGGTGCACCAACTAAGCGGCCTTGACCGACGATAGCAATTACCCGATCTTTCAGAGTAACGTTATAGCCCGCCAGTAGCCAATCGATAGCTGTTGCCGTTGCTGATATAAACGTTCCACTCGTACCAAGTCCATCGACATCTTTTTCCGGTTTAATAAGGCCTACTAACTCATCTGTTTGAGTTGGGTCTGCCAGTGGAAGTTGAATAATAATTCCTTGTACGGAATCATCATCATTTAGCCTTTTCACCGTCTCGCCCACTTCCGACTGCTTTACTCGGATAACTTCAACATCAATCAGAATATCTTCGCCGTAGCTTTGCTTAAGTCGAACAAACGTATCAATGACGTCGTCCTCTTTTGCGATTACTATCGCCAGTTTCGG
Organism: Candidatus Saccharimonadota bacterium; assembly: GCA_028289065.1. Lineage (GTDB taxonomy): Bacteria > Patescibacteriota > Saccharimonadia > Saccharimonadales > Saccharimonadaceae > Microsaccharimonas. The sequence continues at coordinate 476 of JAQGHA010000008.1, forward strand.
AAATGTTTTCCAGGTTTGCCGCAAATTGCGCACCTGCTTAGCTTGACGCTCTTTTACGTAATCGGCTAATTCGCGTCCATCAAGAATTCTCATATACTCTAAGGGTAACAAATGCCGTGCTACAATAAAACCATTATGAGTATACTTTCCAACTTTGCGCAGTCTTCACAATACTATTCGAATGGAAATTCAAGCCTTACTGAAGCCGAAGCCGTTGCAATAGCTGGCACTATATTAGTAGCTTCCGTCATCATTATGTTCTTTACACTTATTATTTATGTCGTGCTCTCGTTTTGCATGATGCAAATTTTTAAGAAAGCTGGCGTTAAACCATGGATTGCCTGGGTGCCGTTTTACAATACCTGGAAAATGCTAGAAATTGGTGGTCAACCAGGATATTGGTCTGCGCTTTCGATTATCCCAATTGTTAATATCGTATCTGCGGTTTATATCTGGATTGCTATGTACCATATTGGTAAAAAGCTAGGAAAAGACGACGCTTTTATTGTACTTGGCGTTTTCCTTCCAATCGTCTGGTATATCTGGCTGGCTGTTGATAAATCAAAATGGAACGATAAAGCCTCAACTGCTCGCTCTTTGGCTAGATAATTAAAGTGGTTCGGGTGGAAAAATCAAAGCTGTTTGTTGCTCTGCATCCGTCGCATTGTTCTCCAACAGATATTCCTAAACTTGTTCCGTTTTCATAATTTCTGGCGTAATCATACCTTGAACGTCCAAGGCCTCGCCTTCAACTGCCGCTGCTACGATTTGATGCGTTCCAACAATTTGCCAATCATCATAATTATTGCCTACCGGTTTAAGACCGACACTATGCGCACCGTTGTGTGTATCAAGTAATATTGTTGCATTACCTCTGAGTTCAGAAAGATCAGTCTGCAATTCTTCTAGATTAGTAAGGTAATAGGGCACGGCCATAAAAGCTTCTGGACTACCGTCTTTAAATGCCAGTCGGCCAAGTAGTTGATAGAATGTATCTGTCGCAATACCCTCATTCCCTATTTCATTTTCAGTTACAGCGAGCTGATTTGCTTCATAAACTTCTAAGGGTACGCTATGGTTGTTAAAGCAACTGTCAATTGCAGCACTCAAACAGTAACCTTCAAAATTAAGGCTTCGACCTAATTTTCCAGCTTCTGCTAAATTATATAAATTCTCGGTAGTCATAACAAAAATAAAGACTTAATCCTTAAGTAATATATTATATCATTTTTGTATAATAAGTAAAGGATATATAGCCTAAAAAAATACCGTTCAGCCGAACGGTATTTTTTCTTGGAGGGTCAGGTGGGACTTGAACCCACGACATTCTGCTTAAGAGGCAGACGCTCTAACCAGCTGAGCTACTGACCCACATACATGTAGGTAACTTGGTAGATTATACCCTTTTCACCACCGTTTGACAAGCTAAAGTGTGTTAGTGATTTTAAAAACTTCATAGGCATAAAAAGCAAAAAGCCCCACGTATCAACGCAGAAGCTTAGTGCTTATGCGGATTAGTGGAGCGTGAACGACTACTTGAGCTTCTCCAGAATGTTCTCTCGAAGGATCTCCAGCAGGCTCGTCACCCGGGCGTTGGTCTGATACCACCACACCTGGTCGGTAAACACCGTCCAGCGCGCATCAGCAATCTCCTTGATGTCCTTTTCGAAGAAACGAGCCCAAGACTCAATGATCTCCTTCACAGGTCCGAGACTCAGCTGTTCGCGGGTGAACGAAAGCGCATCAGCCCACTCTTGCATGACAGGCAGCCGGTTACTCAGACCGTAAGACCTCATGTTGTACATCAACTCGAGGTCTTCAAGTACGCTCTGAGGGTCGACAACATCACCAGCCCCCAGGATGAGAGATTTGGCAATACCATCAAGGAAGTTCGGGTCATCGGTTCTTGCAAGCTGCATGAACTCCTGCGCTTCGTCCGCAGTCAGCTCAACAACCAATCGGCGACCATTTTTTTCAAGCATTATGTACACCTTTCGTAGAAGTCCGGTAACTAAGTTATTACAAATAATGGCTTTATACGCAAGCATAAATGGAATTGCCAAAAAGCTTTGAGTAGACTTAAAATATGCCCATTTTTTAATAATAAGTAAAAAATTTAACATATTTTATTCAGATACTCGGCCATACTTATTCGTACGATAGTAATAAGGAGATTAATTATGGCAGATGATTACAACCAAAATACCAGCACAAACGAACTACGAAAAGACGTCCACGAAGCTCACTCCGATTCTAAAGTTGCAAAATTACTTTCAACTTTAGCATTACTCGGGGCAGTTGTAGCTTTAACACTTTCGATTATGGCCCTTGATAAAGCCGGTGAAGCTCAAAGCACCGCGAACCGTGCTTCTGACGCCGTTGAACGAATGCAATAACAATACGTTTTCTACCAAAAAGCAAAAGCGCCTCACATCTTATCGACGTAGAGGCGCTTTGCTTTCATACGGACAATCAGTAAGGCG